>VHCX01000019.1 GCA_016871615.1 Verrucomicrobiota bacterium
TCCGCCGGCATCGAAGCCACTTCGGCCCTCGCCGCACCGACGGCGCCCGACCCATCCGCGGCGTCCCGCTGCCCCACCTCAAAACCCTCCGCGACCTCCGCGTCCGCGCCGTGGGATAGGCCGGCCGCAGGGCGTACCCCGGGCCTTCGGGCCTGACTTGAACTCCGCGGGGCATCCCAAGGCACCGGTTCGGATACGCCACCGGATGCCCAATGGGTCAGCCTCCCATGAGAGAGAGGACCCGGGGCACGGTGATGTCGGGATCTTCGTGGATCCAGGCCCGCCACCCCCGGGAGGCACCGGCGGCGATGTTCTCCGGGCGATCGTCCAGGTACAGCAGGTCGGCGCCGCCGAAGCCGGACATCCGCTCAATGGCCTCGTAGATCTTCACGTCGGGCTTCATGGATTGCACCTCGTACGAGAGCACCTCACCCGTGAATCTCCGGTAGAACGGAAACACCCTCCGGACATGCCGGATCGCATGGGCATTGGTGTTGGAGAACACGTAGGTCGGCACACCCCGATCGACGAGGGTCGAGTGCAACGCCACCATGGGAGCGATCTCCGTGAAGATGTCGCCGAACCAGTCGAGGAACCGCCCCTGGTCCCCGCGGAAACCGGTGGCGGCCACGACGGCCTCGAAGAATTCCCCGTCACCCAGTAGGCCCGTCTCGTACCGGTGCAGGAGCGGCGTCTGGTTGACGACCGCGAGGATCGCCGGGGCGGAAAGGTCGGACAGCGGCGCCATGCGTCGTGCCAGGATGCCGTAGTCGAAATCCAGCAGGACTTTGCCAAGGTCGAAGACGACGGCCCTCGGGCGGCTCGCGTTGCTCATGGAAACTCGCGCCTCCCTTCCATCGCCCGACTGAGGGTCAGCTCATCGGCATACTCGAGACCCGCGCCGGCCGGCAGGCCCTGCGCCAACCGCGTGATGCGAACGCCCCGGCCCGAAAGCCGCTGGCGGAGGTAATGCGCCGTCGCCTCCCCCTCGACGTCCCCGGAGAGGGCCATCACCACCTCACGGACCTCCCCGCCCTCCAGTCGCGCCTCGAGGCCCCCGATCCTGAGGTCCGCCGGGCCCACGCCCTCCAAGGGGCTCAGTTTGCCACCCAGCACGTGGTAGGTGCCGCGGAAGGCTCCCGATCTCTCGAATCCCAGCAGGTCGGTCGCCCGCTCGACGACACAGATCACCGTCGCGTCCCGACGCGAATCGGCACAAATCCGGCACGGTTGGGTTTCGGTCAGGCCGCCGCAGCGCCCGCAGGCGACCACACGTTCCCGGGCTGCCACCAACGCCTCGGCCAGCGTGCGCACGCGTTCCGGGTCGAGATGAAGCACGTGGAGGGCCAGGCGCTCGGCCGACCGCGGTCCGATACCCGGAAGGGATTTCAGCGCCAGGACCAGCGCCTGGACCGGCAGGGGCAACTCGGTCATCGCATCGGCCCGGGTTCAGAACATGCCGGGCAGGCCGAATCCTTGGGTCACCGCCCCCATCTCCTGGTTGGACAGCTCCTTGGCCTTCTCCAACCCCTGATTGACCGCCGTCAGGACCAGATCCTCGAGGAACGCCACGTCGTCCTTGTTGACCGCATCCGGGTTGATCCGGATGGACTTCACCTGCCCATCCCCGGAAACAACCACCTTGACCGCGCCCCCGCCCGACGACGTCTCGACGGACTTCTGGGCAAGGGCCGCCTGCGCGGCTTCCATCTGTTGCTGGATGCGCTGGGCCTGGCGCATGAGTTTGCCGACACTGCTCATAGTCTTGTTGGATTGCTCTTCCCGACGTTGCGTTGCAGGGAGTCTGGACGATGGCCCCGGGCCAAGGCAATCCCGCCGCAGATCCCGCCGCAGATCCCGCCGGCGGCGGGGGATCGGATTGCGCCGACGCCTCACGGAGTGTCGGAGGGGGCGCGAACCTCGAGGATTCGACCCTTGAACACCTCGAGAGCCTGGCGGATCCGCGGATCGTTCCGGAATTCCTCCTTGTCGAGCAGCACCGGCGCGGCGGGCTTGGGCCTTGGCTCGGCCGACTTCGGATCGGTCGGCCGCACGGCGGCGGTCGCTGTGGGACGAGGTCCCGGGTTCGACCCGCCGTTCGGGCTCCCCGCAGCCCCTGCCCCGGCCGGAGCCACCGCTGCAGCCAGGCTCTCCGCGACCACGAAACGCACCGATGCCGACTGGCCGGTCAGCACCTGCAGGGCCGTCTGGATCGCCGCCACGTTGCGGGCGGTGTCGAGGTAGGCCTCCGGGGCATGGGCGATGGACAGCACTCCGCGCGCCCAACCCTCGACCCGACATTGCCGGAGGGAGGACCGGAGGAGCGTCTCGGCCGTCGCGAGGTGTTCCAACAGCGCCTGCCAGACCGACTCGGCCGACTGCGAACCCTCGGGAAGCCTCGGGGGTGGCTCGACGGGCGCCGCCGAAGAAAGGACCAGGACAGCGGCATCCGGAGGGGTCGGAGGCACCGGCCGCGACGCTGGTGGCGGGGCGACCGGCGTCGGGGCCACGGGGATCGGGGGCGCTGGCTGAGGCACCGGAGCCGCCGGCGCAGGCGGCGGCTCGGGCGCACGCCCCGCCGCCTCGGACCGCACGGGTGCCGACCGCGTTTCGGCCGGACCTCCCCGCGATGCGGACACCCCGGCTCCAGAGTCCGGAGCCTGGCCCCGCAGCGCCTTGAGCTGCCGGAGCACGGCGTCGAGGCTGGTGGCCTCGCGGGCCTGCATGGCCTTGAGCAGAGTGACCTCCATGAAGATGCGCTTGGAGGCCACGTCCCGTTGTCGCCCCTCGGCCGCACTGAGCACCTCCATCATGCGCGTCAGCGCATCGGCATCGACCAGGCGGGCCTGGCGGGCCAACGCCGCCAGTTCGGCCTCGCCGGCCGAGAGCAGGCCGGTGTCGCCACCCGACACGGTGAAGATCAGCAGGTTGCGCAGGTGGTTGAGCAGGTCGGCCAGCAACCGGCCCAGGTCCTTGCCCGACGAGGTGAGCGTGTCGAGCAGGCAAAGGGCCCCCGGGGTGTCGCCACCGAGCAGGGCATCCACCAGTTCCAGCAGCTGGGCCCGGGCGGCCAACCCGAACATCGACAGGACGTCCGACTCGACGATCCGGTCGCCGCAGAAGCTGATCAACTGGTCGAGCGTGGACTCGGCATCCCGCATGCCGCCATCGGCACCGCGGGCGATGGCCGACAGGGCGTCGGCGTCGATCGAGACCTTCTCCTGCCCCGCGATCCACGCCAGGTGCTTCACGATGAGGGCGGCCGGGATCCTCCGCAGGTCGAAGCGCTGGCACCGGCTCAGGATCGTCGGCAGCACCTTTTCCGGATCGGTCGTCGCGAAGAGGAACTTCACGTGCGGCGGCGGCTCCTCCAGCGTCTTCAGCAACGCGTTGAAGGCGGCCGCCGAGAGCATGTGCACCTCGTCGATGATGTAGATCTTGTACTTGCCCGAAGCCGGCGCAAACTTGGCCGTGTCGCGCAACTCGCGGACCTGGTCGACACCGTTGTTCGACGCACCGTCGATCTCCAGCACGTCCAACGAGCGTCCCTCCGTGATCTCCTTCACCCGGGGATCGGCGTCGTCGAACTCCACGCTGGGCCCACCCGTGCAGTTGAGCGCCTTGGCGAAGATTCGGGCGAGTGTCGTCTTGCCGGTGCCACGGGGACCACAGAAGAGGTACCCGTGGGCGATGCGCCCCTGGCGGATGGCGTTGGCCAGCGTCGTGGTCACGTGCTCCTGGCCCACGACGTCGGAGAAACGCTGCGGCCGGTACTTTCGGGCGATGACCTGGTAACTCACGGTTGTCGGACCATTGAAGTCCGAAGTCGGGCCGATGGGAAGCAAACAGCGCGCCCCGGTGATCCCGCCCCCGGTGCCCAGGCACCCGGGGCGTTCGAACCACGCCGAGGCCTCCGGCCACGGACCTCACGACCACCCGGGGATTCGACGCGACCCCAGCAGGCCTATCGCCCGAAGCGCCTGAGGTATTTGAGCGCCACCTCCAGGTCGCGGGGCCACGGCGCGGTGATCTCGACCGCGCGCCCGTCGTCCGGATGGTCCACCCGGAGCTTCCAGGCGTGCAGCGAAAGCGAGGGGGTGAGCGGTCGCTCCTCCTGCCCTTCCTTCAGGCGGTACGAGGGCTTGAGGGCCGACAGGAACAGACGGCGGCCATCGCCATAGAACCCGTCGCCATAGATCGGGAACCCGGCAAACTTCAGGTGGACCCGGATCTGATGGGTTCGACCGGTCTCAGGATGGCAGGACAGGAGGGTGACACCCCGGAACCGCTCCAGGACGCGGAAGCGCGTGAGTGCCTTCTTGCCGTCCTTGGACCACCGCATCATGCCGGGCAGGCGCGGATCGGGCATCAGCTTGAGATCCACCTCGAACTCGTCCTGCTCGGGATTGCCGGGCACCAGCGCGACATAGGTTTTCTCAGGCCGGCTGCCGCCGAACTGGTTGGCCAGATGCACGAGCGCAGGCTTGTCCTTGGCCAGCAGGAGCACCCCGGTGGTCTCGAAATCCAGCCGATGCGCGTTGGCGAGATAGTCGATCCGGCGCTGGACGGCCCACTCGGCGCCTCGCTCGATGCCGGCGTGGAGCAGTTTCATGAGGTTGGGCCGCTCCTTGTCGTAGCGGTCGGGCGACGTCAGGAGACGGGCTGGCTTGTCGATCGCCAGAAGCCTGCCGTCCTCATGAATCACCGGGACAGGCCAGAACTGGCCGGCCCCGGGTGCGGAGAGCTTGATGACCGGCCCGGAGGCCTTCATTGCCCCGGCGAGCCGGCGGGAACGGTCGACTTGGAGGACGCCATGGCCCCGGACTTCTGGAACTCCGCGGCGAACCAGTTCTGGAAGACCGCCATGCGTCGCTGCTGACGGGCCTCGGCAAGGGCCGACGGCAGCGCCTGCTTCAGGGTCTCCTCAGAGACGGGTTCCTTCTTCTCCAGGTACAGCACGAACCCGCCATCCGAGCTGTCGGTGTAGCGGGCGACCCCATTGGGCTTGGCCCCCTGGACCGCGTTGCGCACCAGGTAGAGATTCAGCCTGGAATCAAGACCCACGACATTCTGCGAGGCCGCCGTGAACTCCGGCACGTTGACCAGCGTCGCCTTCTGGGCGGCGGCGATGTCGGCGAAGCGTTTGCCCGCGGCCAATCCGGCCTCCGCGGCCGCGTGCAACTTCTCACCCGCCTCGCGGGCGGCGGCCCGGGCGCGGTCCATGCGGTGGTCCTGGACCACGCGCTCCCGGACGGTCTCGAAGGAGGGCACCTCGGGCGGCAGCTTGGTCTGCAGCATGGGGATGACCACGAAACCCTCGCCATCGAGCGGCTCGGTGTAGGGGGTCTCTGCGTTGAGCGAGGCCACGCGCTGGGCCAGTCCCTGGACAGTGTCCAGGCCGGCGATCCGCTCGCCGCTGCGGAACGGCGTGGTGCTCCGCAGGGGCACCTTGAACTTCGAGGCCGTGAGCGCGAAGGCCGACGGGGTGACATTGGTCAGGGCTCCCAGCTCGTCGTTGAACCGGATGGCCTCCTGACGGGCCAGGCCGAGGGCCCCCTGCGCGAGGGCCTCGTCGCGGATCTTCCGCAGCGCGGCCTCCTTGGCCAGCACCTTGTCGTTCTCGTCGCGGAAGGCCTCCGCCCCGCGCTGCCGGTAGAACTCCTCGAGACGGTTGGTGAAGCCCGCCTCCTTGGCAATCAGGGCCTCGGCCTCGGCCAGGTGGTTGGTGGCGTCGAAACGGACGTAGACCAGCACGGTGCGCTCGGGGATGCGATAGAACGCGATGCGGTTGCTGTAGAACCGGCTTAGATCCTCCGGCTTGGCGACCACGCCGGCCAGGTGGTTGGAGAGGCTGAACAACGCGGCCTTGGTCACCCATCGCTCATTGTCCCGGCGGTAGTCGGCCGCCACCTCGCGCGGGGTCACCATGCGGGAGGCCGAGCCGACGGTCTCCACCAGGTGCTGGATGGCCACCTGGTTGCGGATGTGCTCGAGGAAGGTGGCCTCGTCGATCCTCGTGCGCTGCTGGAGGTTCTGGATGAAGGTGTCGTAGTTGAACGCGCCCGTGGCCGGATCCTTGAAGTTCTCGCGCAGGTACTTGCCCACGGCCACGTCGCCGACCTCGATGCCCAGTTCCTTGACCTTGGCGTGCAGCACCATCAATTCGGCCACCGCCCGCTCGTTGTCCGCCGAGGCGCCGCGCCGGCCCCCGCGCAGCGCCTCGTCGACGGCGGCGGCGGTGCGCGCCTTGAGCAGCTGGTCGCGGGTGATCGGACGCCCGTAGAGCTTGCCGAAATCGGCCCCACCGAAGTCAAAGGAGGTCCGGCCCGGCCGCGCGTCGCTCCAGATGACGAAGCTGGCGATGACCGCCGTGACGATGATGGCCCAGAGCCAGTTCGAGTGTTTGCGAATCGATCCGATCATAAAAGTTGCCGAGGCTGCGGAGCCGCAGAACGTAATGGCGGGGGGAAAATCCGGTCAAACCGTAAAACGATGGGACTTTCGCCCGGGGGTGGGCGGGCAATCCACCGGACAAGCCTTCCAAGTATGGCCAATGGCGGAAGGAAGTCCTCCCTCCGCCCTTGGGGAGCCGAACCGGGAGCCGAAGGCCTGGAGAGCCAGCGTTTGTGGGGATCCTTGCCGGCCGGCAAGGGGTTGGGCCAACCCCTTGAGCGGACGTTGCAACGCCCACCGGGTCAGACTCCCAGGCAGGGATGCCCCGCCTGAAACCAGACGCGCCGCAGGACTGCCGGCCCGAGACGCTTACGGCAGCGTGGCCAGGGCGGCCTTCACGGCCTCGAAATTGGGGAGATCCTTCGGCGTGCCGGTCTGCTCGGCGTAGTGCACGTTGCCATCCTTGCCGATCACGAACGCGGCCCGAGCCGAGGTGTCACCCACACCGGCCAGCATCGGGAACAGCACCCCGTAGGCCTTGGTGGTCTCCTTGTTGAGGTCGCTGGCCAGCTTGATGCCGATCTTGCTCTGGTTGGCCCAGGCCTCCTGAGCGAACGGGCTGTCGACGCTCACGCCGATGACCTCGGCGTTGAGGCTGGAATACTGCGACAGTCCGGCCGTGATGTCGCACAACTCCTGGGTGCAGACACCGGTGAAGGCCAGCGGGAAGAACAGGAGGACGGTGTTCTTGGAACCAAAGTTGGCGCTGAGCTTGACGTCGACCAGACCGGTCGGGGTCTTGGACTTGAGGGTGAAGTCAGGGGCGGCGGATCCGACGGCGATAGGCATGGTGGGTACTTGGTTGGATCGGGTTCAAACCCGGTTGAAAGACAGAGGGCTAACTCCGGACGCGTCGCCTGTCAAACCACCGGTGGGCCGAATCGGCAACTTGGGACGAAACGGCGACCTGGCCTCGCCCCCCTCGCCCCGGCAGCGACCCCTTCCCATCAATCGCGCAGGAGGCGCCGGATCGCCCCCATGAGCACCGGCTCGACCTCAGGTGCCACGTTGGACGACCGCGGCTCGGTCTCATAGCCCCCCTCGGTGTAGGCCACCGTGGTGCCGATGTAGTAGGGACCGTAGTCGCCATAGGCGGCCATGGCCACGAAGAGGTCCTTGCGCTCGGCCTTGGCGGCCAACTGGTACTCCACGAAGAGCTCGCCGGGCAGGTGCAGCACCCGGGCCTTGCCCAGCGACAGGCAACCGACATCGATGCGGTGGCCCGCCTTGGCCCGGCGCAACCAGGCCAGCCGCCCCGCCCCGTTGGCGGTCAGGAAGCCCGCGTCGCGACCCTTCAACTGGGCCACCATCCGCTCCTCGTCGAGGTGCCGGGAGACCGGCAAGGCCACGGCCTCGGAACGCCAGCGCAGGTCGTTGGTGGTCACCGGCTCGCGTCGCGTCGCCTCCCAGGCGCGGCGCATGCCGTCGGCGAGTCGTTCGCCCAGCAGCCGCCGGTTGCCCGGCGATCCGTCGTTGTACTTGCCGGCCCCGAGGTTGCCGCCCGCGCCGTTGAAATGGACATGGAGCGCCTCGGGCACGGCGATCTGCCGCAGGAACCGGGCGATGCCCGGGAAGTCCGGGTTGGCCACGCCCGTCCGGTAATAGCTCTGGGGAT
The DNA here is from genome assembly GCA_016871615.1 of Verrucomicrobiota bacterium. Taxonomy (GTDB): domain Bacteria; phylum Verrucomicrobiota; class Verrucomicrobiia; order Limisphaerales; family UBA9464; genus SXXZ01. The sequence continues at coordinate 8,069 of VHCX01000019.1, forward strand.
GCGTGGCGTAGTAGCTCAAGACCGCCACCGGACGGTCATCCTTCCAGAAGCTGACCAAGGAAACCATGGGGTCGATGAGCCCCTCGGGCTCGGCCCGCAAGGCCGGGTCGGTGGTGGTCGTGTAGCGGACGGCCCGCACCTTGCCATCGGGGCCGAAGATGCGGCGGTTGGAGGCCACCTCGCGGACCTCGGCCTGGCCCGTACCCACCTGGTTGAAGGGCCGCGCCTCGGCGGTGGCCCGGGCCACGGCGTTGCTCAGGCGACCCAGGAATTCCCGGGCGAAGGTGCCGTCGTAGTTCCACGGGCTCACGCCGGCCTCCCGGAGGATGACCTCGGCGCCGAAGTCGCATTCCGGGGCGTCGTGCTGGTGCAGGGCGTGCACCGCCACCCGGTCCATCGTGGTGCCGGCCGCCGCGGCCAGCCGGCGGCGGAACTCGTCATGTCCCTCGTTGGCGATGCCGATCCAGTCCAGCGCGCAGAGCACCACCGGCCGGTCGCCCCCCAGCACGACCACGCCCCGGGCCCGCAGGCCGAGGTCCCAGACGTTGGTGACCGGGTCGTAGGCCATGCGCGAGCCGACCGGCGGGGAGGCATCGATGTCGAAGAGACCCACCCTGGGCTGTGCGAGCAACGTGACAGCCACCATCCACGACCAGAACAGACACAGCAACAGGGACCTCGTCCGGGGAAACATGGCCCCGACATTATCCAGATGCCCGTGGCTTTCGAGGTGAAGTTTGCCGGCGGGTTCTGGCAGTATCCGTTCCATGCATTCCCTCGGACGCGGATTGGCCTGGACCCTCGTGGCGGGCCTCGGGGCCTTCGCTTATGTCGTGCTGGCCACCCGCCGGCAGGAGCCGGTCAGCTCGGCCTACATCCTGGTCGCGGCCCTGTGCACCTACGCCATCGGCTACCGCTTCTACTCGCGCTGGATCGCCGCCAAGGCCCTGCAACTCGACGACCGGCGGGCGACGCCCTGCGAACGGCACGAGGACGGTCGCGACTTCGTGAAGACCCACCGATGGATCGTCTTCGGGCACCATTTCGCCGCGATCTCCGGGCCCGGCCCGCTGGTCGGACCCGTCCTGGCCGCGCAGTTCGGCTACCTGCCCGGCACGCTCTGGATCCTCATCGGCGTGGTGCTGGGAGGCGCGGCGCAGGATTTCATCATCCTGGTCGCATCCATGCGCCGCAACGGACGCTCGCTCGGCCAGATGGTGAAGGACGAGTTGAACCCGTTCCTCGGGGCGCTGGCGCTGGTGTCCATCCTGTCCATCATGATCATCCTCCTGGCGGTGCTGGGACTGGTGGTGGTCAAGGTGCTGGCCGAGAGCCCGTGGGGCGTCTTCACGGTCGGGGCCACCCTCCCGATCGCCCTGCTCATGGGGCTGTACCTGCGCTTCATCCGGCCCGGCAAGACGCTCGAGGGCTCGGTGCTCGGGGTCGTGCTGCTGCTGGCGGCGGTCTGGGGCGGGCAGTGGGTCCACAGCCACCCCGAGGTGGCCAAGGCCTTCACCTTCGGGGCCGAGACCCTGGCGTGGTCCATCGTGGTGTACGGGTTCGCGGCCAGCGTGCTGCCCGTCTGGCTGCTCCTGGCCCCGCGCGACTACCTGAGCACCTTCATGAAGCTCGGCACCATCATCGCACTGGCCGGCGGGGTGCTGCTGGTGCTGCCCACGTTGAAGATGCCCGCCATCACCTCCTTCATCGACGGGTCCGGCCCCGTGGTGCTCGGGAACTTGTTCCCGTTCTGCTTCATCACCATCGCCTGCGGGGCCATCAGCGGGTTCCACACGCTCATCGCCAGCGGCATCACGCCGAAGATCATCACGCGCGAGAGCTACGCCCGGCCTATCGGCTACGGGGCGATGCTGCTGGAGTCGCTGGTGGCCATCATGGCCCTGATCGCCGCCTGCACCCTCGAGCCCGGCGTCTACCTCGCCATCAACATCCCCGGGGTTGGGGCCGACGCCGCTGCCATCGCGGCCGACACGGTGGCGAAGGTGCGCGCCACGGGCTTCGCGCTCGAGGCCGGCACGATGGAATCCCTGGCCCGCCAGGTCGGCGAGACATCGCTCTACGGGCGCACCGGCGGCGCCGCCACGCTGGCCGTCGGCATGGCCAACCTGTTTTCGCAGGTGACCCACGGACGGTGGCTCGATGTCTGGTACCACTTCGCCATCATGTTCGAGGCGCTGTTCATCCTGACCACCCTCGATGCCGGCACCCGGGTGGGCCGCTACCTGCTTCAGGACGCCCTCGGGCACCTTTGGAAGCCCTTGGGCGACGTGCGGTCGACGGCCGCCGGCGCCCTGGCCAGCGCGCTCATCGTGGCCGGATGGGGCTGGTTCCTCATCCAGGGCGTCCGCGACCCGCTGGGCGGCATCAACTCGCTGTGGCCGCTTTTCGGCATCGCCAACCAACTGCTCGCGGCGATCGCGCTGGTGCTGGCCGCCACGGTGCTAATCAAGCAGGCGGTGTCCCGAGGCCGCTCGGCGGCCATCGCCTGGGTGGCGTTGCTGCCGCTCATCTGGCTCCTGGCGGTCACCGGCACCGCCGGGATCCAGAAGATCTTCCATCCCTCGCCGCGCATCGGGTTCCTGGCCACCGTGTGGGACCTCGACCAGAAGCTGCCGGCGCTGCGACAGGCCGCGGAGGCTGCACCGAACGATGCCGACGCGCGCAAGGCCGTGGCGGTGAACCGCAGCCGGCGGATGAACAACGCCCTCGACGCCGCGGTGACCGGGGTCTTCCTCGTCCTGGCTGCGCTGATCGTCGGCGGAGCCGTGGTCGAATGGATCCGGCTCCTCCGAGGGCGCAAGTCGCCCGACTCGAGCGAGGATCCTCCGGTCTGGCTGCCGGAGTCCGCGCTGGCCGAGGGCGGCCGGCGCACCGGTTGGGCCGGCATCTTCGCGCTTGGTCTGGCGCTGCTCCGCCACTGGTCGGGCCAGGAGTCCGTGGACCGGGAGGCCCGACGCCTCGAGACGTCCGTGACACGCGAGGTGCCTGCCCAGGCGATGCTGATCCCCCTGCCCGAGGTGGCCGAGGAAGTCCGCCGTCACAACGCGCCGATCGCCTACCAGCAGGCCGCCGAGTCGCTGGCAGCCAATCCCAACCGCTGCTGCTGATCACCGTCCGGCTGGACTTGGACCGCCCCGCCCGAGGGCACGCAGGACCACGGACGTCGGCAACGCCCCCGTCCTTGTTCCACCGCCAAGACCGGATCTGCGCCCCGGAGATCAACGCCGCAGCGGAGGACGTCACTGCGAGCCACGACCTTGGGAGCCGTCTGGAGGGGCGCTACGCGGTCACCGACTCGGGTCGGAGAAAAGACTGCCCCGCCGCATCGGCGAAGCGCAGGCCGGCACGGGTCAACCGGAAATGGGTCGGGGTGATCTCGCCCCATCCCCGGGCGACGAGGGCGGCCATGTCGGAAGCCCAACCGGTCCGCAACTCGAACCCGGTGCGCTCCCGGAACTCGTCCCAGGGCCACCCGGCATTCATCCGGAGACCGAAGGCCGCGGTCTCACCGGCACGGGCCAAGGGCGGCAACGCCTCGGCGAATTCCTTGGCCCGGTGCCCTTTCTCGAGCTGCTCGCAATAAAGAACGGTGTTGGACCAGTTGCGCGAGCGCAACCCGCGCACCCATTCGCTGGCGCTCGGGCCCAGCCCGTAGCTGTCGCGGCCTCGCCAGTAGCCCAGGTTGTGGCGGCAGGCGAAGGCGGGGATTCCCGGCTCGGCCTCGGGGCGCTCGACCGTTTCGACCACCCGACGGGTCCGCGCGAAGTTGGCGACCTCGTAGGGACGGAAGCCCGCCTCGCCGCTCCGGTCGTAGAGCACCTCGTACTGGTCGGCCGCGAGGTCCTCGTCCACGTCGAAGCGCCCGGCCTTGAGCTGCTCGTATAGCGGGGTGTCCTCCTCGTAGATGACCTCGTAGCAGCTCAGGTGTTCGGTGCCCAGGGCCAGCGCCTCGTCGAGCGTGCGGTTCCAGACCTCCAGCGTCTGGCCCGGGATGGCGAACATCAGGTCGATGTTCACGTTGTCGAAACCGGCCGCCCTCAGGATGTCGTGACTGCGGAAGACCATGTCGCGGCTGTGCACGCGACCGAGCCGGTCGAGCAGACCCTCGTCGAGCGACTGCACGCCCATGGAGATGCGGTTGACCCCGAACCGGCGCAAGAGGGCGGCCTTGTCGGCGGACACGGTCGCCGGGTTGCACTCCACGCTGAACTCCCGGGCACCACCCAGGCCGAGCCGGTGCAGTGTCGTCAAGACCGCCTCCCATTGACGGAGGTTCAGGAGCGACGGCGTCCCGCCACCGAAGAACACCGTGTCGGGACGGCAATCCGGGGCGATGAGCTCCAGCTCCCGGATCAGGGCGTCGACGTAGCGCTGGATCAACTCGCCGGGCGCCGGCCCGGAGTAGAACGCGCAATACTCGCACTTGTGCGCGCAGAACGGCACGTGCACGTAGAGGGAGCGCACGGGAGCGTCTCCGAAGGCGGCGGCGGCGACGGCGGCACCCCGCCCTGGATCACTCGACGGAGAGGACATGATCAAGAAGTTGGGGCAACTGGTCGGGGATTCCCTGCTCGGCGGCCACCAGCTTCGCGCCGGCCTCGAGGGCGGCATCGACCAACCGGCGGTTCTTGGGATCGCAGTAGCCGAGCACGGGCACATGGGCGAGGTCGGGGCTGGCCCGCAACTGGCCGATGATGCCGCAGAAATCCCCGTGGCGAAGGGCCAGGTCGACGATGAGGACCATGGGATGGTGCTCGCGCACGAGTCGCGGGACATCGGTGGCCGTCTGGGTGGCCGTGACGCGGTACCCCAGGTCGGTCAGGCGGTTCACCACCTGGGTCCCGGGGAGGAGTCGCTCGTAGAAGACGATGGCCAAGGGTCGCGTCACTGCCCCGGAGGTTGGGAGACGCCCCCCGCGAAGGCAAGCGACCAAGGGGATCGTTGCGTGGCCCTCGGACGCCGCCCGAAAAGGGGCTGGCAGGAGACCTGGTTTCGGCCGATCCTCCGTCTAGGACTTCCGCCCATGCTCTCGAGACTTTTTCCACCCCGCCCCGGGCCCAAGGCATCCGGTCGGACGATCTACCGGGCGTTCCACCCGTGGACCATGGTCTCGCCGCCGATGTACGCCGACAACATCGACCTGGCCCGGTGCGTGAGGGACATCCCGGGTGACGTGGTCGAGTGCGGCGTCTGGCGCGGGGGCATGGTGGCCGGCATCGCCTCGGTACTGCAGGGGCAAGGGCGCACCTACCACCTCTTCGACAGCTTCGAGGGCCTGCCCGAGGCCAAGGACATCGACGGGGACGCCGCCAAGCAGTGGCAGGCCGCCAAGACCGACACCTACTATTTCGACAACTGCAAGGCCGAGCAGGCCTACGCCGAGGAGGCCATGGCCAAGGCCGGCGAGTCGCGCTACCGGATCCACAAGGGCTGGTTCAACCAGACGGTCCCCGGCGTCCGCATCGAACCGGGGATCGCCCTGCTCCGCCTCGACGGCGACTGGTACGAGTCCACCTGGGTGTGCCTCGAAGCCTTCTATCCCCAGGTCGTGAAGGGCGGCCTCATCCTCATCGACGATTACTTCATCTGGGACGGGTGCTCCCGGGCCGTGCACGATTACCTCTCCAAGACCCAGAGCACCGACCGCATCCGCCACACGCCCGAGGGCGTGGCCTACCTCGTGAAGGGAGCACCGAACACCTACGAGAAGTACCTCGCGGAGAAGGCCTCGAAGCCGGCGGCCTGACCGGCTGCCGGCCGACCTTGGCGATCCGGCATCGGCGTCGGCCAGCGAGCCCGCGTTCACCGTCCCTTCGCACACCCGCCGGCTTGGCAACCCCGGCAAATCGGACATATTCACTCCAGTTCAATGAACACCATCGTCGGCATCGACCTCGGCACCACCAACTCGCTGGTCGCCATCGTGGAGAGCGGCATCCCGTACGTCCTCGCGGATGTGGACGGGCAGCGATTGACGCCCTCGGTGGTCCACCTTCCGGCCGGCGGCGGCGTCCCCCTGGTGGGCCATGCCGCCAACCGCGTCCGGGTGTTGCACCCGGAGCGCACGCTCTATTCAACCAAGCGCTTCATGGGCCGCCGCGGCTCGATGCTCACCCCGGAGGACCTGCAGGTGACCTACCCGGTCCAGAGGACCGAGAACGGGCCGGTGGCCTTCGACATCGACGGGAAGGCCTGGAGCCCCGAGGAGGTCGCGGCCGAGGTGCTCAGGAAACTCAAGCACGATGCCGAGGCGACCCTCGGACACCCGGTCGACCGGGCCGTGATCACCGTCCCGGCCTACTTCAACGATGCCCAGCGGACAGCAACGATGCGTGCCGGCGAACTCGCGGGCTTCCGGGTCGAGCGCATCGTCAACGAGCCCACCGCGGCCGCCCTGGCCTACGGCCTGAACCAGCTCAAGGAGCGGTCGAAGATCGCGGTCTACGACCTCGGCGGCGGCACCTTCGACCTGTCGATCCTCGAGTTGAACCAGGGGGTGTTCCAGGTGCTGGCCACCCACGGCAACACCCGGCTGGGCGGTGACGACCTGGACCGCGCCCTCACTGGATTCCTCGTCGACGAGATCCACAAGGCCGGGGGGCCCGACCTGCGGCGGGCGACACCGGCCCAGCAGGCGCTGGTGTCGCGGGTCCGCGAGGCGGCCGAGGCGGCCAAGATCCGGCTCAGCTCCGACACCGGGACGGAGGTCCAACTTCCCTTCCTCACCCCGGAGTTCAGCTTCCTGCGGCGCATCACGCGGGCCGAACTGGAGGGCCTGACGCGCGGGATCATCGAGAAGACCCGCTCCCACTGCCTGCGCGCGCTGTCCGACGCGAAGCTGGAGGCCAAGGATCTCGACCAGGTCATCCTCGTCGGCGGGCAGACCCGTATGCCGCTGGTACGGCAGTGCGTGGCGCAATGGTTCGGGTGCGTCGAGTTCGCCGAGGACCGTGGCGAGGTGCGCCTGGGCGACCAGTACCACGAGGCCAAGGGCCCGCGGCTCAACACCTCGCAGAACCCCGACGAGGCGGTGGCCCTCGGGGCGGCCATCCAAGCCGAGATCCTTCGCGGGGGCCTCTCCCACCTGCTCCTGCTCGACGTCACGCCGCTCTCGCTGGGCATCGAGACCTTCGGCGGCCTGATGAATGTCATCATCCACCGCAACACCACCATCCCGGTGAAGGCGGGAGAACTGTTCACCACGGCCGTGGACAACCAGCGCTCCATGAAGATCCACGTGCTCCAGGGGGAACGCGAACGGGCCCGGGACAATTGGAGCCTCGGTGAATTCGACCTCGAGTTCGAGGCCGCACCGAAGGGCGTGCCCCGCGTGGGCGTGCAGTTCGAGATCGACGCCAACGGCATCCTGCATGTGCTGGCGCGCGACGTGAAGACCGGCCACCAGAAGGTCGTCCAGATGCGTTCGGCCGTGGATGTCGACGACGCCGACGTGCAGAGGATGGTCGAGGAGGCCGTGGAGAACGCCTTCGACGACCTCCGGGCGCGCCAGTGGATCGAGGCCAAGCTTCGGGCCGGCGAGACCCTGACCGCCACGCGCAAGACCATGGCCGAGTACGACAAGGACCTCGACGACGAGTACCGGCGGCAGCTCCACGAAGCCCTCGAGGCCGTCGAGGCGGTGCTGTCCCAGGAGAACCCGAAGACCAGGACCGGCGACCCCGCACAGCTCAAGGCCGCCAACGCCCGGCTGGACGAAGTCAGCCGCCCGCTGGCCGAGCACGCCATGGACCAGGTGATGGAGGCGATGCTGCGGCAGCGGGGCGTGCCGACCGTCGGGGGCTGACCCCGGGGGGACTCTCCGCCGCGCCGGCGATCGATCAGGACATCGGCAGGATCGGGGCGGGATTGGGGATTCCCCTCGGCAAGCGGCGGCGATAGCCTCCCGCCCACAGTCGTCCCACCAGTCCTATGCTTGCCATCTTCGCCCCTTCCTGGCTTCCCCTGGTCGCCGTTTTCCTCGGCGGAATGACCGTCAAGTGGCTGCTGGACCTGTTTTTCCTCCGCCGGGCGATGTTCGAGACCCAGGAGGCCCTGCTGACGCGGGAACGGCAGATCACCGATCTGCGGCATGAGCTGAACCGCTCGGTCGAGGCCCTCAAGAACCGGACCACCGAGCTGGACGCCACCGTCCGGAGCAAGGCCGCCGCCGAGGCCCTTGCCGCCGGAACCGCCGCCGAGCTGGCCGAGACCACCGGCAGGAAGGACATCGAGGTGCTAGCCCTGCAGCAGGCCCTCGAGGGCGAACGGGCGGCCGCCGCCTGTCTCCGGGGCGAGGTCCGGACCCTGCTGGCCCATCTGGACTCGGAACGGGGCGACCGACGCGCCGCCGGGTCCGAGGCGCTGGGCCTGAGGCTCCGCGCGGCCGAGGACCGGGCCCGGGCGCTGGACCAGGAAGCGGCCCTGGGGAGGCTGCGCGGAGCCCTTATGGTGCTCGAGACCGAGGCAGACGCGCTGCGGACCCCGCTCGAGAAGGCCCGCCGCGATCTCGCCTCCCAGCTCACGGTCAACGAGGTGCTCCAGGACGCGGTGCGCGTGCGCGACACGGCGCTCGAGGAACTCCGCTCGAGGCTCACGGGGGCCGAGGTCGAGATCCGATCGGTGTCCGGACTGCTGGCCCGCCAGGACGAGGAGCGGGCCCGACTCGAGGAGGCCCGCGCGGCGCAGGCCGACGCGGAATCCCGATGCGCCACGGCCCGCGCCGAGGCCGAGGCGGCGCGCCTTGAGCTCGAGGGCCTGCAGACGCGCCGCATCGACTTCGACGCGGCGCTGATGCTCAAGGAGGCGCAGGCCAACGCGTGGGAGCGCGAGTACCGGAACGCCCGTGGACGGGCCGAGGCGGCCACCGCCCGGTCCGCCCAGGACGCCCGGGCCCTGGACGCCCTCCGGTCTGAGCTGACGGCCTGCCAGGCCGACCTTGAACGGGTCCGGCTCGCCGCCTCCCAGGCCCCGGCGGCCGATCCAGCCGACGACCGGCGGATGGGGGAGCTCGAGGCCGAGCTGGCCGCCGTGTCCGAGTCGCACGCCCGCCTGGAGGCGCAACTGGCCGAGGCACGGGTCACGGCCTCGCGCGCGGAAGACCTCGCGGAGCAGTTGGGCACTGTCGAGGCCGAACTGGCGGCCCTCAAGCTGGATCCCGGACCGTCGGCCCATGCGGCCGGCGGGGACCTCGACACCCTGCTCCAGGACCTCGACAGCCTCACCCGTGAACGCAACCGACTGGCCGCCGAGGTCGCCGCGTTCAAGGCTTCCGGAGGACGCCACGCCACCGACTGACCGTCCATGCCCAACGCCCAGGTAAGACCCCGTTACTGGCTCGGCGCCTATGACGCCTGGCACCTCATGCTCCCCGTGGCGCTCGCCGCGGTGCTGGTGGTGTGGGCGCTGGCGCCCCAGCCTCCGGCCCCTCGCCGGGTGGCGACTGCCCCGAGGCCGCCGCTGGCCCCGTCATCGATCACCCAACCCGCCGCCGGGGCCGAGCTGAGGGCCCGGCAGTTCCAGTCGATCCAGGGCGTGGCCGTGCCCCAGGCTCGGGTGTTCCTATTCCTCCGCCAGATCCCCAGGCCGGAGCAACTGCTGGGCGAGACGCGATCGGCCACCAACGGGGCCTTCCTCTTCACGATGGTCGGGTTCCCGCCGGGCGATTACGGGTTCCGCGTCGAGGCCGTCGCGGCCGATGGCCGTCGCTCCCCGTCGCCGGAAATCTCCGTGCGCCTGACCCCGGAGCCGCCGCCGACCCCTCACGGGCCCGCCGGCCGCGCCCCGGCGGCCGTGGCCCCTCGCAAGCCCAAGCCCGTCAAGCCACCCGCGAAGGCCCCCGCCCCGGCCAGGAAAACTCCGGCCCGCGACTGACTCACGGGTCGGGACAGCCCTGCGGAGGCTCCGGGGACCGGTGCCTTTTACGTCTCGACACGGATCGAGCGGCCAACACCATCGCCCCCCTACGTTATGAAGAGCAGTCCCCATGTGGCCGTTGTCGGCGCCACCGGCGCCGTCGGCATCGAGATGATCCGCACCCTGGAGCAGCGCCATTTCCCGGTCGGGAAACTCACCCTGCTGGCCTCGGCCCGCTCGGTCGGCAAGAAGCTCACCTTCCGGGGCACCGAGATCACCGTCCAGGAACTGACCCATGACGCCTTCGCCGGCATCGACATCGCCCTCTTCAGCGCCGGTGGATCCATCTCGCGCGACTATGCCCCGTCGGCGGTCAAGGCCGGCTGCGTGGTGGTGGACAACTCCAGCCACTTCCGCCAGGACCCGAAGGTTCCGCTGGTGGTGCCCGAGATCAACGCGGCCGACGTGGCCTCGCACCAGGGCATCATCGCCAACCCCAACTGCACCACGGCCATCACCCTGATGGCCTTGTACCCGCTGCACCAGGCCTTCGGCGTGAAGCGCATCTTCGCCTCGAGCTACCAGGCCGTTTCGGGCACCGGCGCGAAGGCCATCGAGGAACTCGAGAGGCAGGTCGGCCAGATCGTCCGTGGTGAACCGGTCACCCGGGAGGTGTACCCGCACCAGATCGCCTTCAACGTGCTGCCGCAGGTCGATTCGCTCCTGGCCACCGGCTACACCAAGGAGGAGATGAAGCTCGAGAACGAGGGCCGCAAGATCATGCACCATCCGGGCTTCAAGGCCTCGGTCACCTGCGTGCGCGTGCCGGTGTACCGCTCGCACTCGGTGGCCGTGAGCGCCGAGTTCGAGAAGCCCGTCACGGTGGAGGCCGCCCGCGCCGTGCTGCAGCAGGCCCCGGGCCTCGACGTGGTCGACACCCCCTCGGCCTCGCAATACCCGATGCCCCTGCACACCTCCGAGAAGGACCACTGCGCCGTCGGCCGCCTCCGCATGGACTGCGCCCTCGACAACGGCCTGGCCTTCTGGGTCTGCGGCGACCAGCTGCTCAAGGGCGCGGCACTGAACGCCGTGCAGATCGCCGAAGAGCTCCTGAAGCTGAAGTGACCCGGCCCGGGCCGATCCCCCGCCGATCCCGGGAGCGGCGAGTTTTTTTCCGCTTCGTCACACGGTTACGCTTGAAGTCTTGCCGCACCGGACAAGGCTGACGCCGTGATGGCACGCTGGACCCGGATCCTCACCCTGACGGTGCTCGTTGTCGCGGGCACGCACCCCGGGTCGCTTTTCGGGGCCGAAGCGGATGCCAAGACGCCGAGGCCCGGTTTCAAGAAAGCCCGGCAGGCAGCCGACGACGCGGCGGCCGAGTCGCTGTTCACAGGGCCCATCCAGCGCTTCGCCATCACCTTCGTCCCGGCGGAGCTCAACCAACTCCGCGACAACCCGCGCTCCCCCGTGTCCTGCACGGTCCAGGTGGGCACCCAGCGCTTCGAGAAGGTGCTGGTGCACGTGAAGGGTTCGGCGGGCAGCACGCGCGGCGTGGATGACAACCCGGCCCTGACGCTGAACTTCGACAAGCTCGTGCCCGGCCAGCGTTTCAGCGGCCTGGACAAGATCCACCTCAACAACTCCGTCCAGGATCCGTCCCTGCTGAGCGAGCAGCTGGGCAGGCATCTCTACGAGAAGGTGGGCATTCCCACAGCCCGGGCCACGCAGGCCCTGGTGACCTTCGACGGACGCGACCTCGGGCCCTACGTGCTCAAGGAGGGCTACAACCGCAGCTTTCTCAGACGTCACTATCCCGACCCCACCGGCAATTTCTACGACGGCGGGTTCGTCCGCGACATCGACCAGGACCTCGACCGCGACAGCGGCGACGGTCCGCTCGACTACAAGGACCTCCAGAAGCTCCGCGACGCGGCCAACCTGTCCGACCTGCGACGCCGCGAGACGGCCCTCGAGGCCATCCTGGATGTCGACCGGTTCATCACCGAGTGCGCGATGCAGGCCCTGCTGGTCGACTGGGATGGCTACGGGCACAACCGCAACAACTACCGCATCTACTTCGAGCCGCGCACCGGCAAGGCCACCTTCCAGCCGCACGGCATGGACCAGTTGCTCGGCAACATCGGCAAGGACCTCGAACTCCCCGGCGGCGGACTGCTGGCCCGGCAGCTCTTCGATGTGCCGCCCTTCCGCGACCGCTTCTTCTCGGAGATCGACCGCCTGTTGAAGGAGGTCTTGACCACCCAGGTGCTCGACGCGCACTTCAAGCGGGTGGGCGCCCGACTCATGCCGACCATCCAGTCGCTGCCGAAGGACCAGCGCGAGTGGCGCACCGAGGCCATCCATGCCTTCCAGGACCGGGCTTTCCGCCGCATCGAGATCGCGAAAGCCCGGCTCGAGTCGCAGCCCAAGCCCATCCGCTTCGAGGTCGGCGGGGTCACGGCGCTGGCCCGGTGGCAGCCCCGCTACCAACGCGGCCAGGTGAAGATCGAGACGGCCAAGCTCGACGACATCGACACGCTGTACATCCAGGCTCAGGCTCCGGACTCGGTGGCCTCGTTCCGGGCGATGATCCGCCTGCCGATCGGGAAGTACGAAGTGCGCGGGCGCGTCCGCACCCGGGGCGTCCGGCCCGCCCCCGACCAACGGTACCCCGGCGGAGCCGCCTTCCGGCTCAGCGGCGGGGACCCGGTGCGGCTCTTCAGCGGCGACACCGGTTGGACCGAGTTCGTCCATCCCTTCCAGATCCACGACCCCCGCGACCTCGAGATGGTCACCGAGATCCGGGCCCATGCCGGGGAGGTCTGGTTCGACCTCAAGTCGCTGCAGCTCACGAGGGTGCCCTGATCCCGGGGATCCGGCGAGCGCACGGGTCCATGCCCGGTCCGACCCACCCGGTCCAGCCCGCCTGTCCGCCCGCTTGCCGGGCCGGCCCGTCGCACCGCACCCTCACGGCCGATGCCGCTCCGCGTCCTGATCGCACCCGACAAGTTCAAGGGCACCCTGACCGCCGCCGAGGCGGCCAAGGCCATCGCGGAGGGCTGGCGGCGGATCCGCCCGGAAGACTCGCTCACCCTGCTGCCGATCAGCGATGGGGGAGACGGCTTCGGGTCGGTGCTGGCCGGACGCCTCGGGGCCGGGCGACACACCGTGGAGACCGTCGACGCGGCCCATCGCCCGATCCAGGCCCACTGGTGGTACGACCCGGATTCCGGGCGCGCCCTGATCGAGTCGGCAGCCATCATCGGATTGGCGTTGTTGCCGGCCGGGCGATTCCACCCCTTCGAACTCGACACCACCGGGCTCGGGGCTGCGCTGGAGGCCGCCCGACAGGCCGGGGCGCGCGAGATCCTCATGGGCATCGGCGGCAGCGCGACCAATGATGCCGGGTTCGGACTCGCCCGGGCCCTGGGCTGGCGATTCCTGGACCCGGCCGGTCAATCCATCGAACGCTGGACCGGGCTGGATCGCCTCCACCGCTGGCAGGCTCCGGAATCCCCCTTTCCCGTGCCGGTCACCGTGGCCGTCGACGTGGACAACCCCCTGCTCGGTCCCCGGGGCTGCAGTCGGGTCTACGGGCCCCAGAAAGGCCTCCGACCGGAGGATCTTCCGGTCGCCGACGCCGCCCTGGGACGCCTGGCCGAGGTGGCCGCCAAGACGGTCGGAAGCCGTCTCGACACCCTCCCCGGTTCCGGGGCGGCGGGTGGCTTGGGTTTCGGCCTGCGGCTGTTCTTGGGCGCCACCCTCGAGTCGGGGTTCGCCATCGTGGCCCGGACCACCGGACTGGTCGCCGAGATCGACCGTGCCGACCTCGTCCTCACGGGCGAAGGTTGCATCGATGAGCAGACCCTCATGGGCAAGGGCACCGGCCAGATCGCCCGCCTTTGCCGGGAGCGCGGCAAACCGTGCTGGGGAATGGCGGGCCTGGTTGGAGGGGTTCCGGGCACGACCGTCACGCCCGATTCCGCGACGGATACTCCGCTTCCGCTGTTTGAGCGCCTCGCAGCGATCGCGCCGGAATTGGCCCCGCCGTCCGAGGCCCGGGCCCATGCCGCCTACTGGCTGGGCGAACTCGGCGCCCGGATGGCCGCCCATTGAGATTGCCGCCGCGCAGAGTCGCCGGGGCTTGGAAACACTCCGTACATCCCACGCCCGGATGAACACGGGCCTGTCGAGCAGGCTCCCTCCCGAACGAGCCGAAATCGAAGGGGGCAGCCGCTATGGCGACGCACCCGACTGCCTGCCCTGGGTCATGTCATTCCGACATGGCCCGCGGTGCACGCCCGGAATGGCTGAATGCAAGGCTTGAAATCCCCCGGCGGATGGAACAGCTTCCGCTTGTGGAGTGCGGGCGTAGCTCAGCGGTAGAGTACTAGTCTTCCAAACTAGTTGTCACGGGTTCGAATCCCGTCGCCCGCTCCACTTTCCACGTTTCCCAATGCCTGTCTTTGGCCGGTCTTTGGCCTGTGTTGGCGGGACGTTGGAGCATGGCCCTTGGACGTGTCTTCGGGACACCGATGACCCCAAGGATCCTCGAACGCAGAGAACCTCACCGGATTCCTCCGAGCGAATTCGGGGTCCGGGAAACGGGGGTGACGGTGGTCGAAAGTCGCCACGTTGGACATTAGTGAGCAAACCCTCCGCCCGCGCGACGAGGCCGGGCCGCATGGGGGCTCCTACAGCCCTTCCCCTCCGAGGCCGTGAGGGATCGCGCCGGGCTGTTTCGGGGCACGGGGCGGTCGCGGGCAGGACCAAACCCGGGCTTCCGGGAGACACCCGCTCGGATGGCACACCGTATGCGTCCAAGCGAGCCACGGTCTCGTCGGCATCCGCGGGGCCCGTTGTGCCATGAACTTCTCCCGCTATGACCGGGGCGACTTCTACGACGAGATGATCTCGGCGTCCGGAGACCCCCACCCCGCCTCACGCCTGCTGGCCCGCGAGATCGAGGGTCTGCCCCAGGGCGAACTCAAGCTTCGCCAGAAGTCGGCCGAGCGGGCGCTGATGCAGGCGGGAATCACCTTCAACGTCTACAGCGACAACCGGGGTGTCGAGAAGACCCTGCCCTTCGACCTCATCCCTCGCATCGTTTCCGGCACCGAGTGGACCCGGCTCGAAAAGGGCCTCCAGCAGCGCATCCAAGCGTTGAACCTCTTCCTCGACGACCTCTACCACGACCAGAAGATCCTCAAGGACGGGATCATCCCGCGCGAGGTCATCGCCTCCTCGAAGGGCTTCCGGGAACAGTGCGTGGGCCTCAAGCCGCCGCAGGGCATCTGGTGCCATGTCACCGGCACCGACCTCGTCCGGGACCGCACCGGGCAAATCCTCGTGCTTGAGGACAACCTGCGTTGCCCATCGGGTGTCTCCTACGTGCTGGAGAACCGGCGCCTGATGAAGAGCCTCTTCCCCGAGGTCTTTTCGGGCGCGCGCATCAAACCCGTGTCGAACTACCCGGCCCGCCTGCGCGACATGCTGGAGTTCATCGCGCCGGACGGCGGGACCCAGCCTCGCGTGGTGGTGCTCACGCCCGGCCGGTACAACTCGGCCTACTTCGAGCATTCGTTCCTCGCGCAGCAGATGGGCGTCCAACTGGTGGAGGGCAGCGACCTGGTGGTCCACGAGGGCTTCGTGTGGATGCGCACGACCAGCGGCTTCGAGCGGGTGGACGTGATCTACCGCCGCATCGACGACGATTTCCTCGACCCGAGGGCCTTCCGCCCCGACTCCATGCTCGGCGTGCCCGGCCTGATGGACGTGTACAAGGCCGGCAACGTGGCCCTGGCCAACGCGCCGGGAACCGGCGTGGCCGACGACAAGGCCGTGTACGCCTACATCCCCCGGGTGATCCGCTACTACCTGGGCGAGGAGGCGATCATCCCCAACGTGACCACCTACATCTGCTCGGAGGAAAAGGACCTCCGCTACGTGCTCGAGCATCTCGGGGAGCTGGTGGTCAAGGCGGCCAACGAGTCGGGCGGCTACGGCATGCTCATCGGTCCGCACGCGTCGCGGGAGCAGATCGAGGAGTTCCGACGGCTGGTGATCGCCAACCCGCGCAACTATATCGCCCAGCCCACCCTGTCGCTCTCGAGGGTGCCCACGATCTGCGAGACCAACCTCGAGGGGAGGCACGTCGACCTCCGTCCCTACATCCTCTACGGGCGCGACATCTTCGTGCTGCCCGGCGGCCTGACCCGGGTCGCCCTGCGCAAGGGATCGCTGGTGGTGAATTCGTCGCAGGGCGGCGGCACCAAGGACACCTGGGTGCTGGCCGAGACGGACGAGGCGGGCGCAGGGCAGCCCGGCTCACCGGGCGGCGGGAGACCTCCGTCGATGGTCCTGGCGTCGCCGCTGGGGCCGCACTGACATGGCACGCCCTCAGGCCCAAACCCCAACGCCCGAGCCAGCGATCCCTTGAACCCCCAACGCATCCCGCACCCCAAACCGCCATGCTGAGCCGCGTCGCTGATTCGCTCTACTGGATGAGCCGCTACGTCGAACGGGCCGAGAACGTGTCCCGCATCATCGACGTCAACCTCAACCTGATGCTCGACAACCCGGTCGGCGGGGAGCAGCAGTGGCAGCCGCTCATCGATACCCTGGCCGACCATCAGGCCTTCGCGGACCGGGGCGTGGTGGCCGACTCGGAGACCACCATCCGTTTCCTGAGCTTCGACCCCGGCAACGGCAACTCCATCCTCTCCTGCCTCGGCGCGGCCCGCGAGAATGCGCGCTCGATCCGCGAGATCATCTCCTCGGAGATGTGGGAGCAGCTCAACAGCTTCTACCTCCGCCTCCAGGACCAAGCGGCGCAGGCCGAACGCGGCGAGGAGACCCCTCTGGCCTTCTACGCCGAGGTCAAGCAGGCCTGCCACCTCTTCAGCGGCATCACGGGCGCCACGATGACCCGCAACGAGGCGTGGCATTTCATCGAGCTGGGCCGCCTCATCGAACGGGCCGACAAGACCTCGCGCATCCTCGACGTGAAGTACTACATCCCGGTCGGGTCGAGCGTGGAGACGGCCGGCCTGGACGACATCCACTGGGCGGCCGTGCTGCGCAGCGCCAGCGCCTTCGAGATGTACCGCAAGCGCCATGGACGGATCCGTCCCGACGGGATCATCGAGTTCCTGCTGCTGGACGCCGACTTCCCCCGCAGCGTTCGCCACTGCCTCGACGGCGCCCGCAGCTCCCTGCACCACATCACCGGCACGCCCCTGGGCACCTTCCGCAACCCTTCCGAGAAGCTCCTCGGGCAACTGTGCTCCGACCTCGCCTTCACCCAGGCGGACGAGATCGAGGACGAGGGCCTCCACGAGTACCTCGACGGCCTGCAGACGAAGATCAACCAGGTGGGATCCGGGGTCTACGACACCTTCTTCGCGTTCCGGACGCCCACGCTGAGCCGGCGCAACCGCTACAACGAGGCCGACTGACCGGGCACCACCGGTCCTCCCTCGACCCACGCCATGGCCATCCACGTCGCGCTCCACCATCTCACGCACTACCGCTACGACACGCCGGTCGCCCACGGGCCGCATGTGATCCGGCTGCGGCCGGCGCCCCACAGCCGCACCCGCATCCTGAGCCACTCGCTGCGGATCGGCGGCGGAGACCACTTCATCCACTGGCAGCAGGACCCGTTCTCCAACTGGAACGCCCGGCTGACCTTCCCGGAGCCGATGGCCGAGCTGCGCGTCGAGGTCGACCTCGTGGCCGAGATGGCGGTCCACAACCCGTTCGATTTCTTCCTTGAGCCGGGGGCCACCACCTTCCCCTTCGACCACGAGCCGGCCCTCGCGCGGGATCTCGAGCCGTTTCTCCGGGCCGGTGCCCCCGACGAGGCGGTCCGCGGCTTCCTCGACCGTCTGTGCCGGGATCTGCTGGGCGGCACGGCATGGCCCCATGCCGGCACGCGGGGGAAGCGGGTGCCCACCGTGGACTTCGTTGTGGCCCTGAACCGGCGGGTCCAGGAGGCCGTCCGGTACCAGATCCGCCTCGAACCTGGGGTCCAGTCGCCGGCCCAGACGCTGCGCCTCGGCTCCGGTTCCTGCCGCGATTCGGCGTGGCTGCTGGTGCACCTGATGCGGCACCTCGGCCTGGCGGCGCGCTTCGTCAGCGGCTACCTCATCCAGCTGACGCCCGACGTCAAATCCCTCGACGGACCCTCGGGAGCCGAGAGCGACTTCATCGACCTGCACGCCTGGAGCGAGGTGTACCTGCCGGGGGCTGGCTGGATCGGGCTCGATCCCACCTCGGGGCTGCTGGCCGGAGAAGGCCACATCCCGCTGTCGTGCACGCCCGAGCCCGGATCGGCGGCCCCGGTGACCGGGGCGGTCGACCCCTGCACCTCGACGCTGGTGCACGAGATGAAGGTGTCGCGGGTGCACGAGAGCCCTCGGGTGACACGGCCCTACACCGAGGACCAATGGCGTCGGATCCTCGAGGTGGGACGCCAGGTGGACGGGGACCTCGATGGCGGTGATGTGCGGTTGACCCTCGGCGGGGAGCCCACCTTCGTCTCGATGGACGACCCGCAGGGCGCCGAGTGGAACACGGCGGCGGTGTCGGCACGCAAGCGGGTGCTTTCGGGCGATCTGCTGCGGCGCCTCCAGCGACGCTTCGCCCCCGGGGCGCTGCTCCACCATGGCCTCGGAAAGTGGTATCCGGGCGAGCAGCTGCCCCGCTGGGCCCTCTCGGCCTTCTGGCGCCGGGACGGCGTCCCGATCTGGCGGGATCCCTCGCTGATCGCCGACGAGTCCAGGGACTACGGGTACGGCCCCGGGCAGGCGAGGGCCCTGGCGGCCGGCATCGCCCGTCGCCTCGGGGTCGACGAGGGCCGGATCCTACCGGGCTTCGAGGACGTCTTCTACCTCACTTGGCGCGAACGCCGGCTGCCCAGCAACGTCACCGCCGAGGCCTCGCGCCTGCGGGACAAGCTGGAGCGCGAGCGGCTGGCACGGATCTTCCAGCAGGGGATCGGATCGGTGGTGGGCTATGCCCTGCCCCTCGCGGCCGACGGCCCGGGATCGTGGCGCTCGGGCCCGTGGTTCCTGCGCGACGACGACACGCTGTGGCTCATCCCGGGCGATTCGCCGATGGGCCTGAGGCTGCCGCTCGACTCGATCCCGTGGGTGTCCGACCGCGACCGCCCCCACGTGATCGCGCCGGATCCGTCGGTCCCGCAGCCGCCCCTGCCCCGGGAGTTCCGGAGGTGGATGGAGGCCCGGGGGCTTCCGTCCCGGCAGGACGACGGGAGGCCCGGGGCGGCCTACCCTGAGGGGGGCGCCGGCAGGCCCCGTCCGCAGTCGCCGGAGGATCGGCCTCCTGCGCCGGGCCAGTCGGCCGACTGGATCGTCCGGACGGCCCTGTGCGTCGAGCCCCGGGAGGGACGGCTGCACGTGTTCATGCCGCCGCTGCCCTCCACCGAGAGCTATCTCGAATTGGTCGAGGCGATCGAGGCCACGGCCGGCAGCCTCGCGACGCCGGTGATCCTCGAGGGCGAGGCGCCTCCGCGCGACGCGCGCCTCGAACGGTTGTCCGTGACGCCGGACCCCGGCGTGATCGAGGTGAACATCCACCCCAGCCGCAGCTGGGAAGAACTGGTGGACCGAACCACCGCGATCTACGAGGAGGCGCGGCAGACGCGCCTGTGCGCCGAGAAGTTCATGCTCGACGGGCGGCACACCGGCACCGGGGGCGGCAACCACATCGTGCTCGGCGGGCAGACGCCGTCGGACTCGCCCTTCCTGCGTCGGCCGGACCTCCTCCGGTCGCTCCTGGCCTACTGGCAGAACCATCCCTCGCTCAGCTGGGTCTTCAGCGGGCTGTTCATCGGGCCCACCAGCCAGGCCCCGAGGATCGACGAGGCCCGGCACGATGCGCTGCACGAACTCGAGGTGGCCTTCCGGCAGGTTCCCCCGCCCGGTGCCCAGGTGCCGCCGTGGCTGGTGGACCGGCTGTTCCGGAACCTGCTCATCGACTCCAGCGGCAACACCCACCGGGCCGAGTTCAGCATCGACAAGCTCTACTCGCCCGATGCCGCGTCCGGACGCCTGGGGCTGGTGGAGATGCGGGGCTTCGAGATGCCCCCGGATGCCCGGATGAGCCTGGCCCAACAGCTCCTGATCCGGGCGCTGGTCGGGCGATTCTGGAAGGAGCCGTACACCCGGGGGCTGGTGCGCTGGGGCAGCGACCTCCACGACCGCTGGATGCTGCCGCACTTCTGCCGCACCGACTTCGACGAGGTGGTGCGCGACCTGCGCGAGTCGGGCTACCCGTTCGAACCCGCATGGTTCGACCCTCATTTCGAGTTCCGGTTCCCGAGGATCGGCGACTTCGCCCAGCGGGATGTCCACGTGGAGCTGCGCACCGCCCTCGAGCCATGGCACGTGCTCGGCGAGGAGCCCGCCGGCGGCGGCACCGTGCGCTACGTGGACAGTTCGCTCGAGCGCCTGCAGGTCTTCGCCCGCGGCATGGTCGGCGACCGCTTCGTGCTGGCCTGCAACGGCCATCGGGTGCCGCTGCACCCGACCGGCACTCCCGGCGACCAGGTCGGCGGGGTGCGCTACCGCGCGTGGCAGCCGCCGCAATGCCTGCAGCCCACCATCGGGGTGCACGCCCCGCTGGTCTTCGACCTCGTGGACACCTGGAACCGCCGTTCGCTCGGCGGCTGCACCTACCACGTGGCCCACCCGGGAGGGCGCAACCACGAGACGTTTCCGGTCAACGCCTACGAGGCCGAGAGCCGGCGTCTGGCCCGCTTCATGACCCATGGCCACACGCCGGGGCGGGTGGAGGTGCCGCCGGCGGCGCGGCCGGCCGATTTTCCCTTCACCCTCGATCTCCGATGCGCCTAACCATTCCCGGACCCCCGGCAACACACGGGGACGTCACCTGACGGCCACGAACCACCCGCCACGTCACGGACCATCGCCACGATGCTCGAGACCCCACAGGCCAGCGCCCTGATCCGGCCGGCCGGCATGCGCCGGACGACAGGCGGGCTGCCCGCCCCGCACGACGAGTGCTTCGGGGAGGACGGCCGACCGCGGACCCAGTGGGCCTCGATGATCGAGGCCATCGAGCGGCTCGGGCCGTCGCGCCTGAGTGCCCGGTGGGACGAGGGATTGAGGATCATCCGCGAGCACGGGGTGACCTACAATGTGTACGGCGACCCCCAGGGACGCGACCGGCCCTGGTCCCTCGACCCGGTGCCCCTGATCCTGTCGGCGGCGGAATGGCGCATCCTCGAGGCCGGACTGGCACAGCGGTCCCGGCTTCTCAACCTCATCCTCCGCGACCTGTACCTCGGGACCCAGCGCCTGCTCGTCGACGGGTTCCTGCCGCCGGAACTGGTCTACTCGAATCCCGGCTTCCTCCGCCCATGCCGCGGCCTGCCGGTCGCCGGCCAGGTGCTGCTCCATCTGTACGGTGCAGACCTGGTGCGATCCGAGGACGGGGGCTGGAGGTGCTTCGCCGACCGCACCCAGTCGGCCAGCGGGGCCGGGTACGCCCACGAGAACCGCAAGGTCGTGTCCCGGGTGCTCCCGGACGAGATCCGCGAGGTGTCGGTCCGCAGCCCATCCCCGTTTTTCCGGAACCTGCGCTCCATCCTCGAGTCGCTGGCCCCGATGGGTCGCGAGAACCCGGTCATGGTGCTCCTGACACCCGGGCCCCTCAACGCGACCTACTTCGAGCACGCCTACCTCGCCCGACACCTCGGGATCCCCCTCGTGGAGGGCGCCGACCTGACGGTCCGGGACCTGCGGGTCTGCCTGAAGACCCTCGCGGGCCTCCAGCCGGTGGACGTGATCCTGAGGCGGGTGGACGACAGCTTCTGCGACCCCCTGGAACTGCGGGCCGAGTCGGTGCTCGGGGTGCCCGGGCTGGTCCAAGCGGCCCGCGCCGGCCACGTGACGCTCGCCAACGCCCTCGGGTCGGGATTGCTCGAGAGCCCGGCCTTCCTCGCATTCCTGCCCGCCGTCTGCCGGCACCTGCTCAACGAGGAACTGATGCTGCCCTCGCTGCCCACCTGGTGGTGCGGCGAGGCCGAGGGGTTGCGCTACGTCACGGGCCATCTCGAACGGCTGGTGGTCAAGCCCGCCTTCGGCCGGCGGCGCGGACGGATCTGGTTCGGCCACCAGCTCTCCACGGCCGACAAGGCCCGTCTGCTCGACCTCATCGCCGCCCGTCCCCAGGAGTTCGTCGCGCAGGAGTGCGTGCTGCCGTCCTCGGCCCCGGTGTGGACCCCCGCCGGGTTCGAACGCCGCTCGGTGCTGCTCCGGGCCTACGTGGCCACCGACGGCGCCGACCACGCGGTGCTTCCCGGGGGCCTCGCCCGGGTGGCGGCATCGGAGGACGACCCGCTGGTCTCCATGCAGGGAGGGGCCGGGAGCAAGGACACCTGGGTGCTGCGCTCCGGCGATGACGACCACGAGGAGGCGCTGGCGGCGGCCCCGGCGCAGGGAACGTCCGACCGACGCCTGACCGGGCTTCCAAGCCGCGCCGCCGACAGCCTCTTCTGGCTCGGACGCTACACGGAACGGCTCGAGCAGCGTCTCCGGGTGCTGCGATGCGTGCTCGGGCAACTGGCCTCGGACACCAGCCCGGAGACCTCCGGCCTCGACGACCGGCTCGGGCATCTGGTCGCCGGGATCGGGCTGCTGCCCTTGGGCCCGGATTCCACGCCGGCCCGAGCCGTGGCCCCGGCCGGCGACACCGAGGGTCACGATCCCGAGGCGCCCCCCTCCGACCTGTCCGCGAGGGTGCTCGACTGGGTCTACCGCTTCGATGGGCCGGGATCGATCCCCGACCTGATGGGGCGCATCCGCCAGAACGCCGCCGCGGTGCGCGATCGCCTGTCGGGAGACACCTGGCAGATCCTGGACCGGCTGGTGCCCCACCCGGAGGTGCCGCTGGCGCGGCGGTCGATCGCCCACGCCCTCGGGCTCGTCCAGGGGTTGATCCTCAACCTGGCCGCCTTCAACGGCCTGGCGATGGAGAACATGACCCGGGGCCCGGGATGGCGCTTCCTCGACTGCGGCCGCCGCCTTGAGCGTGGCTTCTCCATGACGGCCCTCATGACGGCCGCGGCCTTCGTGCACGGGGCTCCGACCCCGCTCCTCGAGATGATCCTCGACATCGCCGACAGCGGCATGACCCACCGGCAACGCTACTTCGCCAGCGCCGGCTGGGACGGGGTGGTCGAGGTGCTGGTGCGCGACGTGTCTAACCCGCGTGCGCTGGCGTTCCAGCTGTCGGCCCTGAGGAACCACCTCGAAGCCCTGCAGGACGAGTTCCGGGTCGGCGTGGACGACCGCTGGTCGGCCCTGGTCGAGGGCATCCAGGGCCGGTTGCGCTCCTCCGGGTCCAACCCGGCGCCGCCGGAGCCGGAGGGCTTCGACCGCCACGCGCTCATCGCCCTCATGGAGACCTGCGCCCAGGGCCTCGCGGGCCTTTCCGACGACCTGACCCACCGCTACTTCAGCCACACGCATCCTCGGGTCAGTTGACCGCCCCCCCCGCAAAGCCCCCTTTCCTGCCCGAGGCCGCCATGCAGCACCTGCTCTACGATATCGTCCACGTCACCGACTACGACTACCAGGGGGCCGTGTCGGTGTCGCACCACCTGCTCCGTCTCGAGCCCCGGCAGACCTCCCGGCAGCGGTGCCTGCAGCACGAGTTCCGAATCTTCCCCGAGCCCACAGTGGTCACCTCCCACGGCGACTACTTCGGCAACCGCGCGCACTTCATCGCGGTCGAGCGCCCGCACGGATCGCTGTCGATCACCTCGCGGGCCCGCGTGGCCGTGTCGCCGGCCTTCCTGCCCGACACCTCCGAAACCCCCGCCTGGGAGATGGTGCGCGCCCGCTGCCGGGTCGACCGGACCTGGGCGGCGCTCGAGGCCAACGAGTACACCCACGCCTCCCCCCTGGTGCCTACCTCGCCGGAGTTCGCCGACTACGCCCTGGGCTCGTTCACCCGGTCGCGCCCCATCTTCGAGGCCCTCTCCGACCTCATGACGAGGCTCCAGGCCGACTTCCGCTTCGATCCCACCGCGACCACCGTCTCCACCCCGCTGGCCGACTTCCACCGGAACCGTCGCGGCGTCTGCCAGGACTTCGCCCACTTCCTCATCGCCTGCCTGCGCTCCATCGGCCTGCCGGCCCGCTACGTGAGCGGATACCTGGAGACGGACCCGCCGCCGGGCCTGCCGAAGCTGCGCGGCGTCGACGCCTCGCATGCCTGGGTCTCGCTCTTCTGCCCCGGCATCGGCTGGATCGACGCGGACCCGACCAACGGCTGCTACGCCTCGCTGCGGCACCTCTCCATCGGCTGGGGCCGCGACTACGGTGACATCGCCCCGGTCCGCGGCGTGCTGATCGGCGGCACGCAACAGATCCTCCGCGTGTCCGTGGACGTCACGGCGCTCCCGCCCGCGGAAGAGTCCGGCCCCACGATGGACACGGATTCCCCGGCGGATGCCGGAAGCGCCGACGCCTCCGGCCAGTGACGCGCAACGATCCCGGGGATCCCCCGGGCCTCTGGGAATCCATCCAGAAGTCTCCCGTGGGCTCCCTGGCCAAGTGCCTCTCACGAAGAACCCGCCCGCGTGGGAAGCGCAATCCCGACCGTCCGGCCTTGACGGCGACCAGACGCTCCCCCGGGATTTCCGTCCGGCATCCGCCCGTCCCATGTCGCCAACCCGATCCTCCCTCCGCCGCCCGGTCACCGTGGTGGTGCTGGTGCTGGCCCTTTGCCTGGGCGGTGTCTTCGGCCTGTTCCGGATGGCGCGCGACGTGTTCCCGCCGCTGGGCATCCCCACCCTGTACGTCGCCCAACCCTACGGCGGCATGGATCCGGCGCAGATGGAGGGCGCCCTGACGTACTACTACGAATACCACTTCCTCTACATCACGGGCATCGAGCACGTCGAGTCGCGCAACATCCAGGGCGCCTCCGTCATGAAGCTCCAGTTCCATCCCGGGACGGACATGTCGACGGCCCTGGCCGAGACCGTGGCCTACGTGAACCGGGCCCGGGCCTTCATGCCGCCAGGCACCCCGGGACCCTTCGTGACACGCTTCGATGCAGGCAGCGTGCCGGTGGGGCAACTGGTCTTCTCCAGCACCAATGCGGCGCGGACCGTCGGCCAGATGCAGGATGCCGCGCTGAACCGGGTGCGCCCGCTGTTCGCAACCCTGCCCGGGGTCTCGGCGCCACCTCCGTTCGGCGGCAGCGCGCGCACCATCACGGTGGATCTGAAGCCCGAGCGGATGGCGTCCCTCGGCCTGTCGGCGGACGAGGTGGTCCAAGCCATCGCCCAGGCCAACACCCTGAGCCCGTCGGGCAACCTGCGCCTCGGGGACCTGTACCCGATCGTCCCGGCCAACAGCCAGGTGCGTGACAGTCGTGACCTCGAGGCGGTCGCCGTGCGCCTGAAGGGTTCCACGCCGGTCTTCGTCCGCGACGTGGCGACCGTGTCCGACGCGGCCGACCTGGTGACAAGCCACGCCCTGGTCGACGGCCGGCGCACGGTGTACATGCCGGTCACCAAGCGTGCCGACGCCTCGACCCTGGCGGTGGTGGACCTGGTGCGGGAAAACCTCCCGAAGTTCCAGGCCGCCGTCGCCGACGACATCCGGGTCAGCTACGAGTTCGACCAGTCCCCGGTGGTCCACCGGGCGATCGGCGACCTGCTGAAGGAAGGAGCCCTTGGCGCGGTCTTGACCGGCCTGATGGTGCTGGTCTTCCTGCGGGACGCACGCAGCGCGCTGGTGGTGGTGCTCAACATCCCGCTGTCGCTCCTGGCCGCCTCGCTGGGCCTCTGGCTGACCGGTCAGACCATCAACCTCATGACCCTCGGCGGCTTGGCGCTGGCCGTGGGCATCCTGGTCGACGAGGCCACCGTCACCGTCGAGAACCTGCACGCGCATCTCGCGCGCGGGCAATCGGCCGCGCGGGCGGCCCTCGATGCGTCCCACGAAACGGCCGTGCCCCGTCTGCTGGCGATGCTGTGCCTCCTGGCGGTGTTCCTCCCGGCCGTCTTCATGCAGGGGGCCGCGCGGGCCCTGTTCGCCCCGATCGCCCTGGCCGTCGGCTTCGCGATGGTCGCGTCGTACGCGCTGTCGGGCACGCTCGTGCCGGTGCTGGGCGCTTGGTGGCTTGGCGGGCCCGGCCACCGGTCCGAACCGGCATGACTGGAGTCCCTCCGTCGGAACCATGCCACCCTGCTCGGGTGGACCCTGGCGGCCCGGTGGCCCTGGATCGGTGCCGGGATCACGCTGGTCGTCGCGGTCCTCCTGGGGGCCACGCCTCGCCTCGGGCGGGAGATCTTCCCTTCGGTCGAGTCCGGCCAGTTCGCCTTCCGCCTGCGCGCCGCGGCGGGCACCCGCCTCGACCTCACCGAGCAGATCGCCCTCAAGGCTCTCGAACTCGTCCACCGGGAGGCCGGCCCGGGCAACGTGGACCTGACCCTCGGTCTGGTGGGGGTGCACGCGCCGAACTACCCGGTCAACCTCATCCATCTCTGGAACAGCGGGCCCGACGAGGCGCACCTGTCGGTCCGGCTCCGGCCGGGTTCCGGTGTCGGCGTGCCCGACCTCAAGGAGCGCCTGCGCCTGGCCTTCGCGGCCTCCCTGCCCGAGGTCCGCGTGTCCTTCGAGCCGAGCGACCTCGTCAGCCGGGTGATGAGCTTCGGCTCGGCGACACCGATCGAGGTGGCGGTGAGCGGCCCGAACCTCGCGGACAACCGGGAACATGCCCGCAAGATCCTCGAGCGTATGCGCGCCGTGCCGGGCATGCGCGACGTGCAGATCGCCCAGGCCCTCGACTATCCCAGCGTCGAGGTTTCCGTGGACCGGGAGCGGGCCGGTCTCCTGGGGGTCCGGGTGACCGACGTCGCCCGGTCGCTCGTCCCGGCGACGGCCTCGAGCCGGTTCACGGTGCCCAACTTCTGGGCCGACCCCGCCTCGGGCGTCAGCTACAGCGTGCAGGTGCAGGTGCCCCAGGCCCGGATGACCTCCCTCGAGGATCTCGCCAACCTGCCGGTCGGTGCCGCCGGCCCACGGTCCGGGACGCTGCTGCGCAACGTGGCCACCCTCACGCCGGGCACCACCGTGGGCCAATACGACCGCTACAACATGGCCCGCGTCGTGAGCATCACGGCCAATCTCTCCGGCCGGGATCTCGGCTCGGCCCTGAGCGAGCTCGAATCGATCCCGGAGGTCGCCGACCGATCCCTCTGGCCCGCGCGCACCCGGGTGGACCTGCGGGGACAGGCCGTGCCGATGCGGCAACTGGCCGACGGCCTGAAGACCGGCCTCGGGGTCGCGGTGGCGGCGGTGTTCCTGATGCTCCTGGCGAACTTCCAGAGCCTGCGGCTGGCGCTCGTGGTGATGTCCTCGGTGCCGTGGGTGCTCGCCGGCGTGGCGGGACTGTTGGCCGCCACCGGGACGACCCTGAACCTGCAATCGGCCATCGGCGCGATCATGGCCGTGGGCGTGGCGGTGGCGAATGCCATCCTGCTGGTGAGCTTGGCCGAACAGGCGCGACGGGAGGGCCTGGCTCCCGGGGAGGCCGCGATCCGCGGGGCGACCTCGCGGCTGAGACCGATCCTCATGACCAGCCTGGCGATGATCGCCGGCATGGTGCCGATGGCCCTCGGCCTCGGGGAGGGTGGGGCCCAGACCGCGCCGCTGGGCCGAGCCGTGGCGGGCGGCCTGCTTGCCGCCACCGTGGCCACCCTGACGTTCCTGCCCGCGGTGTTCGCCGTGCTGGCCCCGAGGTCCGCCGGCTCCCCCTCCCTCGATCCGGACGATCCCGAAAGCCCCAGGTTCCAGAAGGAAGACCCCGCATGATCCCCACCCCTCCCCGAAGTCGATCCCAGGCGCTCCCCCGGGCCACGCGCCCCAACCCCGTCCCCACCCCACCACCCCGGGACATCGGCCGACCGGTCGGCCACCTGGGGGTGGTCTCCGGCCTGTCGGTCCTGGCCATGGTGCTGGCGACACACGAGGTCGCCCTCGGGGTCGATCCGGTGCGCGTCACGACCACGCGGCCCGCGACCGGCGAGATCACGCGGTACGTCGCGCTGCCGGGAACCCTCCGGGCCAACCAGCAGGTCACGGTGCAGGCCCGGGTGGCCGGCTTCGTCCGGTCCATCACGGTCGACCGGGGTGACCGGGTGTCCGCCGGCCAAACCCTGGCCGAGATCGAGGTGCCGGAGCTGCTCGCCGAGAAGGCGCGGCAACTGGCCGAGGTGAAGGTCGCCGAGGCGGAGGCCCGGCGCCTGGAGACCGCCCGCCAGCGTTCCCCCGACCTCGTGACCGCCCAATCGTTGGACACGGCCACGGGCCGTCTCGAGGTGGCCCGGGCCGACCTCGAAAAGACCTCCACCTTGCTCCGCTACGCCAACCTCACGGCCCCGTTCTCCGGCACGGTCACCGGCCGCTTCGTCGACCCCGGGGCCTTCGTCCCGGCCGGCGCAGGCGGGGGGGCTTCGGCGGTGGTGACCCTGGTCGACACGACCGTGATCCGGGCCCTGGTCGGGGTGCCGGAGACCGACGCCGTCCGGATCCGTCCCGGGCAACCGGTCCGGGTCTCGGTCGAAGGATCGGGCCCACCGCTCGCGGCCACGGTGAGCCGCCATGCCGGCGCCCTCGACGAGGATACCCGGGTGCGGACGGCCGACTCCCAACTCCGGATCGCCCGCCTGCAGGGCGACCAGTGGCGGGACGAGATCATCCGCGAGGTTGTCGAGCTCCGGTCCCGGGCCGAGATGGCGTCGGGCAAGGTCGATGCGACCACCCGCACGGTCGCCGCCGCGAACCGTCTGGCGGACCTGACCCGCGCCCGGCGGGATTTTGGCATCGGCGTCGTCCTCGAGGCCCTGGAGGCCGAGCGGGACCTCGTCCGCGCCAAGGCCGAGCACCTCCAAGCCCTCGCCGACCACAATCGCACCCAGTGGGAGTTGTGGCGCGCCTCCGGCCTCGACGAAAAGGGGTCGGGACTTCCCTAGGAGTCAGTCCTCACTATTGACACACTTGTGTCAATAGTGAGGACTGACTCCCTCTTACGTGGGGTGGGACTGTTTTTGTCCCAGGGGTCTGCGAGGATGCGCCTGTGGATCGGCGGTGACGGATTGCCTTGCGGTCGGTGCGGCCGGATGGTCGAACCGTCCCGACCGATTCGTCCTGATCCATTTCTCCTGACATGCTCTTCGTCGCCGAGACCCACGATGCCCTGCTGGACGAGATCGCACGCCAACTGGCCGCCACCCGCGACGTGCGGGGGCGACATTGGCTGGTGTTCCCCCGGCGGGGATTGCGCGAAGTCGTGCTTCAGCGCTGGGCCCGAGTCTCGGGAGTGGCCAGCCACTCGCAGGAGGTCGAGTTGCGCGAACTCCTCGAGCAGGCCTCGGGAGGTGGCCAATCCCGTTTCGATGTGGAGCGGCTTCGCTGGACGATCGCCGGTGCCCTGCCCGGGCTGCGGAACCACCCGGCCTTTCCCCTGCCGGCCAACGCCGCCCTCGACCCGATGGACGCCACCGTGCTCTCGGCTGTCACCCAGTGGGCAGGGGCGATGCACGAGACGCTGACATGCCGCCCGGGTGGCAACCCGTGGCCCGAGGACTCGTTCCTGGCGACGCTGGCCGGAACCGAGCCGGTGGCCCGGCTGCTCCAGACCCACCCCGGCGTCCAGTCGGAGTCGGACTTCCTCCAGGCCACCGACGCCTGGATGGACGCCTGGGACGCCAAGGGTGGCATTCCGCACCTCTGGATCCTCCTCGACGCCGCCCTGCCGGCGGGCCTGTTCGAGAGACTCCAGTGCCTGCTCGGGCGCCTGCTCTCCCGTTGCCCGGGGCGGATCCACCTGTTCGCGATGACCCCGAGCCTGACCTTCTGGGCCGACCAGCCGCTCAAGTCCCGATCCCGACGGTCGAATGCCGCCGGCGACGCCGGCGGTTCCGACGACGCGGCCCCGGGCGGTCTGCTCTGGGCCTTGGGCCGGCAATCGCAGGATCTCCAACGCGCGCTGGCCGACACCTTCCTCGCCCAAGGGGACGGTGGCACCGAGCTTCCCAGCCGGGAGCCGGGCACCTCACTGCTGGGCCGACTGCAGGCCTCGTGTCGCCGGGCCGAGGCCGTTCCCGCAGCAGACCGCCTGCCCCTCGACCCGTCCGACGCCTCCCTCACCGTCCATGCCACGCATCCGGGCCTGCGGGAACTGGAAGTCTGCCGAGACCGGATCCTCCAGGCCTTCCAGGAGCTGCCGGACCTGCGACCGGAACAGGTCCTGGTGCTGCTGGCCAACCCGGGGGAACAGGCGCCATGGGTCGAGGCGGCCCTCGGTGGCGACACCTCCTCCTCCTCACGCCTCCCGCACCGGATGCCCTCGGGCGGGGGTCTCGTGCCGTCACCCTTCGCCTCGACGCTGCTGCGATTGCTGGAGGGCTTGCAGGGACGTCTCACGCTCGACGAAATCGAGGCCCTGCTCGAGAACCCCCTGGTCGCCGACCGCTTCGATCTCGACCTTGCCGATGGAGACGGCCTGACACTGGTGCAGTGGCTCCGCGACGCCCGGTTCCGCTGGGGCCTGTCCCCGGGACATCGCCAGGAGTACCAGGCCATCGACGAACCCCGCTGGACCCTCGAATGGGCCCTGCGCCGTCTGGGCCTGGGAGGCGTCGTGTCGGAGGAGGCCCGGGACGCCGTCCGGACGGAGCCCGGGCTGCCCGTGGGCATCGTCCCGCTGGAGCGGGCCACGGGCCTGGGCCTGGGGCTGCTGGCCCGCCTCGCCCGCCTCGCCGACAGCCTGGCCAAGGCCAGACGCCTGTGGTCCGAGGGCGGTGCGCGCACCATCACGGCCTGGAACGAGGCGGTGGCCTGGATCGTCCGGGAATGCCTGTCGACCCGTGTGGGCGATGCAGCGGCCCAGACGGCGGCCCTGCACCGTGAAGTCCTTGAACCGATGGCCCGGGCATCGGCCTCCGCACCGGCCCTGCAGCCCACGGCCTACCTGCGACTGCTCTCCGTGAAGCTGCGCGCGCTCGCCGACTCCGGCGGCCGGGGCCAGGGCGGCATCACCGTAGCCGACCTCCGGCAGCACGCCGGAGTCCCGGCCCGATTGGTGGTCGTGGCCGGCCTCGCCGACGGGGTGTTCCCGCGCTCCGACGACCGCCCGGGCTGGCATCCCCTGACGCTGGCGCCGGCTCCCGGCGACCCCTCGTCGCGGGACGCCGACCGCCATTGCCTGTTGATGGCCATCCTCGCCTGCCAGGACCGGCTGGTGCTCACCTACGGCGCGCATTCCGACGAGGATGGGGACGAGCGCCCTCCGTCCACGGCGCTGGCCGACCTGCTCGAGGCGGTCGACCAGGTGCTGCCGGAGACGCCGACCTCGCCAGCCCCCGGGCGGACGACTTGCGGCACCCGGGTCTGGCATCATCCGCTCCATGGCTTCAGCCCCGCGGCATTCCAGGACCACCTTCCCGCCAGTGCGCGCGGATTCCGCCCGGCCGATTACCGGGCGGCCCAGGCCCTCTTGGATCGACGGGGCCTGCCCCCGCTGCCGGGTCCGTGGGCGTCGGTCCTCCCGGAGTCCCCGGGAGCGCGGATCCGCCTCGACGACCTGCGCCAGGTGCTTGACGAACCCCAGCGACTGTTCGCCGAACGGCTCGGACTGCACTGGCCCGAGAAGTCCGAGTCGACACCGGGTGAGGATCTCATCGAACTCGACACCCTCGAGCGCTGGTCCCTGCGGGATCGTCTCCTGCGGGCCCGGATCGAGCGACGCGATCCCCAGGTCGAGGCCCGGATCCTTGATGCGTCCGGGGATCTGCCACGCGGTCCGATGGGCCGGTGCCTGCTCGAGGAGACGCTGGAGGAACTTCCCGACCTCTCGACCCTGCCGGAGTTCGCCCCGGGCGACCGCCTCACCGCCACCCTGCGCTTCGAGCTGCCCGACGCCGAGACCGATCTGGGAACCGACCCGGGCCGGACCCCGGATCCATCCGGCGGGCAGTTGCCGATGGAGGGTCGCCCGAGGTCGACCTGGTACCGTCGCCCGGGCGATCCGGTGGTGTGGCAGTTCATGGCCTCCAAGCCAAGCGTCGGCAGCGATCACCGGCGCCGGCTGCTCTTCGGGTTCGATGTACTGGCCCTGGCAGCCTCCGCGTCACCCCAGGACCCGCAGCCGATCCGGGAGGCACGGTGCCTCGGGCCGGGTCAGACCTGGACGATGCCACTGCCGGATCCTCCCACCGCCCGGGCGAGACTTGCCCGGCTGGTGCCGCTGGCACGCCTCGGGCGCCGCCTCCCATTGCCCTTCTGGCCACGGACCACCGGTGATGCTCTCAAGAAGGTCCCGCTGACCGACGCGCCCACCCCGGAGACCCGGGCCGAGTTCCTCGAGGCGGCGCTGCTGGAGTGGTCGAAAGAGCCCCTCGAGAACACCGGGGAGCCCGACTGCCGCCGCCCGCTCACCCGCGCCCTCTTCCGAGGCTGCGACGACCCCTTCACCCTCGTGCCGGAGGGGTTGGCCGAAGACCTGCCCGACCCGGGAACCCCACTGGCATGGCGGCTCGTCGTCGAGATCCGGTCGTGGGTGGCGCAACTGGATCTCACCAGCACCAAGTCATGAACCCGGCCCCCGCATTCAACGCCCTGGCCCTCCGGTTGGACGGCGTCACCTCGATCGAGGCCAGCGCCGGCACCGGCAAGACGCACTCCATCACGCGGCTGTGGCTGCGCCTGCTGGTGGAGGCGCGGCTGCCGGCCGACCGGATCCTCGTGAGCACCTTCACCCAGGCGGCGACGGCGGAACTGCGCGAGCGCCTGCTCCGAATATTGCGCACGGCCCTCACGGCCGCCCGGGAGGCCCGCGAAGGCGTGGCCTTGGGCGACGGGGCCACCGACGAGGTCCAATGGATCCGGCAGTGGCTGGAGGACCATCGGGACCAGGCCGACGCCGTGGTCGCCCACCTGGCCCACTGCCTCAGCGCCTTCGACCTGGCCCCGATCCAGACCATCCACGGGTTCTGCCAGTCGCTCATCGGCCGGCATGCGCTCGAATTGGCCTGTGATCCCGACCTGGCCATCCGGGAGGATTGCGAGCGGATCGTCCGCCAGGTCACCGACGACTTCATCCTCGAGCTGTCCACAACCGGGGCGGTCGACGTGGGGGCCTTGCGGAAGGTCGCCCGGACCCTGATGGCGCGACCGGCAGCCGAGGTCTGCGGGGTCGGCTCGTCGCCGGAGCAACTGGCGTCAGCCAAGACCCGGTGCCGGGATCGGATCCTCGCGGAGGCGCCTGCGGCGATCGCTGCGGCGAAGCCGGCGCTCCGTTCAGGGACTCGGAAGCGGGTGGAAGAACTGACCGGAGCCGGTCGTTGGCGTGGACTGTCCGACCCTCAGATCCAGGGGCTGCCCGCCGGGTTTGTGTCACTGTGCGCCGAATACAGGCACCTCGAATCCGCGGAGGCGCGGTGGCCTGCGTCCCGCCTGGCGCAGCATCTGCGGGAGCGGTTGCCGGGTCTCCAGGCGCGGGCGGGCGTCCGGACCTTCGACGACATCCTCCGCACCGTGCGCGACGCCCTTCGCGACCAAGGCCCCGAGGGGCCGCTGGCGCGGGCGGTCCGGGATCGGCTCCGGGCGGCCATCCTCGACGAATGCCAGGACAGCGACACCCTCCAGATCGAGGTTTTCCGTGCGCTCTTCGAGCATCCGGACATCCGGTCGTTCCTGGTCATCGGCGATCCCAAGCAGAGCATCTACCGTTTCCGCGGCGCCGACCTGGCGAGCTACCGGGCGCTGGCCGAGCATGCCACGGCGGCGCCCCGCATGACCGTCAACCACCGGTCCGATCCCGCGCTGATCGAGGCCCTGAACCAGCTGTACGGCCCGGCATTCCAATTCCCGGACAGCCTCGCCGGCGACCGGCCCTTCGACTACGTACCGGTGACCGCCCAAGCCATGGCCAACCGCCTGTTCGACCCGGCGGACCCGGGGGAGCTGGTGATCCATCCAAGCGTCGAGGACAACCGCCCGCGGGCCGCCAACCGGCTCGCGTCGTGGGCCGCCCAAGAGATCGCCCGGTTGCTGTCGGAGCCCGTGGAATTGATCGACCGGCACTCGGGCCAGCGACGCCGCTTGGGGCCCGGGGACATCGGGGTGCTCGCCGCCAGCCACCGGGATCTCCGAAGGGTCCGGCGCGCCCTGCAGGCCCTGGGCATTGCCTGCCGCTCCTCGGGCAAGGGACTCGGCAGCGTCCTCGACAGCGACGAGGCCCTCGACGTGCTGGGCTGGCTGGAACTCCTCGAGGCCCTCTGCCACCACGGCCGACTGATGGGCAGGCTCTCGGCATTCCTGCTTGGGCCGCTCGGCGCGGCCACCGCGGGCCGAGTCCTCGAACTCCAGGCCCGCCCGGCCGATCAGGCGGCGCTGCTGCGCAAACTCACCCAGGCCCGCAACGACCTGGCGCGGGTCGGACCACTGCCCGGCCTGCTGCGATGGATCCAGGCGGAGGGAATCGCCGCCTCGACGCTCCGCTTCGTGGACGGCGAGCGCCGGCTGACCAACTGGCGGCAGGTCGGAGCCTTGTTGCAGAGGCGGTTCGAGGAGGGCCTGAGGAGCCCCGAGGCGCTGGCGGCCTGGCTGTCCCGCCAGATCGGCCGGGCGCCGGAATCGATCGATGGGGCCGCGGCGTCCACCGCGTCGGAGAGCGCCCTGATGCGCCTCGAAACCGATGCACCCGCCGTCCGCCTCGATACGATCCACGGGGCCAAAGGTCTGGAATACCCGGTGGTCTTCTGCCCGTTCGCCGGAGCGCCCCCAGGACGCTCCCGCCAAGGCACGCCACCGGCGGCTGTGGCCCGTTTGGCCGATCGCTGGGTCGTGGACCTCGGCTCCGACCGATTCGAGGAGATCCTTCAGGCGGCCGAGGCGCAGGAGGCCGAGGAGGATCATCGCCGGCTTTATGTGGCCCTGACCCGGGCTCGCCACCGGCTCTACCTCGGGATTGGTCCCAATCTGGGTGGTTCCCCGCTGGACAAACTTCCCGGCCTTTCGGCGGCCATCGCGCGGTCGGCGGAAAGGAACTCCCAGACCACCCCGCCCCGACCGACCGACGGCGGCCTTTCCCCGGCCGCCGATCCCTGCGGCGCCGCCTCCGCGCCGGAATCTCCCGGACCGGCCCCCGCCCCACCGCTGGCCGCTCCCCCGGCCGAACCCGCGATGCCGCAACCGCTGTGGACCCACCACAGCTTCACCTCGCTCTCCCGATCGGACCTCGATCATGAGCCCGCAGCGGCCGACCGCGACCTGGGCATGCCCGGGTCCGCGGCGGAGGGTGGCGGGGTGGATGCACCACCGACGGCCTCCGACCGGGTGGATGCGGCCCTGGTCGTTCCAGGCCGACCGTCCATGCCCGCTGCGGTCCCGCCCGCAGACGATCCCCTCGCGGCACTGGGGTCGGCGGGCAACGTCCTGGGCGACCGCCTGCACCGCGCCCTTGAGGACGTGCTGGGCAACGGACGCGACCTCGGGTCGGCTGTTGCCGGGCTCGACGATCCCACCGCCTGGACCTCGAGCCTCCAGGGCATCCTCGAGGCCAACCTGGAGCTGATGCCGGAGGTGCGCTTCCGCTTGGGCGACCTCCGGGGGCGCTGCATCACCGAGATGGAGTTCCACCTGCCCGTGGACAACCTGTCGCCCCGCACCCTGTCCGAGGCGTTGGAGCACGACCCGGCCGTGAAGGCCATTCCGGGCGGCACCGCCTGGGCCCGGGGACTTTCGGAGTGGACCTTCCCGGGCTTCACCGGGTTCCTTCGCGGCTTCATCGACCTGATCTTCGAATTGCAAGGCCGCTGGTATGTCGCCGACTACAAGAGCAACCGGCTCGACGCCTACTCACGGCCGCGGCTCGACCGGGCCATGCTGGAGTCGAACTACCTCCTTCAGGCGCGCCTGTATTTCGTGGCGCTGCACCGGCATCTCAAGGCCAACCTGTCGGGCTACGATCCGGCCCAGCACCTCGGCGGCGTGGCCTACCTGTTCGTCCGGGGATTCCCCTCGCAGGGCGTCTGGTTCGAGGCGCCATCCCGGGAGACCCTTGCCCGGCTGGATGCCTTGTTTGCGATCCCGGCCATCCAGTCCATCCCCACCGCCCCTGCGGCCACCCCGCCTGTCGACCCCGTGTTCGAGCCATGAAGACTTCCGCCTCCCTCCCGATGCCTGGCCGACCTTCCGGCGATCCCCAGCTCCACGGCACCGCCGAGGACGGATTCGAGGAACTCGCGCGGGCGATCTGGCCCCCGCCAACCGGACGGAGCCCCGATCCGGCCGAGGCGACCGGCCGACAAGCCCTGGCCGAACTGCTTCGACGGGCCGCCTCGGGTGTCGGCTCACTGCCGCTGGCCAATTCGGGACTCGGGCCGGACGCTCTTTCCCGCCTGGAGGGGGCGGCCGGATGCCTGGTCCTCGAGGGCGCCTCGCTGGTGCTGCCCCGCTACGCCATGCAGGTGCGGGAGATCCGGGCCTTCCTCGAACACCGGTGCGAGGCCGCCGGCACCCGGTTCGCCGACGACGACGTCGCGCGTCCCCTCGCGGCCATCCTCCCGCCTGAGCGGATCGCTGGGGAATCCCGGGGATCGACGCCGCCGGCGCAGTTCGACAACGCCCAACAACGCCTCGCCGTCGCGGCGCTGGTCGATGCGCCCCTCGGGGTGCTCACCGGCGGCCCTGGCACCGGCAAGACCACCACCGCCGCCGCGTTGCTGGCCATCCGGCACCGGATCGACCCGGGGCTGCGGCCCTCTCAGGTGTTGGTCGCCGCCCCCACCGGGCGTGCGGCCAGCCGGATGGGCGAGGCCATTTCTCAGGCCGCAGACCGTCTGCCCGGCCTGAATCCGGACGACCGGGACTTCCTGCGCCGCATCCCCACCACGACGCTGCACCGGGCCCTCGAGTGGGGACCCGAGCCGCCCGAGCGTGGCGGGCCCTATCGCCGCAACGCGTTGCGACCGCTGGAAGTGCGGATGCTGGTGGTGGATGAGGCGAGCATGGTCGACCTGGCCCTGATGCACGCACTGGTGCGCGCGATGCCGACCGACGCCTCCCTGCTGCTGCTGGGCGACGCCGACCAACTGGAGAGCGTGGAGGTCGGAGGCGTCCTCTCGGAATGCGTCCGGCGCGCCGATCGGCAGCCGGGTGCCGACTGGAGGAACCGCCTCGCGGCCCGCCTCGGCATCCCCGGCGACCAGGTCCAGGCCGACCACACGGAGGGCCTGCCGACGCCGGGGCCCCAGGCGGGCGTGCCGACGTCGCCGCTGCCGGGGGTGGTCGTGGGTCTCAGGCACAGTTGGCGCGCCTTGAACGCCCCGTGGATCCTTGAGATGGCGTCCTTGGTGCGCCCCGGGGGCCTTGGAACCTCGGCCTCGGTGGCCGGTTGCATCGCGCACCACGCCGGTGGCCCGGACCCGGTGATGACGTGGCAGCCGGAGGAAACCGACGCACCGGCCTCGAGGCTGTGCCTGGGGCGCTGGCAGGCCTCGCGCGACGAGGCGGCCCGATGGCCCCGCCTGGATGCCGAACCGGAAGGTCTCGAACCGGACACCGCCACGGCCATCCTGCGCGGCCGGCGCGACGCGTTGCGGCAGCTCGCGGCGTTCCAGTTGCTGTGCAGCACCAATCATCAGGTCGAACGGGCCAACCTCGCCGGTCTGGCCGTCCTGTGGGCCGGCCGCGCCCGGCCGGCGGGCGAACTGCCCCACGGCTGTCCGGTGCTCGTGCTCGCCAACGACCGCGATCTCGGCCTCAGCAACGGAGACCTCGGCATCGCGCTGGGCGAGGGCTGCGGGATGCCCGCCGGCCTCGTGCTCTTCGCCGGACCCGACAGCTCCCCCCGGATGATCCCGCGCGTGCGCCTGCCATCCCACCAACCGGCCTTCGGCATGACCATCCACAAGAGCCAGGGCAGCGAGTGGGACACCGTGGCCATCGAGCTGCCCGACCGGTCCGAGTCCCCCCTGCTGACCCGCAACCTGCTCTACACCGCCATCACCCGCGCCCGCCGCTCGCTCCACCTGTTCGGCCCCATCCCGTCGAGCCTCCTTCCGTCGCCGTGAAGGCAGGATCCCGACGCCGGCCGTGGGCAAGGTTTGCGTGGCCTCGGGGCGGCAGGCGTGGTCTCCTCCAAGCCCAGAACACATGAGCGATCCGCGTTACACCAAGCTGGCCCAGCTCCTCATCGAGTACTCCTGCGAACTCAAGGCGGGGGAAAACATCCTGATGGACCTGGTCGACACCCCGGACGCGATGGCGGTGGAGCTGATCCGAGCCGCCCGGGCCCGCGGGGCGACCCCGATCATCGAGACACGGCACTCGCGGGTGTTGCGCGAGGCGCAGATCGGCACCGACGAGCGCCACGCCCGACTGGTCCGCGACCTTGAGCTGGCCCGCATCCGGAAGATGCAGGCCTACATCGCCATCCGCGGGGCCAACAACGCCAGCGAGAACAGCGACATCCCCTCGGCCAAGACCCGGCTCTACTCCAAGACCCTGCGCCCCGCCCTCGACCACCGCATCAACAAGACGCGCTGGTGTGTGCTGCGCTGGCCGACGCCGAGCATGGCCCAGTCGGCCAACATGAGCACCGAGGCCTTCGAGAAGTTCTACTTCGACGTGTGCACCATGGACTACGCCCGGATGGCGCGGGCGATGAAGCCGCTGGAAAAGCGCATGCGCAAGGCCGACAAGGTCCGCATCGTGGCTCCGGGCACCGACCTGTCCTTCTCCATCAAGGGCATCGGGGCCAAGCCCTGCGCGGGCCTGCGCAACATCCCCGACGGCGAGTGCTTCACCTGCCCGACACTCAAGTCGTCCAACGGCGTGATCACCTTCAACACGCCGACCCTCTACGCCGGCACCAAGTTCGAGGGCATCCGTCTGGAGCTGAAGGATGGCCGCATCGTCAAGGCCACCTGCCAGGGTGGGGCCGAACGCAAGCTCAACGAGATCCTCGACATGGATCCAGGCGCCCGCTTCATCGGAGAGTTCAGCCTCGGTTTCAACCCGTACATCCTGAACCCGATGTGCGACATCCTCTTCGACGAGAAGATCGCCGGGTCCCTGCACTACACCCCGGGGCAGGCCTACGAGGACCCGGGCAACGGCAACAAGTCGGCCGTGCATTGGGACATGGTTCAGATCCAGCGGCCGGAATGGGGTGGCGGCGAGGTGTGGTTCGACGGTGAACGGATCCGCAAGGATGGGCTCTTCGTGCCGAAGGACCTGCAGGGGCTCAATCCGGAAAACCTCCGCTGAGACCTCCCCCGGCCCGACCGGCTCCATCGCCATGACGCCCCGGCCAGCCCCACGTGCATGGAGTCCGCGAAGATGGCCCCGGGGTCCCTCGGAATCCGGCCGGCCCGTCGGGCCGTTCGGGAGCCCATCCCCGGCACGGCCCGGGCGCACGCCCGCCGACTTTTGGCCAACCACCGTCGGCCTGCGATGGCTGGCGGCCGCGCTGCTGGGGTTCCTCCTGACGGCCACGGGGGCCTCGGCCCGTGGCTGGGAACCCGGTTTCCGGGACCTGGCAGCCTGGGGACGGGACATGCACCTGCGGCCCATCGCCTCGAAGGAGGAGATGCTCCTGACCAACCGCTGGACCCGGTTCCGGTTCCGCAAGGACTCCGACCGGGTAACCTACAACGAGGTCGAGTTCCGCCTTTCCGACCGCATCACGATCGAGTCGGGGCGGTTCCGCGTCTCCCAGCGTGACATCGACTCCCTGATGGCCCCGCTGCTCGCGCCCCCGAAGCGGAGCGTGCGCCCCATCCGGCGCATCGCGATCAATGCAGGCCACGGGGGCCGTGACCCGGGCAACATGGAAGGACGTCGGATGGAGAAGACCCTGACCCTCGACCTGGCGACCGACCTGGCCCGGCACCTGAAGGCGGCCGGACTCCAGGTGGTCTTCATCCGAAGTACCGACCGCTTCATCGAATTGCCCGAGCGGGCGGAGGCGGCCAACCGCTCCGGGGCCGACCTCTACGTCAGCCTGCACTTCAACGGGTTCGACGGACCGGGGAGTGATTCCGTGCAGGGGTTGGAGACCTATTGCCTGACTCCGGCTGGCGCGCCCTCCAGCAACGATGCGCAGCGCCGGGGTCGCATGGCCGGATTCGAGGCCAACCGGTTTGACCGCGAGAACCTGACCTTGGCCCATCAGGTGCACCGGGCGATCCTGGACCAGACCCCACTGGCCGACCGGGGCGTGCGCCGGGCGCGCTTCAAGGAACTGACCCTCCTCAAGATGCCCGGCATCCTGGTCGAGGGTGGCTACATGTCCCACCCGACGGACACCCGGCTGATGGAATCCCGGAAGTCGCGGGACCAACTCGCCGCCGCCATCGCCGATGGCATCCTGCGGCACAAGAAGCTCGTCGAACGCGGGGCGCCCGAGTGATCCGGCGCCCGTTGGGATTGGGTGACGGGATGAGGGCGACGGTATTGGCTTGAGGGTATTCGCCTGAGGGTATTGGGGCGCCCCCAGGAGGGCCGCCGGGTCCATCACCCGGCAGCCCGCACAGGGGTCACTTGCGCGGGCCGGCGAGCAGTTCGTTGACCAGCGGCTTGGCCCCGTAGACGCTCCGCAACGACTCCAGGATGCCGGCACTGTGGACCGACAACGCCCGGGCCTGCGTCTCCTCGTAGGCGAATCCCAGCACGAGCGACTCGATGTTGCCGTCGAAGATGATGCCGACGAATTCCCCGGCGCGGTTGACCACCGGGCTGCCCGAGTTGCCCCCGATGATGTCATGGGTGGAAACGAAGTTGAACGGCACGTCGGCACGGATGGCCTTGCGTTTCTTGAGCCAGCGATCCGGCAGATCGAACGGCGGCCGCCCCTCCATCTCGGCGGACCGCTCGAAGATCCCGCCCAGCCGCGTGACGGCCGGGACCGGCTTTCCGGCCGAGGTGTAGCCCTTCACCACGCCATAGGAGAGGCGGAGCGTGAAGGTGGCGTCGGGATACCGGCCCTTGCCCTCGAGGGCGAACCGGGCCGCGGCGATCGCCGCGTGCGCCTGCTTCTTCACCTCGGACTCGGCCTCCATGCGGCGGCGCACCTCGCGGGCCTCCGGGTCGATGGTCCTGGCCAGCTGGATGAGCGGATCCGCCGAGGCGGCAACGGCCGTCGCCCCGGCCTGATGGAGACGGCGGCGCTCGTCCACGGAACGCAACCGGCTGCCGGTGATGAGTTCCGCGGCACGCGCGCGGGGCGACTTGCCGGCCAGCACCTTCAGCACGGTGGGGTTCTGGGCCCCCAGCTGCTCGGCGAGATACGTCAGCGAGTCGGCTAGGCGCAGGATCTCCAGGTCGTCATGGATGGGCTTGTCGGAGAAGAGCCCCATCTCGAGGGATGCTTTCCCGGCCTCGGCGAACTCCCGGAGACGCTCCCCGTCGGCCTTCGGGTATTCTTCGGCGGCCCGGACCAGCGTGTGGGCGATGTCGAAGAGCTCCGACTGGAAGGCGTGGCCGAGTTCCAGCAGGCGATACACTTGCTCGTGTTGGGCGATCTTCGCCTGGGCGTCCTGGATCCGATCGAAAGCGGCGGCCGCCCTGGCAAAGTCCGGGTTGGCGGCCAACCGGACCCGCAGGGCCTTCTCCTGCTGTCGCTTGGACTCCATGAGCGCCGGATCGTACAGGCCGGCGTGGCCGCCATCGCGGGCCTTGCGGCTGTTCTGGATGCCGAAGAGCTCGTCCTTGGCCCGACGGGCGTTCTCGGCGCTGCGCTCGCTCCACGACCTGAGCAGCACCTCTCGGCGCTTCAGGTAGGCCAGAGCGATGGGGTACTGCCGATCACGCAGGTACTCCAACTCGGCGACCGTGAGCAGGCGTTCCGTGCGTCCCGGGTGTCCCGAAACGAAGGTCAATTCACCCTCGGCGGCCCCCTTCTGGGACCACTTCAAGAAGTGGGGCACCTTCACCGGCTTCCCGTTCTCGTAGGCCCGGAACAGGCAGATATCGAGGTCGAAACGGGGATACTCGAAATTGTCGGGATCGCCGCCAAAGAACGCCACCTGCTGTTCCGGGGCGAAGACCAGACGGACGTCGGTGTACTTCTTGAACCGGTAGAGGTGGTAGGCGCCGCCCTGGTACAAGGTGACGACATCGGATCGGAATCCGGTTGCGTCGAGGGATTCCTTCTCAATGGCGGCCATCACCGCGCGCCGGGCCTTGGACGCCTCGTCGGGCGACATGCCGGCGGGAACGGCGACGTTGACCCGGGCCGTGACGTCCACGATGGACTGAAGGACGTTGAGTTCGAGGTCGACGCACGGGATCTCCTCGGACCAGTTCCGGGCATAGAAGCCGTCGCGCAGGTAGTTCTTCTGGGCGCTCGAGACCTTCTGGAGGGCGTCGGCCCCGACGTGGTGGTTCGACAGGACCAGGCCGTCTTCGCTGACGAAGGACCCGGAGCCGCCCGAATTGAACCGCACCGACGATTTCTGCAGATGCTCCAGCCAGGCGTCGGTCAACTCGAAACCGTACGTGGCCCGCACCCGCTCCCGGGGAGGATCGTTGTAGAGCCACATGCCCTCGTCGGAACGGAGGACTCCGGTGCCACAGATCACCGCCAGCGAGGCGGCCAGGAAGGTCTTGCGCGACATGGGTTCAGGAACCCCTCGGAGCACCCGCCCGTCAAGGGATGAATTGGCGGGAATGCCACCGACACTCGGAACGGCTGCCGACGCCGGGCGAAGGCCCCTGGGGCGTCGCCCCGATTGACAGGAAGGCCGGCTTTGGCATACCACGCCCTCCGCAGCCGAAGCCTGGTCGGTGTCCGATCGAACGGGCGCGGGGGACCCAACGCCGGGGGATGAAAACGTCCCCATGGCATGGGGCGCAGGGTCGGAACACCGATCCGGGGCACTTCCAGGCCCTAGCCCGTCAGCTAACCTCGCAGGCAATTGGAAGGGTATCCGGTGGCGTGCCGCTCGGTGATGACCGGCAGGCGCCCTCGGCGACCCTCGGTCGTCGTGCGCCACCGCCACCCATGAACACCCCCACCCGACCGGCTCGACGCCGGATCCAGGGGCCCAACGGCCCGGGAGTCCCCCCTACCACCACCTCGCCCGGGCCATCCGGCCCGATCGCCCGGAGGAGACCGAGCCGATGAGCCATCCCACCTCCACCCCCACCGGCAGCCGGCTCGCCGGCCTGTCGATGGCAGCCTTGGGTATCGTGTATGGCGACATCGGCACCAGCCCGCTCTACGCCTTCAAGGAATGCTTCGCTCCGGGACACGGGGCCCCGGCCAACCCCGCCAATGTCCTGGGGGTGCTTTCCCTGATCATCTGGGCGCTCGTCCTCATCGTCACCATCAAGTACCTCGTCTACGTCCTGCGGGCTGACAACAAGGGGGAGGGCGGCATCCTGGCCCTGATGGCGCTGGCGTTCCCCGAGGCGAAGTCCGGCCATCGCACCCGGTTGGCCAAGACCTTCGCCGCCATCGGCATCGCCGGAGCCTGCCTGCTTTACGGCGATGGGATCATCACCCCGGCCATCTCGGTGCTCGGGGCGGTCGAGGGGCTCAAGATCGCCACCCCGGGATTCGAGCGGTTCATCCTTCCGGTCTCGGCGGGCATCATCGTGGCGCTCTTCGCCGCGCAGCGCGTGGGCACCGCGAAGGTGGGCCGGATCTTTGGTCCCATCACCCTCCTGTGGTTCATCGCCATCGGACTGCTGGGAGTCCGGGGCATCCTCCTGAAACCCGAGGTCCTGGGCGCCTTCAACCCGCTCCACGGTCTCGGCTTCCTGGCCGGACACGGCTGGGTCGGCCTGGTGGTGCTGGG
This sequence comes from Verrucomicrobiota bacterium, assembly GCA_016871615.1. Lineage (GTDB taxonomy): Bacteria > Verrucomicrobiota > Verrucomicrobiia > Limisphaerales > UBA9464 > SXXZ01. Next base: position 51,825 of record VHCX01000019.1, read on the forward strand.
CTCGGTGGTGCTGGCCGTGACCGGTGGCGAGGCCCTGTATGCCGACATGGGACACTTCGGGATGCAACCCATCCGGCTGGCCTGGTTCTGCGTCGTCCTCCCGGCCCTCGGACTCAACTACCTGGGCCAAGGCGGCCTGCTGATGGCGCGACCGGAACTGGCCACCGGGGCGTCGTTCAACCCGTTCTACCAGCTCTGCCCCGCTTGGGCACTCTACCCCACCGTGGCGCTGGCCACGGCGGCGGCGATCATCGCCTCCCAGGCCCTCATCTCCGGGGCCTATTCGCTGACCATGCACGCGATCCAGCTGGGGTACATGCCTCGCCTGCTCATCGAGCACACCTCGGAGCGGGAGCGCGGCCAGATCTACATGCCGCAGGTCAATTTCGGGCTGATGGTGGCCTGTCTGGGACTGGTCTTCGGTTTTCGGACCTCGGACAAACTCGCGAGCGCCTACGGGGTGGCCGTGACCTTCACCATGGTGACCACCACCCTGCTGTTTTTCTTCGCCTCGCAACGGGTGTTCGGCTGGTCGCGACTTCATGCCTCGCTCGTGGCCGGGGCCATGCTGGTGGTGGAAACCCCGTTGGCCCTCTCCAACCTGCTGAAGATCCCGCATGGCGGATGGTTCCCGCTGCTGATCGCGGGTTCCATGTTCTTCATCATGTCGACCTGGAAGACTGGCCGTCGACTGGTCTGGGAGCGGCTGCGGGTGAGTGCCATGCCGGCCAAGAAGTTCGTCGCCGAGATCGCCCGCAAGGACCCGCTCCGCGTCGCGGGCACGGCCGTCTATCTGGCGGGCAACCCCAACACCACGCCGATCGCGTTGCTCCACAACCTCAAGCACAACAAGGTGCTCCACCGGCGGGTGATCTTCTTCACGATCAGCATCGAGGAGGTGCCGGTGGTGGACGCCTCCGAGCGGCTGGAGGTCGAGCGCATGGATGCCGGGTTCTGGCGCGTCCAGGCCCATTACGGCTTCATGGAGACCCCGGACATCCAGGCGATCTTCAGGCTGTGCGCGGAGCACGACCTCGAGTTCCGGGAGATGGAGACGACCTTCTTCCTCAGCCGCGAGACCGTCATCCCCAAGTCGGGCAATGGCGGCATGAACCCATGGCAAGAGCGCCTCTTCTCGGTGATGTCGCGCAACGCCCTGAGCGCCACGGCCTACTTCCGATTGCCGGCCAACCGCGTGGTCGAACTCGGCATGCAGGTCGAAATCTGACGACGCCGACCCGACGATCGGACACGGACCCAACCGACTGGATGGGAGGGCGGACCGGAAATCCCCTTCCTTCCGGCCTCCCAATCGGCGCCGGGGACTCAGAACCTGCTTAGTCGCTCGAGTTCCTTCACCCGCTCCAGGATCTTGGCCTTGGTGGTGCGGGTGGTGACGTTCAGCCCGAAGCCCTCGCAGCAGAACGAGGCCACGACGCTGCCGTGCAGGATGGCCCGACGGAGGTTGGTGTCGACCGATCCGCTCTTCTGGGCGGCGAGGTAGCCGATCAGCCCCCCGACGAACGAGTCGCCCGCACCGGTCGGGTCCACCACCTTCCGCAGCGGGTAGGCTGGCGCCAGGAACATCCCCTTCGGACCCGAGAGGATCGAGCCATGCTCGCCCTTCTTGATGATCACGTACCTCGGCCCCATGCGGTGGATCTTGGCCAGGGCCAGCACGAGATTGTCGTCGGAGACCAGTTGACGGGCCTCGCCGTCGTTCAGCACCAGGCAGTCGATGCGCTTGAGCAGGCTCAAGACCTCCGGCAGCGCGATGTTCAGCCACAGGTCCATGGTGTCGGCGATGACGAACTTGGCCTTGGACACCTGGTCGAGCACGCGGTGCTGGACGGCCGGAGAGATGTTGGCCAAGAGCACGAACGGCGTGGTCTCGTAGTCGGCCGGCAGGGCCGGCTGCCAGTGCTCAATGACCCCGAGGACGGTCTCGACCGTCCGACGGTTGTTCATGTTCACCTCGTACTCGCCCGACCAGTGGAAGGTCTTGCCGTCCTTCACGCTCTCGAGGCCCTTGAGGCAGACGCCGTGCTTCTGGAAGAGGCGGATGTACTTGGCGGGAAAATCTCCGCCGACGACGCCCATCAGCTGCGTCCGTGCGAAGAAGCTGGCCGCCACGGCCGCGTGGCTGGCGGAGCCGCCGAGGAGACGGGGGTTCTCCGACTTCGGGGTCTTGATGGAATCCAGCGCGGTGGTGCCGACGACGAGAACGCTCATTTGGTGGAGCGCAACCTACCGTCATCCCGGCGTCCCGATCAAGACCGTCGCCCAGGCCGCCCCAGGTGGGGAGAGCCTTGCCGCCACCGGATCCTCCATCGGTGGACCGTGGACGCGGCCGCGACGTGGCTACCGGATGTAGTCCATCAGGGACATTGTCATGATTCGCCCGCCGGTCTGGAGGGCGGCCTGGTAGGACAACTGGACCTGGTTGAGCTGCACGAGGGCCTTGGCCAGGTCGACATCGGTCTCGCCGGAGATCTGGCTCTCCAGCGCCGGCAGCCGGTCCCCGACCGATGCACCGGCCGCCTCGAGCCGCCCCTGCACGACGCCGTTGGCGGCGACATGTCGGAGCAGATTGTCGGCGTCGGCCTGCAGTCCCACCGCCGTCGTGGAGGTGATGGCCGCCCCGTTGCCCGCCAGCAGCTGGTCCTGCAACTGGATGAGGTGACCGAAGAGGTCGGCACTGGACCGGGGATCCTGGATCAGGCCGGCCGGCCCGCTGCCCGCCGGGTTGGATCCGACCACCCCGGCCACGAGGTCCTGTCCCTCGGCGATCTCCAGCGCCGGGGCGTCCTGGTTGCCGTTGTAGGTCACCGCCTGGACCCTTCCATCCGCACCGAGGGTCACGCTGTAGGCCGGTTGCCCGTTGCGGGTGCCCGCCAGCACGGCGTCCCCGCGCAGGTTGGCGTTCGCCGACGAGACGGCCTGATAGATCATCTGGGTCACCTCCGCCGCGTAGGCCTTCAGGTCGTCCGCCGAGCGGACGCTGTTGGCCTTGACGGCGATCTCCGAGGCGCGGGTGGCGATCGTGGTGAGCGACCGCATCACCGTATGGGTCGTGGTGGCCGTCTCCTTGAGGCGGGTGATGTTGCGGCCGTACTGCCCGAGGCGGCCGCGCTCCGTCTCGAGGTCCAGCGTGCGGCGGACGGCGGAGGGATTGTCCTCGGGCAGGGCGATGCGCTGGCCTGTCGCGACCTGGTTCTGGTAGCGGGCCTGTCGCGTCGTGATGTTGCCGAGGTTGGCAACCAGTCGATCGGCGCAGGAACCGTTGGTGACTCGCATGATGTCAGTGGCCTTTCAGTGGGGCTAGCGCTTGAGCCCGAGGGTGGTCTCCAGCATCTCGTCGATGGTCGTGATCAGCTTGGCGCTGGCCTGATAGCCGCGCTGGAAGCGCGTCAGGTCGGTCATCTCCTCGTCGATCGACACGCCGATGACCGAGTCGCGCTGTCCCTTGAGCAGGTCCGAGACGACCTTCTGGTCGGCCAGACGCTGGTTGACCGAGGAGAGTTCCCCGCCGAGGCGGCCGACGGCGCGGTTGTAGGCGCCACCGAAGGTCTGGCCGCCGAGGTCGGCGATGGCTTCATTGCCCAGCTTGGACAGGGCCAGCGCCGTGCGGTTGTCGCCGCGCGCGAAGGAGCCGCCGACCGGCGGTGCACCGGCCGCCTGCAGGGTGGTCGGGTCGTCGAGCAGGACCTGGTTGACCCGGATGTCCGCCGCCGAGGAACCGAGGAAGAACGCCCGCCCGGTGGTCCCGTCGAGGGCCAGGCCGGTGGTGTGGATGGCGTTGACCTCGTCGATCAGCGCGGCCGCCAGCTCATCGATGCCGTCGCGCAGGACCTTCAGGGCCCCGTCCCGGGC
>VHCX01000020.1 GCA_016871615.1 Verrucomicrobiota bacterium
GAGCGGCCCCCTCGAGCCGACCAACCAGTGGTACGCCATCGCCAAGATCGCCGGCATCAAGCTCTGCCAGGCCTACCGGCGCCAGTACGGCTGCGACTTCATCGCCGCCATGCCCACCAACCTCTATGGACCGGGCGACAACTACGACCCGCTGGGCTCGCATGTCCTGCCGGCGCTGATCCGGCGCTTCCACGAGGCCAAGGTCGCCGGCGCGCCGGACGTCACCTGCTGGGGCACCGGGGCGCCGCTGCGGGAGTTCCTGCACTCGGACGACCTCGGCGACGCGCTGGTCTTCCTCATGGAGAACTACTCCGAGGAACAGTTCATCAACGTCGGCTCCGGCCAGGAGCTGACCGTGCGGGAACTGGCCGGGCTGGTGGCGCGGGTTGTCGGGTACAAGGGGGGCATCTCCTGGGATCCGTCCGAGCCGGATGGCACGCCGCGCAAGCTCATGGACAGCTCCCGCCTGCGGGCCCTCGGCTGGTCTCCCAAGGTCGACCTCGAGGACGGCATCCGCGGCGCGTACCGGGACTTCCTCGACCGCGGCGCCTGAACCCCGGGCGACCGCCCCCGTCCCCGGCCGGGCGCAACCCTTGGGATTCCCCGACGAGGCGCGGACTTCCACGGCCGGCCGGCTTCCCCGTAGTCTGGACCCATGGACAAGGACGAGGTGGCGGCCGTGCTGTCGGAGATCGGGACCCTGCTGGAACTCAAGGGCGAGAACCCCTTCAAGACGCGGGCCTACCACAACGCGGCGCGCGTGCTCGAGGGCCTCACCGAACCCCTCGACAGGATCGTGGCCGAGAACCGGCTGGGCGAGTTGAAGGGCTTCGGCGAGGCCCTCCAGGACAAGGTCGCCCGTCTGGTGACCACCGGAAGCCTCCCCTACCACGACGAGTTGAAGGCCTCGCTGCCGCCGGGCCTGCCCGCCCTGCTTGAGGTCCAGGGCCTCGGGCCCAAGAAGGTCAAGCGGCTCCACGACGAGTTGGGCATCGATTCGATGGAGAAGCTCGAGGCGGCCTGCCAGGCCGGGCGGATCGCGGCCCTCGAGGGCTTCGGCGAGAAGTCCCAGGCGAAGATCCTCGAGGCCATCGCCTTCAAGCGCCAGTTCGCCTCGCGGCACCGCCTCATCGACGCCCTCGTCTGCGCCGAGCCCATCCTCGAGTCGCTGCGGGGCCACCTCGACGTCGTCCGTTGCTCGACCGCCGGCAGCCTACGGCGCTGGAAGGAGGTCATCGGCGACATCGACTTCCTGGTGTCGTCCCGCGACCCGACGGCGGTCATCGGATTCTTCGTGGCCCAACCGGGCGTGCAGACGGTGCTGGCCCATGGCGACACCAAGGCGAGCGTGATCCTCGCCGGCGGCATCCAGGCCGACCTGCGGGTGGTGACCGACGAGGAATACCCCTTCGCCCTCGCCTACTTCACCGGCTCCAAGGAGCACAACATCGTCATGCGCCAGCGGGCCATCGCGCGGGGGCTCCGGCTCAACGAATACGGCCTCTTCCGCAGCTCCGAGGAGACCCGGGACCCGGCGCTGCGGGTGGAGTGCCGGGAGGAGCGCGACATCTTCGAGCACCTCGGCCTGGCCTACGTCCCGCCGGAGTTGCGCGAGGACCACGGCGAGTTCGCGGCCGCCGAATCGCGACGCATGCCCCGGCTGGTGGAGTGGACCGACCTGCGCGGCTCGCTGCACAACCATTCCAACTGGTCGGACGGCCGCGATTCGCTGGAGGCGATCGCGGCGCAGGCCCATGAGCTGGGCCTGGACTACTGGGCCATCACGGACCACTCCAGAGCCTCCTTCCAGGCCAACGGGCTGGATGTCCGGCGGCTGGAGGAACAGCTCGGGGCGGTGGCGTCCGTGAACCGGTCCTACGCCGCCGAGGGAAGCGACTTCCGGCTGCTGACCGGCATCGAGGTGGACATCCTGAAGGACGGGCTCGACTTCGACGACGGGGTGATGGCCCGGCTGGACGTGGTGGTCGCCAGCCTGCACGTGCCCTCCAGCGACGCGCTCGAGAACACCCGGCGGCTGGTCCGCGCGGCCGAGAACCCCCAGGTCCACCAGCTGGGGCACCTGTCAGGACGCCTGCTGCTCGAACGCGAGGCCTACAAGTTCGACCTCCCGGCGGTGCTGAAGGCCTGCGCCGACACGAGCACCTGGATCGAGCTCAACGCCAGCCCCTACCGCTTCGATCTCGACTGGCGGCTCTGGCGACAGGCCAAGGAACTCGGGGTCAAATGCGTCATCAACTGCGATGCGCACCGGCTTGACCACTTCGACTTCCTGCGCCTCGGCGCCGGCATCGCCCGCAAGGGATGGCTGACCCGGGAGGACATCATCAACACCCTCCCGCTGGCCGGGTTGAGGACGGCGCTGGCCCGCAAGCGGTCCGGGCACTGATCCCGCCCCCGGAGGCTCCCATGCCGGCAGGCCTCAGGGCGGCGGCAGGGGGCCCAAGATCCTGACCTCGAAGGGCGACATCGGACTCATCCAGCCATCGACCTCCAGGTCCACCTCCCGGCCCGCGCGGACGTCCCCGAGGCGCAGCCCCCACCACCGGGTCTCGGGCAGGGCCAACGGCTGGGTTCGTCCGGTGGTGTTTACGAGGATCCAGTAGTCGCCGGGCGCGGCGAACCCGTTGCCCTGCGCCACGCGATGGACCGACCCGAACACGGCCGCTTCCAGCGCCTCGTTGCGCCGGTCGCCCAGGGGCTCGAGGCGGGGGATCGGCCGGTCCACGGCGGGGGCCGCGAAGATCGGCTCCCAGCGGCGGACCTCCTGCACCACGCGGGTCAGCGCGGCCCAGGTCTCCGGATGGCGCGGCATCTCCCAATGCCCGTCGCGGTAGGGATAGAAAAACACCGCGTCGGCCCCGAGCAGGCGTGCCCCCCAGGTCATGCTCCGCAGCTCGTCCTCGGTGGGCGGCCTCGGGTCGAAGGGCGGCGGGAACGGGAAGACCTCGTGGTAGACGCCCCAGTCCATCGCCTGGATCACCGCGTGGAACTGCCGCCCGCCGACCCGCGCCGCCGTGGCCCCATGGCGCATGTGCTGGAAGAAGGCCGCCACGGGAATCCAGCCCACCGGGTAGAAGTCCACCATCAGGACATCGGCCGAGTGGAACTTGGCGAGGTTCCAGCCCCGGTAGACCACCAGCGAGGTGGGCTTGCGGCCGCCGGCCGCCCGGACGGCGGCATGCGCCCGCTCGACGTCGTCCGGGGGAACCCCGTTGAGGTCGGGTTCGTCGACCAGGTACCAGCCTGCCAGCGCCGGGTGTCGATCCCAGCGCCTCACCGCCTCGCGCACCTTCGCCGGATCGAAGCCGGGGCCGGCGGAACTCCCCGGGGTGGCCACCACCTCGAGGCCGAGGCGCGCCGCCTCGTCCATGTAGACCGGATCCAGGCTGCCCATGACCCGCGAGAAACCCGCCGCGTGCACGGCACGGAGATCCTCGACCCCGGGCACGCCGTAGATGCCGACGGGGAACGATGCTGAAACGGGGAAGGATCGGGGGGCATCCGGGCGCTTCCCGGCCGTCGTCGTGGGGACGTTCCGGTGGCAACCCATCAGGAAGACCATCCCAAGGATCGCGAGGGCTGGCGCGATGGGAAGGGCTGGCGATCGTCCGGCCCGGACCCGGCGGCCGTGTGGACCCGGCAGGCGGGTGGATTCCGGAGGTTCCATGGTCGGGATTCAGCCGGCGAACATCCGCGAGCGGAGGTCGGCGACCGAGGCCGTGCCGGTCGTGCCGAGCTGGTGGATCACGCAGTGGGCCGCGGCCATCGCCAGTTGCATGGCCTCGGGCAGGTTGGCCCCGGCGGCCAGGGCGGCCGTGAGGTTGGCGCTGACGGAGTCCCCGGCGCCCACGATGTCGATCGGCCCGACGACCGGGTGGGCGGGCGCGTGGGCGACGGCCCCGTCGGCCGAGGCGCCGATCATCCCCTGTTCGGCCATCGTGACGAACAACGGACGGCCGAGGCGCAGCGCGGTCGAACGGGCCGCCGAGACCACCGAGGCGAGGTCCTCCAGCGGACGGCCCGCGAGCCGGGCCAGCTCGGCGGCATTCATCTTCCAGTGGGCCGCCGGCCAGCCCTCGAGGCTGCGCCGGCTATCCGCGAGGATCGGCAGTTCGGGCCGGGCCGCGGACAGTCGCCCGAGGCGCTCCCGCACCGCGACCGTCACCACGCCGGTCTCGGCGAGGTCCACCTGGTCCATGACCATCCAGGCGTCGGCTCCGTCCGGGTCGTCGGCCACCCGGTCCATCGCGGCGACCACGGCCGCCTGGGCGGATTCCGGAGTCGTGGTGACGTTCTTGAGGTCGAGGCGGCTCAGTTCCTCAGGCGGTCGGCCGGGCCGGTGGAGCAGGGGCTTGGTGTAGGTGAAGGTATGACGCCCCGGCACGGCCACGAAGCCCGCCAGATCGACGCCACGCCGGGCCGCGAGAGCTCGTTGGAGTTCAAACCCCTCGCCATCGTCGCCCCGAAGCCCGAGGCAACGGATCGTGCCGACCCCCAGGGCCACGAGGTTGTTGAGGATGGTGCCCGCCGCCCCGGGCAGGCATCGGACCCCGGTGATGTTGTGGACCGGCAGGCCCGTCTCGATGGAGACCTCGGACCGCTCCGGGTCGATGTCGAAGTACCGGTCGAGGCAGAAATCGCCGAGCAACGCCAGTCGGAGGACCGGGTAGCGTCCCGTGATCGCATCGAACCGTTCAGCGGTCATGCCGGGCTTCATGCGGGCGGAGGCTTCAGGTGGACCGGGGGCCGGACCAAAGGGGCCTAGTCCTTGAAGATCACTTCTCCATCATGGCGCGTGACGCCGCGGAAGGCCTCGAGCAACCGACCGGTGATCGGCCCGGGCTTGCCGTTGCCGATCACGCGCCCATCCACCTTGACCACCGGGACCATCTCGGCGGCGGTGCCGGTGAGGAACATCTCGTCGGCGATGTAGAGGTCATAGCGGGTCAGATTGGGTTCAGCCACCTCGATGCCCATGGCACGGGCGCAGTCGATCACCGTGTTGCGGGTGATGCCGTAGAGGGCGCCCGCGCTCAGCGGCGGCGTGTACAGTTTCCCCTTCTGGACGATGAAGAGGTTGTCGCCCGTGCATTCGGCCACATACCCCTCCGTGTTGAGCATGATGGCCTCCTCCACGCCGATCAGGTTGGCCTCGATGCGCGCCAGGATGTTGTTGAGGTAGTTGAGCGACTTGATGGCGGGGTTTACCGAGTTCACCAACATGCGCGTGGTCGGCACGGTGGCGATGGTCATGCCATCACGGTAGACCGACTCGGGATAGAGCTGGATGGTGGCGGCGATGATGATGACCGAGGGCTTGGGGCATCGGCGCGGATCGAGGCCGAGGGTTCCCTTGCCGCGGGTGACGATGAGCCGGATGTACCCCTCGCGCAGGCCGTTGGCTCGGCAGGTCTCGAGGCAGGCCTCCATCATCTGCTCCGGAGTCATCGGGATCTCCAGCAGGATGGCCTTGGCCGACCAGTAGAGGCGCTCGATGTGCTCCCGCAGCTTGAAGATGCGGTTGTGGTACATCCGGATGCCCTCGAAGACCCCGTCGCCATAGAGCAGACCGTGGTCGAAGACGCTGATGGTGGCGTCGGCTTCGTCGCGCAATTGACCGTCGATGTAGACCTTGATGGGCATGTCTGGGGGAGGACGCTACGTGAGCCGATCCCGCCGCCGCAAGCACCGGAGTCCGGATTGCCCCGGGTCACGGACGGGAGGAGACCCTCCCGACTCAGCGGTAGGCCGTGAAGGCCAGGGCCGAGATCAGCGCCCCCCAGCCCACGCCCGCCACGCCAAGCAGGCGCAGCCGCGGCTCGGAGGCGCTGCACCAGGCCAGCCAGTCCCGGACCCTCCACGGCGACAGCGCGACCCAGATGGCCAGCGTCACCCAGAGGTACATCCAGACGGTCACGAGATGCCGAAGGGGGCTGGGATGCCAGCGTTGCGCATCGAGCACCACGTCGGCCACGAGGCAGGCCACGATGGCGGCCCCGCGCACGGCCAGGTAGTCCCGGACCACGAAGCAACTGGCCACTCCGATGGCGATCACGCCGCCCAGCAGGAACGGCCGGAAGGCGGCGAAGTCGGAGATCTCGGAGTTCTGGAGGTTCTGCTCGAACCAGATCGTTCCCACGAGCATGAGCACGACACCCACCGCGGTGTTGCGATGGAAACCGCGCAACCAGGCCGCGCAGCCGGCCGGGCGGAGCATCGGCCAGAGATGGCCCACAAGACAGCCAAGACCCAGGACGAGGGCCGCTTGCGACAGGTTGGGGATCAGCTTCATCGACAGGTGGGCGTCAGGATCGGGCAAACGCGCCCCAAGGCGAGGGGAAAGAATCGCACCTTGGCGTGCCCGAAGCCCACCTCAATCGAGCAGGGGACGCATCTCCTCGAGCATCTGCGGCACGCGCACGAAGGGATCCTCCTTGAACTCGTACTCCAGGGCCACGAACCCCTGGTACCCGGCGTCCCGAAGGATCTTGAAGGTGCGGGCATAGTCGGCCTTCTCGACGCCGGGTTTCCCGTCCACATGGACCTTGCCCTTGAACTGGACGTTCACCGCCCAGGGGGCGCACAGGGCCAGTTCGCGGTAGGGGTCGCTCGAGTAGAAGTTGCCCGTGTCAAGGTTGATGCCCACCCAGGGACTACGGACCGCCTTGACGATGTCCACGAGCGATTCGGCCCGACGCACGATGCCCCCGTGGTTCTCCACTCCCAGGAAGATGCCGGCCTTCCCGGCCTCCTCGCCGCACTCCTCCAGGGCCTCGATGGTCAGCCGGGCCGCCTCGGCCTCGGAGGTGCCATGGGCGCCGCCGGTGAAGACCCGGATGTGGGGCGCGCCCAGGATCGATGCCTTGCGGATCCACTCCTTGACCGAGGCGATTTCGGCGCTGCGCTTGGCCCCGGGAGGGTGGCAAAAATCGTTGCCGACGGCGGTCCCGCTGACGGTGACCCCGCGGAGGTGGGCATGCCGGCGGACCTCTCGCAGGTGGCCATCCTCCACCCGGGCCGGGAAGTAGTAGCTCGTGAGTTCCGCGCCACCGCACCCGTGGTCGGCGCAGTAGTCGACGAAGCGCTTCATGTCCATGCGGGCGGGGCTGCCATCCTTGGCGGGCTTGAAGTGGTCGCCGAAGGAATAGGCCGCCAACGAAAGCCTCAGCCGGGATCGGGAGGAGCGGGCGAACGGCTCGACGGCCGCCAGGGAACCGGCCCCTCCGAGGGAACCGAAGACCCCCAGTGCGGCGGACGCGCGCAGGAACCGGCGGCGACTCAATGCGGTGGGCATGGCGGCGACGCTAGGCACCCGCCCGGGGCGGGGCAAGACCGGGCTGTCGAGGCGCCCCGGGTCAACCGGCAGGGCCCGCCCCGCATGGAATGCATCCGGCCCCCGGAAATCGGCATCCCGCCCCCTGGACTAGCCATCCGGCCCCAAAATCCGGTCCCACGCCACTCCCATCCACGATCCTGAACCCACGATGAACACTTCATCTTCCTTGGTCCGACACTCCCCCTGGATGGCCACCACCGCCCTGTGCCTGGGCGCGATGCTTCCGGAACAGGCCCTCGCGCAGGGCTGCGTCGCCGTGCGCGGCGGCGGCATGTGCACCATGAACCACTCGATCCTCGGCGAGGACGGTGGCGAGCACGGCCCGTGGCTGGCCTCCATCGGCTACCGGTTCTTCAAGTCGGACCGCCACTTCATCGGCGGCAAAGAATCCCGGAACGCCGCCGGGCTGAACCGGTTCCAACAGGGCACCGAGGTGATCAACGTCTCGCAGTTCATCGACACCAGCCTGACCTACCAGTTCACCCCGCAATGGTCGGCCACGCTGGTGCTGCCCTGGGTTCACCACATCCGCTCGGCCCCCTACGAGCACAGCGGCGTGCGGCGCGACACCAGCGTCATGGGCATGGGAGATATCCGGGCGGTGGCCGGTTACTGGATCTGGGACCCGAAGACGCAGCCCAAGGGGAACCTCCAGATCAGCATCGGTGGCAAGGCCCCAAGCGGCGACTATCAGGCCGACGACACCTTCTATCAGGACCAGGACCCCACGGCGCTGGTCAACATCCAGCCGGTCCGGCGCAATGTGGACCAGTCCATCCAGCCCGGCGACGGCGGCTGGGGCGTCTCCTGGGAACTCAACGGCTACCGCGAGTTGTTGCCCGGTTTCTTCGCCTATGGGCAGGCCTTCTACCTGTTCAACCCCCAGAACGTGAACGGCGTGAAGAGTCCCACCGCCCGCAGCGACGCCGGCCCCCGGGTCAACGGGGTGAACCTCGACAACGGCATGGCGATCACCGACCAGTACCTCTTCCGGGCGGGCTTCTCCTACGTCGTGAGCCCGAAGCACCACGTGATGGTCTCCCTGGGCGGGCGCATGGAGGGCATCCCCGTGGAGGACCTCAACGGCAACGCCGGCGACGAGGAAGGCTTCCGGCGACCGGGCTATTCCATCGCCATCGACCCGGGCATCAACTGGATGCCTGGCAAGTGGAACGTCTCGGTGAACATCCCGTGGCGTCTGGCCGCCCAGCGCGAGCGCAGCTACTGGAACCTCCAGAAGGGCACCCGGGGCGACGCGGCCTTTGCCGACTACCTCGTCACCCTTTCGGTGTCTCGCACCTTCTGATCCGGCGCGGTGCCTCTCCGGGGCACCGGTCGACCGGGACAGCGGATCCTTCGCGGGGACCCTGGCATCAGGGTCCCCGAACCGTTTCCGGGAGGCGACCCCCGATTCCCGCGCCCGGGGCGGGGTGTCATCCCTCGGGCACCACCAGCGTGCCGGCGCTCTGGATGTCCACCTTGCTGGGAACCTCCGAGTAGCTGAGCACGGTCAGGTCGCTGAAGGTCGCCTCGAAGAAGCGCCGGAAGGCCAGGCGGATGTGGGGCCCGCAGAGCACCACTGGAGCCTGGCCGGCGGACAGCAGGCTCTGGATCATCTTCGACAGGCTCTCGACCAGATGGCGGGCCAAGCGGGGCTCGAGCAGCAGGGCGATCTCGTTCTGGGACTGGCGAACCCCCTTGGCGATTTCCTGCTCGAGCCGGGGGTCGAGGGTGATGGCCTTGAGCACGCCTCGCTCGTCCTGGTAGGGCTTGACGATCTGGGGACCCAGGGCCCGGCGGGCCTGCTCGCTGAGTTCGTCGGGGTTCTTGGTGACACCGGCGAAGTCGCTGACCTTCTCGAGGATGCTCGCCAGGTTCCGGATGGAGATGCCCTCGGCAAGCAGGTTCTGCAGGATGCGCTGCACCTGACCGACGTTGAGCTGGGCCGGGATCAGTTCTTTGACCACCGTGGGATGGGTGGTCTTGAGATGGTCGAGCAACTGCTGGACGTCCTGGCGGGAGAGGATCTCGTGGCTCTGGTGCTTCACGACCTCCGTGAGGTGGGTGATCAGCACGCTGGAGGCGTCGACAACCGTGTAGCCGGCGATCTCGGCGGTCTTGCGCTCGACCTCGGTGATCCAGGTGGCCGGCAACTGGAAGACCGGCTCCGTGGTCGGGATGCCCTTGAGCGTGACCCGGCTGTTGGTGGCGTTCATCGCCAACGAATAGCCCGGCATCAGGCTTCCGGTGGCCACCGGGTTGCCCTTGAGCAGGAACCGGGACTCGTTGGCCGCGATCTGGAGGTTGTCCCGCAGCTTGATGGGCGGGATGAGCACACCCATGTCCTGGGCAAACTGCCGGCGCACCCCGGTCACCCGCTCGAGCAGGTCGCCGCCCTTGCGCGGGTCGGCCAGCGACACCAGCCCGAATCCAAGCTCGATGAGCATCGCGTCCACCCCGAGGAGGTTCTCGATCTTGTCGCCCGTCGGGGCCGCGGCCCCGGGAGCGGCCGCCGCGCCGGCCGGCGCATCGCCTGCCTTGCCTGCCTTGCCGTCGGCCTTGCGCGAGGCGTCGCCGGCGGCCGCCTGGGGCTTGATGTTCCGGCCGATGAACCCGGCGAGGATCGCCAGCACCAGGAACGGCACCATGGGCAGGCCGGGCACCAGCGACAGCAGGCCAAGCATGGCCGCCAAGATGGACAGGGCGCGCGGGTAGGATGTGAGCTGGCGGCCCAGCTCTTCGCCGAAATTGTTCTTGGAGGCCGCGCGGGTGACCAGGAGTCCCGCCGCCATCGAGGTGACCAGCGCCGGGATCTGGGAGACGAGGCCGTCGCCGATGGACAGCAGCGTGTAGCGCGAGAGGGCCTCGGTGAAACTCATGCCCCGCTGGGCCATGCCGATGGCGAAGCCACCGACCACGTTCACCACCGTGATGATCACCGCCGCAATCGCGTCGCCTCGGACGAACTTCGAGGCACCGTCCATCGCTCCGTAGAAGTCGGCCTCCTGCTCCACCTTGCGGCGTCGGGCCCTCGCCTGCTGCTCGTTGATGATGCCCGCGCCCAGCTCCGCATCGATGGCCATCTGCTTGCCGGGCATCGCGTCCAACGTGAAGCGCGCCGCCACCTCGGCGATGCGGCCCGCACCCTTGGTGATGACCACGAAGTTGATGATCACCAGGATGGCGAAGATCACGATGCCCACCACGTAGTTGCCGCCGACCACGAAGTTTCCGAAGGCCTCGATGATGTGGCCCGCGTTGCCCGAGATGAGGATCAACCGGGTGGTCGCCACGTTGAGCGCCAACCGGAACAGGGTCACGAACAGAAGCAACGACGGGAACCCGGTGAACTCCGACGGATCATCGGTGTAGAGGATGACCAACAGGATGAGCAGCGACGAGGCGATGCTAACCGCCAGGAGCAGGTCCAGGAGGAACGGCGGCACCGGCAGGATCAGCAGCAGCACCGTGCCGAACACGCCGGCCACCAGCCAGAGGTCCATCTGGCTCAATCGTGTCAACCAACTGTCCTGGGTCTTGGTCATCGCGTCCGTTTCAGACCCTCCCGTCAGCAAGTATCGGTCCAACCCTCCTGAGCCGCTCGATTTGGGGAGTTTCCCTGATTCCCCCCATCCAACCCGGCAATCCTTGCCGGCACCTTCGCACCCGAAGCACCGGCGCCGACGTCCACCGGGCTGTCCAGCCCAGGACTCGCCATCGCACCGGCCAAAAAAAGCAGACCGGATGCCGGCCGGGCCCTATCCTCCCGGACGTGACTCCGACGCTGTTGATTGTGGAGGACGAGAAGTCGACCCGGGACGGGCTCCGGACGGCCCTGGAGGACAAGTTCGACGTCTACGCGGCGCCGGACGCGGCCGGGGCTTGGCAACTGCTCGAGAAGGAGCCGGTGGACGTGCTGCTCACCGACCTCCGCATGGCCGGCGAGGACGGCCTGGCCCTGATCCGCAAGGCCAAGGCGCTGCCGAAGCCCCCGGTGTGCATCCTGATGACGGCCTACGGCTCCGAGGACCTCGCGGTCGAGGCCATGAAACAGGGGGCCGACGACTACATCAGCAAGGGACGCCTGCAGATCGACGAACTCGAGCTGCGCATCCAGCGGGCCCTCCGACGGACCCGCCTCGAGACCGAGAACGAGCAGTTGCAACAACGGCTCGACCAGCGTTTCGGCATGGGAAGCTTCATCGGCGAGACGCCCGCGATCCGGGAGGTCTTCGAGCGCATCCAGCAGATCGGCCCCTCGACGGCCACGGTCCTGATCACCGGTGAGAGCGGCACCGGCAAGGAGCTGGTGGCCAAGGCCATCCACCAGCTCAGCCGACGGGCCCGGGGGCCCCTGGTCACGGTCAACTGCGCCGCCCTGCCGGCGACCCTGCTCGAGGCCGAGCTGTTCGGCCACGAGAAGGGGGCGTTCACCGGGGCCACCGAACGGCGCATCGGCCGCGTCGAGCAGGCCCAGGGTGGCACGCTGTTCCTCGACGAGATCGGCGAGATCGACGCCACGACCCAGGTCAAGCTGCTGCGGCTGATCGGCGAGCGCACCTATGAGCGGCTTGGGTCGGGCCGGACCCAGTCGGCCGACGTGCGCTTCCTGTCGGCGACCAACAAGGACCTCAAGGCGCTGGTGCGGGCCGGCACCTTCCGCGAGGACCTCTACTTCCGCATCGCCGTGGTGCCCATCCACCTGCCGCCACTGCGCGAGCGGGTGGCGGACATCCCGCTGCTGGCCCACGCGTTCCTCAAGGAGTTCGCCAAGGAGAACGAGAAGGCCGTCAACGCCTTCGGCACCGAAGCGATGGAGCTGATGCTCCGGTACCGCTGGCCGGGGAACGTCCGCGAGCTGCGCGCCTCCATCGAGCACGCCGTGGTGCTGTGCCGCGGCGACCAGGTGCAGGCGCGCGACCTTCCCGCCTCGGTGCGCGAGCCCTCGGGCGATGCCGGCAATCCCGCCCCGGTCGCCCCAGGGGCACCCGCTTCGGGCCGGCTGTCCCTGCGCGAGGCCGAGAGGCATCTCATCATCCATGCCCTGAAGGAGTGCGACGGCAACCGGACCGAGGCGGCCAAGAAGCTCGGGGTGAGCCGGCGCACGCTCCACCGCAAGCTCCACGAGTTCGAGCTGCACGACCTGTAGGACGGGCCCCGAATCACCCGTCACCGCCGGGGCCGTGCCGGCTGCCGCCCGCCGGGATTCCGGGGCCAAGCCATCGGTCGACGAGGACCGACCGCATGCGGTGGGCGTGGAGCCCGCACCCCGTGGCCACCAGGTCGGCGACCGTCACGGCGACCAGTCCTGGGAGCAACATGCCCGGTCCGAAGAGTTCGCACCCGAGCACGGCGCAGGCCCACGGCGTGTGGCCCGCCGCCGCGAAGACGGCCACGAAGCCCAGGGCCGCGAATTCCCCCACCGGCCAGCCCCCGAGGGTCGCCACCGTCTGGCCCAGGGCCGCCCCGATGAAGAACAGCGGGGTCACCTCACCCCCCTTGAAGCCGCCGGCCAGGACCGCGGTGGTCAGCAACAGCTTCCAGAACCAGCTCCAGGCGGTCACCCCGCCGGGCTCGAAGCTCCGCACGATCGACGGGTCGGACGGCAGGCGGCCGGTGACCCCCAGCCCGAGGTAGGCGTCGGTCCCCAGAAGGGCCGTGCAGCCGATCACGATCCCAGACGCCGCGACGACCGGCGGGACACCCCCGGGCAGGATGCCCCCCAGCCGAGGGATCCGGCCATAGGCCTGGGTCCATCCTCTCAGGGAGGCCACGAACGCCCGTGCGGCCAGCCCGGACACCACCCCGGCGAGGATCCACCGCCCGAGCGCCGCCGCGTCGCCGGGGCCGCAGTCGGCCCAGGCCGGGTAGGCCGTGTGATCGGCCCCGAGGAGACTGCAGGTCGCATGGCCGCACCAGGCCGCCACGAGGCAGGGAACCGCGTGCGCCCAGGAGAACCGGCCGGACACCGGCAGTTCGATCGCGTACAGCGCCCCGGCCCACGGGGTGCCGAACACCGCTCCGAATCCGCCGGCCATCCCCGCTAGCAGGGCCACGGAGGGATCGCCCGTGCCGGGGAGGAACCGCCGCCGGATCGCCGCGCCAAGCGAGGCGCCCATCTGCACCGCCGTGCCCTCCCGGCCGACCGGGGCGCCGCACAGATGGCTCAGCAGGGTCGCCGCGAAGACCATGGGCGCGAGGACCCAAGGCACCTCCACCCGGGGATCGCGGACGGCCTCGAGGACCAGTCCGGTCCCCCGGTCGGATCCGCGGCCCCAAGCCCGGTAGGCCATCCGCATCGCCACGCCGGCGGCCGGCAGGAGAAGCAGCCACCCGGGCGACGCCCAACGCCACCGGGTCACCGCATCGAGGGCCCACAGGAACAGGGCCCCGGCCGCGCCGGCGGCGATGCCGGAGGTGACGGCAACCGGGAGGGAGCCCGGCGGGAACCCCGTCGCCCGGAGGCCTCGCGGGGCGTGCCGCGGCCCCGGGCCCGCCGACGGGTCGGGGGAGTCCGTCGGCTTCGGCACCTCGGGCATGACGGTGGACGCCGGGGCGGAGCGCGCGCCCCCCGGACCCGTTCAGCGGAGCCTCAGCGCGATCTGCTTGTCCAGTTCGCTGGCCAGCAGGATGTCCGCCTTGCCGCCGGACTGACGGGCCTGCACGAGGATGCGGCTGGCGGTGGGCTCGAGTTCCTCGACGCGCACCCAGAGGGTACGGTTCTCGATCTTGGCGGAGAGGGTCTTGCGGACCACGTCCTCGGAGGTCAGCGTGCCGTTGTAGACGAGGGTGGTCTTGGCCGCCTCGAACAACTGGGCGGCAGGCCTCTCGTAACGGCTCTCGATGGTGTCCGAGGAGAACGGGACGCCCACCTTCATCCGGCCTTCCTGGGTCCGGTAGCATCCGGTGGCGCCGGCGAGGCCGATGAGCAGGGCGGAGACGGTCAAGAACTTGTTCATGCACGCGGATGCAACCACACCCCTCCGGCGGGTCAAGCCCACGCTGGCGACCATCCGGGCCGCCCGGGCCCCGGAAGGGCCCGCCCGAGGACCGCCGCGCCCGACGGATCCACCGGCTTCCCCCTCCCCGGGCGCCCCTCGCAGGACCCCAAAGAAGATGTTCTCGGAAATCGGTCATTGACGCTCGCCCTGCCCCTGATAAAACCCACGCTCCTTTTCGGAACCTTTCGGATATTTGATGAAGACCTATCTGCCCAAAGTCGATGTGCAGCGCCGCGCGTGGCGCGTGATCGACGCCAACGGCGCCATCCTCGGCCGCCTCGCCGTCCAAGTCGCCGACGCCCTGCGCGGCAAGGACAAGCCCGTGTTCACCCCGCATCTCGACGCCGGTGACTTCGTGGTCGTGATCAACGCCGAGAAGGTCGCCCTCAGCGGCAAGAAGGAGTCGGACAAGCTGTTCATGTCCTACTCGGGCTGGAAGGGCGGCGAGAAGTACCGCTCGGTGTCGCAGGTCCGGGCGGCCCACCCGGAGCGTCTCGTGATGCATGCCGTCAAGGGCATGCTGCCGAAGAACCGCCTCGGCGACCAGCTGCTCACGAAGCTCAAGGTCTACACCGGATCCAACCACCCGCACGCGGCCCAGGAGCCCCGCGACATGAAGTACGCGGGCTGAAGACAAACGAGGCCAAACCAAAGCGGCCAAACCAAAGCGGCCAAAACCAAACCCGCCCGGAACACCTGAAAACCACCTCCCTCCCGGGCTGAACCCTCCCCTTCCCCACCATGTCGACCACCAACGAATTCCTCGGGACCGGACGCCGCAAGACCTCCGTGGCCCGCGTCCGCATCAGCGCCGGCTCCGGCAAGATCCTCGTCAACGGCCGCACCTTCGAGGTGTACTTCCCGCTGGAGTCCCAGCGGATGGCCGTCCAGCAACCCTTCGTCACCACCGCGACCTCGGGCAAGTTCGACGTCTCGGTGAATGTCGAAGGCGGCGGTCCGGTCGGCCAGGCTGGCGCCGTGCGCCATGGCATCGCCCGCGCCCTCATCGAGGCCGATGCGGCCCTGCGCCCGCTGCTCAAGGCCGACGGCCTGCTGACCCGCGACCCCCGCATGAAGGAGCGCAAGAAGTACGGCCAGCCCGGCGCCCGCAAGCGCTTCCAGTTCAGCAAGCGCTGATCGGCCGGCCGCCGGGGACTCCCCCCGGGAGCCGCAGCATCCAGGCCCCGTCGGACCGCCGACGGGGCCTTTTGCGTCCAGCGATCCACCGGCCCCGGTGCCGCGCCACGCCACCGTCCGAAACCCGCGCCCCCCCGGGCGCCCCGATTCCGGGATCGCCTCGACCCGCCGCCTTGTCACAGCATCGGCCCGACGCCTGCGTCCCGGGCGTGATCCCGAACCGACCATGACCCCCAGCCCCCGATCCGTCCGCGTCGCCATCGTCGGAGCCTCCGGCTACTCCGGCGAGGAACTCGTGCGCCTGCTGCTGCGCCACCCCCATGCCGACCTGGTGGCGGTCACCTCCCGGCAGAGCGCCGGACAGACCATCGCCCAGGTGTTCCCCAGGTTCGCCATGCACCCGGTGGCCAGGTCGCTGAAGTTCTCCGACCCCGACACGTCGGCGCTGGCCCGCGATGCCGAGGTGGTGTTCCTGGCCCTTCCGCACGGCGTGGCGGCCGAGTACGCCATCCCGCTGCTGCGCGGCGGGTGCCGGGTCATCGACCTGAGCGCCGACTTCCGGCTCTCGAGCGCCGCGACCTACAAGGAATTCTACGCCCATGACCATCCCGCCCCGGAACTCCTGTCGGAATCGGTCTACGGCCTGCCCGAGGTCCACGGCGCGGCGATCCGGGGCGCGCGCCTCGTGGCCTCGCCCGGCTGCTATCCCACCAGCATCCTGCTGCCGACGCTGCCGCTCTTGCGCGACGGGCTGATACGCTCCACCGGCATCATCGCCGACTCCATGAGCGGCGTCAGCGGCGCGGGGCGCAAGGCCGAGGTCGACTACCTGTTCTGCGAATGCAACGAAAGCGTCCGGCCCTACGGCGTGCCCAAGCACCGGCATCTGTCGGAGATCGAGGAACAACTGTCGGCGGCCGCGGGCTCCGCCGTGGTGCTGCAGTTCACCCCGCACCTCATTCCCGTCAACCGGGGCATCCTCACCACGCTGTACCTGGCGCCGAGCCGGCCGATCACGACCCCGGAAGAGGTCGCCGCCCTCGGGGCAGACATCTCGGCCTCCTACACCCGGGCCTACGCGGGCGCGCCCTTCGTGCGCCTGCTCGAGGGCAAGGCCCTGCCGGACACCAAGAATGTCGTCGGCACCAACCTGCTCGAGATCGCCTGGCGGCTGGATCCGCGCACGGGGCGACTGGTCGTGATGAGCGCCGAGGACAACATCCTGAAGGGCGCCTCCGGCCAGGCCGTCCAGAGCCTGAACCTGATGTGCGGCTTCCCGGAGACGGCCGGATTGACCTGAGCGGCCGGCCCGGCCCCACCGCCCTCCCCGGTCCGCCCCGGGGTCCGGGGCCGGCGGAGGACCGACGTTTCACCGGCCTGCGGCTATTGCCCGATGCCGGCGCCGATCCTATCCTGCCGGACCTGTCTTGAGACGTTTCGACCATGACTGAGACTCCATCTGCCGACGCCCCCATCCCGCCCGGCGACACCGCCCGGGCCAACCCAGCCGCCACAGAACCGGCCACAGAACCCGCCGCCGGAACCCCGGGGTCGGACCCGGTGGCCGCGCAACTGGCCGAGGTGCAGGACCGCTATGTCCGGCTCTATGCCGACTTCGAGAACTTCAAGAAGCGCGCGGCGCGCGAGCGCGACGAGGTGCGCCGGGCCGCCACCGAATCGGTGCTGGGCCGGCTGCTGCCGGTGCTCGACACCTTCGAGATGGCCATGCAGGCGGCCGCGCAGGCGAACACCAACCTCGAGTCGCTCCGCGCCGGGGTGGCCATGATCCAGGGCCAGCTGCGCAACACCGTCGCCGACTACGGGGTGGAGGAGATCGACGCGGTGGGCCGACCCTTCGACCCGTCGCTCCATGAGGCGCTCTCCCAGCAGGAGACGACCGGCGTGCCCGAGGGGCACGTGATCTCCCAGAACCGCAAGGGCTACCGGATGAAGGAGCGCCTGCTCCGGCCCGCCGCCGTCGTCGTGGCCCGCCGTCCGTCCCCGGCGGCGGCTCCCGCGCCGTCCGACGCCGCCAACCCAGCCAAGACCCAGTCCTGACCCATGGCCGCAAGCAACAAGCGCGACTACTACGAGGTCCTCGGGGTCGAGCGCAACGCGACGCCCGAGCAGCTCAAGAAGGCCTACCGCAAGCTGGCCGTCCAGTACCACCCCGACAAGAACCCGGGCGACAAGGCGGCCGAGGACAAGTTCAAGGAGCTGGGAGAGGCCTATGAGGCACTCAACGACCCGCAGAAACGGGCCGCCTACGACCAGTACGGCCATGCCGCCTTCGACCCGCGCCTGCGGGCCGGGGCCGGCGGCGCCCGCGGCGGCGGCGGCGGCGGCTTCCACGACCCGGCCGACATCTTCCGCGAGGTGTTCGGCGGGGGCGGCGGGGGTGGTGGGAGCATCTTCGAGCAGTTCTTCGGAGGGGGAGGTGGTGGTGGGGGAAACGAGGAGGAGGCCCACGGCGAGAACCTGCGCTACGACCTCGAGATCACCCTCGAGGAGGCCGTCAACGGCACCGAGAAGGAACTCACCTTCACCAAGCCGGTGCGCTGCGAGCCCTGCGGCGGCGGAGGGGCCGAGAAGGGCTCCAAGACGATCACCTGCCAGACCTGCGGCGGACGCGGGCAGGTGACCCGCAACGCCGGCATCATCATGATGCGCCAGACCTGCCCCCGCTGCTCCGGCGCCGGCAAGGTCATCGAGCGCCCATGCCGGGCCTGCTCGGGTGAGGGGCGCGTCAACCAGAGGTCCTCGGTGCGGATCCGCATCCCGGCAGGGGTCGACACCGGCGTGCGCCTCCGCTCCTCCGGCAACGGCGCGGCGGGCGTGCGCGGGGCGCCCAATGGCGACCTGCACGTCATGATCCACGTGCAGGAGCACGACATCTTCGGGCGCGACGGCCGCGACCTCACCTGCGACGTGCCCATCCGCTTCGTCCAGGCGGCACTCGGTGGCGAGATCGACGTGCCGACCCTCACGGGCAAGGCGCGCATCGCCATCCCGTCGGGCACCCAGTCCGGCAGCACCTTCCGCCTCAAGTCCCGCGGCGTGAAGGACATCCAGGGTGGCGGCCAGGGCGACCTGCTGGTGACCGTGCGCGTGGAGATCCCCCAGCGGCTCAACGCGGCCCAGCGGGCCAAGCTGGAGGAGTTCGCCGCCCTGTGCGACGAGAACGTCAACCCGCAGTCCAAGGGGTTCTTCGAGAAGGCCCGGGACTTCTTCAAGTAGCCGGGCTCAGGCCCGCCGACACCGCCATGCACCGATTCTTCGTCCCCCCGGACCGGTGCGCCGACCCGGAGTTCGCGCTCGGGGACGCCGAGGCGCGGCATGCCCATCAGGTGCTCCGGCTCGGCCGGGGCGACCGCCTCGAGGTCCTCGACGGCCGCGGCACGCTCATCGAGGGCGAGATCGTTTCGGCCGCCCGCGGCCGGGTGGAGGTGCGGGCGCTGGCCCGCCAGGTCCGGCCCCGTGCCGCCCACCGGCTGATCCTGCTGCAGGCACTGCTCAAGGGCAGGGCGATGGACGTGGTCCTCGAGAAGTCGGTCGAACTCGGGGTCGATTGCCTGGTGCTGCTGGAGACCGAACGCTGCGTGGCCCGGGTGGCGGCCGAGGAGGCCGGGCGCAAACGGGCCGTGTGGACCCAGAGCCTGGTCGAGGCCGCCAAGCAGTCGCGCAACCCGTGGCTGCCCGAGCTGGTCGGGCCCCTGCCCATGGACCGGGCCCTTGAACGCCCCTCCAACCCGCCGGGGAGGCCCGGGACGACGACGCTCCTATTGGCCTCGCTCGAGCCCGGGACACCGCCCATGGGTGGCGTGCTGGAATCGTTCCGGCCGGGCCCACCGCCCCACTCCTGGGCCGTGGCCGTCGGACCCGAGGGCGATTTCAGCCCGGGCGAACTCGACCGGCTTCGCCGGCACGGCGGCATCGGGGTTTCGCTGGGGCCGCTCATCCTGAGGGCCGAGACCGCCGCCATCGCCGCCATCGCGGTGCTGGCCGACTTCACCCGCCGGGTCGGATGGACTCCCGGCCCAGGGGCTCCGCCCATCGCGTCACCGCCCATCGCCGCCGGACGATGACCCCCACCGCACCCACCGCCTGTCTGCTGGCCGGCCTGCTGGCCCTCGGCGACGCCTGCGCCCAGGGCACCCCTGCGGCGTCGTCGGCCGCCCCGGCCCTGGATTCCCCGCCGGCGCCGAAGGCCCAGGCCCCGGCCAGGCCCGCGTCCCGGATCCCCCGCGACGCCTTCGTGCTCCGCCCGCTCGAGTGGATCCCCGGCGTGCCGCAGGCCCGTGTCCTGCCGGTCGCCTTCCCCGAGACCAAGCCCATGGGGTACATCCATGCCCTCGCCTCCACGGGGGAGCGCCTCTGGATCTCGGCCCATCCGTTCGCCGACACCAACCTCCCGCCGACGGCCGGCAGGCTCTGGAGCTACCATCCGGCCTCGAACCAAATCGGCCCCGCCACGGGCATCCTCGAGGGACATGCCGTCTCCGGCCTGCGGGCCCGGAGCGACGACCTCTGGCTGATGATCGACGGCGGGCTGGCCCGCCTCGACGGGCGCACCTTTGCGGTGGACCCCTTCGGCGCCGTGCAGGGCTTGACCAGCCGCAACCCGGTCGGGGTGGCCGAGACCCGGCGGGCCTTCCATGCGCTGGGGGATTCCGGGGCGTTGTACCGGCTTTCGGCCGACGAGCGGAGCTTCCCCCGCTTCGACGCGTCGCCGCCGCTTCTGGACGCCAACGACACCTCGGCCTGGCGGTTCCTCGCAGGCTCGGGCGAATGGCTCCTGGCCGCCACCGACCGCCGCCTGGCGCTGCGACCCGACGACGCCGTTCGATGGAACGCGCAGGCCCCGGCCCTTCGCCCCCGTTCGCCGGAGCTGGATCCGGTCCGTATCCTGGCCGTCTGCGGGGATGGCGAGGGAGGGTTCTGGATCGGCAGCGACGCCGGCCTCGCCTTCCTGCAGTCCTCGACCGGCGTGCTCTCCTTCCGGGAACGCCCCGGCGGGGTCACCGTGCCCGGGGGCGTGGGCATCCCCATCGCCGCGGGCATGCAACCGACGGCCGCGGCGATCGAGGCGGCCCGGGAACGGGTGTCCGAGGGCATCCGTCAGCGCATGCGCACCCGCGCCCGGCTGGCCCGGGCCTCGGCCGGGGCCGCGGAGCCCGTCGACGCGGTCACCCCCGCCAGCCGGATCCCCGGCGGCGTGCGGGCGCTGGCGATGGACCGCGGCTTCCTGTGGGTGGCCACCGCCGACCCGGTCTTCCCGTTGCGCTCGCGGATCCTCCTGTTCCACCCGGGCAGCCAGAAGTGGGTGGGGTGGCTCCCCTTCGCCTTCCCGGTCACCGCGCTGGCGGTCGACGACCGCTTTCTGTGGATCGGTGCCGACACCCAGTACACGCGGGCCACCCCGCTCCACGCGGTGGAGAAGTCGCCGTTGCTGTCGATCCCCGCCAGCCGCTGGACGCCCGACCGCATCGAGCGGGACGACCTCGACGCCAAGGTCGCAGCACTCCCTCCGTCGGAACAGGTGGTCTTCGCGTTCTTCTCCGGGGACACGGACCGGGTGTTGCACCTCACCGCAGACGGGAACCCGAACGACGAGCAGCTCTTCCTGCGCGCGATGGCCCATGACCCGCTTGGCCTCGGAGCGCCGCAGGCCATGGCCCAGCACCTCCGGCGGCTGGTCCTCCAGCATCCCGACAGCCTGTTCGCCGGGCTGGCCGCCCCACTGCTGGAACGGATGGCTCCGGAAGCCTCGGCCGAGGCCCCGACCGTCCGACCGGCCGCTGCGGATCGCGGGGCCCCGGCGGGTTCGCCCGAGGCTTCGGCCCCCGGGCCCATCGCCCCGTCCGCCCCCACCGCCCCCGCAGCCACTCTGCCGACCGGCCCGTCCCCGGAACGCACAACGCCGCCGCGGGCCGCGACCGCCGCCGCCCCGATGCGCGGGACCAACCCTGCGACCAATCCCCCCGCGACCAACCCCGCCGCGACCCTGCAACGCCGCGACCTCAATCGCGATGGCCGGCTCAACCTGGTGGAGTGGCGGCTGTGGCTCGGCCCCAAGGCGGAACTCGGGGCCTGGGACCGGAACGGCGACGGCGAGATCGACCGCACCGAATTCCAAGCCTTCGCCGAGGCCCATCCGGAACGTTGACCACGCCCCAGGGAGGGCTGTTTCGAGACCCCGGCCCAAACCCCGGCCAGCCGCTCACCAGGGCACCGTGACGCTCAGGCGGTTGCCGAAGCGGTTCTTGTAGAACAACTGCCGGTGGTTGACCCCGAACTCGTGCACCATCCGGGTGATCTTCACGTCGAAGCAGCAATACTCGGCGATCTCCAGCATCTTGCCCTGCCGAAACCACTCGATGGCCTGCAACCCCTCGCTGGTCTTGCCCAGGCCGAAGGTCGCCTCGGCGATGGAGTCGAGCGACAGGCGGTGCTTCAGCGTCTCCATGAGCGACACCAGCATGTCGAGGGTGGGCAACTGGGTGAGGTCGAACACCGTGTAGCCGTGGAGCACCTCGTAGTCGAAGCGCAGGTTGTTGAAGCCCACCACGAGGTCGGCCCGCTGAAGTTCGCGGATCAGGGCGTCGACC
Organism: Verrucomicrobiota bacterium; assembly: GCA_016871615.1. GTDB lineage: Bacteria > Verrucomicrobiota > Verrucomicrobiia > Limisphaerales > UBA9464 > SXXZ01. The sequence continues at coordinate 22,104 of VHCX01000020.1, forward strand.
CGGTCCTCGCCGTAGATCTCGTAGCCGCCCCGGGCCGTCGAGTAGGTGACGCCGAGGCTCATCCGCATGTCGCGGATGTTCGACCATCCCCCGACCTCGTCGGCCGACTTCTGCGTCTCCAGGTCGAAATAGACGATGTTCCTCACCGCGCCCGGTGTCCGGCAAAACCCGGCCGAGGTCAAGCCGGCCAGCCGGGTTTTTGGGCCGCGTCGATCTCCGCACCCGGGATCCGTCGCCGCCCCAAGGCCGGGATGTCCGACGGCTCCGCCGGACGGGGCAATCCTTGACCAGCGGCGACGGCAGGACCCGTGGCCTTCGGGACCGCCCGCTTCCTTGACGGTCGGGGGTGCGTGCGGTCTTCTCTGGGCTCTCGGTTCCAACCTGAACACGCACATGAGCAACATCGTTGATATCCAAGCCCGCGAAATCCTCGACTCCCGAGGCAATCCCACCGTCGAGGTCGACGTCCTCCTCGACTCCGGCGCCGTCGGCCGCGCCGCCGTCCCCTCGGGTGCCAGCACCGGCGAGCACGAGGCCATCGAGCTGCGCGACGGCGACAAGAAGCGCTACCTGGGCAAGGGCGTCAGCAAGGCCGTCAAGAACGTCACCGACAAGATCGCCCCGGCCCTGGCCGGCGTCGACGCCTTCGACCAGCTGACCGTCGACAAGACCATGCTCGAGCTCGACGGCACCGAGACCAAGGCCAAGCTCGGAGCCAACGCCATCCTCGCCGTCTCGCTCGCCAACGCCAAGGCCGCGGCCGCGACCCTGGGCCAGCCCCTCTTCAAGTACCTCGGCGGGCCCAACGCCAAGGTGCTGCCCGTGCCCATGGCCAACGTCATCAATGGCGGCGCCCACTCCGACGCCCCGATCGACTTCCAGGAATTCATGGTCATGCCCCACGGCTTCGAGACCTTCAGCGAAGGCCTCCGCGCCATCACCGAGATCTTCCACGCCCTCAAGGCCGTGCTGAAGAAGAAGGGCCTGAGCACCGCCGTCGGCGACGAGGGTGGCTTCGCCCCGAAGCTCGAGAGCGCCGACGCGGCCCTCGACGCCATCGCCGCCGCCGTCAAGGACGCCGGCTACAAGCTCGGCAAGGACATCTTCCTGGCCCTCGACGTGGCCGCCTCCGAGTTCTACACCGGCAACGAGACCTACGTCTTCAAGAAGAGCAGCGGCCAGAAGCTCAGCGGCGACGAGATGGTCGAGTTCTACGCCCGCCTGTGCGCCAAGTACCCGATCGTCTCCATCGAGGACGGCTGCGCCGAGGGCGACTGGAAGACCTGGAAGAAGCTCACCGACAAGCTCGGCGGCAAGACCCAGCTCGTGGGTGACGATCTCTTCGTCACCAACGTGAAGTTCCTCCGCAAGGGCATCGAGACCGGCACCGCCAACTCCATCCTCGTGAAGGTCAACCAGATCGGTTCCCTCACCGAGACCCTCGACGCCGTCGAGCTGGCCCAGAAGAGCCGATACACCGCCGTGTTGTCGCATCGCTCGGGCGAGACCGAGGACAGCACCATCGCCGACATCGCCGTCGCGACGAACTGCGGCCAGATCAAGACCGGCTCGCTCAGCCGCACCGACCGCACGGCCAAGTACAACCAGCTCCTGCGCATCGAGCAGATGCTCGGCAAGAACGCGGTGTACGCCGGCCGCAGCGCCCTGCCCCGCACCCGCTGACGCCCGTTCGGGGCGGAGGGGGACCCTGCCCGAGGCCGGCCCTTCGATCCGCGTGCGCGAATGGCCCCGGGACCGTGCCCACGGTCCCGGAGCCTTTTTTCGCGTCCCCGGGGCGGCAGCCGACCCGATCTTTCGATTGGCGAAACCGCCGATCCGAAGCCTACCTTGCCTCCCATGACGCGCCTGTGGCAATGGCTGTTGACCGGGTTCCTGCTGGCCGGAGGAGCGCAGGCCGCGCGCTTCACGCCGCTGGAGATCCGGACCAACGACACGATCTTCTTCTCCTACGCCCAGTCCCCCGACGGACGATGGGTGGCCGGCGGGATGCAGCTCCGGCCCGACCCGGTGAAGACCAACCTGCCCCCCGCAGGCGGCACGGTGGTGCTCTGGAGCGCCTCGGACGGACGGCGGGAGGCCGACCTCGGCCGGCATGACGGCACGGTCAACTGGATGCAGTTCTCGGACGACGGCGGGACCCTCGCCAGCGCCAGCGGCACCACCGGCCTGCTCAAGGTGTGGTCGGTCGCCGAGCGTGGCCTCCGCCACACCCTGCGGCTCCGGGAGCCCCTGATCGCCTCGTCCACCCTCGGCTCCCAGCTGGTCTGCGCGCTGTCGCCCGACGGACGCCTGCTGGCCGCGGCCGGTGCCGTCGTCAAGCCCGTGGGGATCACCCAGACCTCCGAGGCGGCCACGCTGGTGGTCTGGGACCTGTCGACCGGCCGCGAACTCTGGACGCTGCCGCGCTGCGGTGTCGGCGCCCTGGCCTTCACGCCCGACGGGAAGACCCTCCTGGCCTATTCGCGCAACGTGGTCTGGGAGGAGGCCGGGGGATTCCACTCGGCGCGGGTCGCCGACGAACGGCTGATGTGCTGGAACGCCACGAACGGCACCATCCATTTCATGTCGCCCATCCCGGGCATGAACCCCAGCCACCTCGTGGTCTCCCCGAAGGCGGGCGCCGTGCTGGCCCTCTCCGGCGACCGCAACACCTGGTACGACCTGAAGACCGGATCGGTGTCGCGCGAGCAACCGATCCAGCTGCGTCGATCGCTGCACGTGGCCGCCATGAACCGCACCGAGGACCACCTGATGGTGATCGAGTTCTCGGCCGAGAACCTGCACCGCGTGCGCCTGGCCGATGGCGTCACCTCGCTGGCCGGCAGCTTCAAGGGACACACCAACCGGGTGATGTTCGCCTCGGTCTCCCGCGACCTGGACCGCATCGCGGGGACCCGGGCGGGTCGACCCGTCCTGGTGGACCTCGACAGGCCCTGAGAGCCGGGAAACCCCGGCGGCGTCCCGCGGTCAGCGATCGGTCGAGGGGCCGGCCGAAAGGCGGACCATGCCCGAGGCGGGATCGTAGGAAAGCACCTTGCCCGGCGGAGCCTGCGGAACCCGGGCCAGGAAACCCGCCTCGACCAGTTCCTGAAGGCGCGCCGGGTATCTGTCCTCGGCCGCATGGAACTGCTGCAGCGCCGCCAGGAGGGGGGCGAGATCGACCACGGCCTCGGCCTTGCGTTTGCCGGCGGCGGTGGCCCCGAGGTAATCCACCGGCGCGGTCAGCGGTGACGACGTCGCCGGAGGCGGTGCCGCAGCGGATACCGCCGCCCCGGAGGGCTTCTCGCGCTCCCCGCACCCGGCCACCGCCAGCAGGATCCCCAACCGCCATGCCCATGCGCGCTTCATCGGCCTTCAGTCGACCGGTCCGGCGCGGAAAATCAAGACCTCGCTCCACGGCGGACGGCGCTCCGACGGTCTCTCCCCGGGCCCACCGCCGCTCCCCGGACCCCCGGGGCCCTTCGCCTTCCGCCATGCGCCTCGGATCACGCTTTCCTCGGCGACGGCCCCGCCGCATCCTCTTTCCAGCATCTGAGCGATGTCCATGTCCGACACCCCACCCATCGAGGCTCTGAGCGCGGAACAGTTCGCGGCCGAACTGCGCGCCGCCCTCCGCAGCTATGAGCGCCATGTCGTCTGCATCGAGCAGGTGCCCGAGGAGACCGAGGCGGCCCTTCAATCGCTGCTCGAGAAGGCCATCCTCGCCTACCAGAACCGGGCCCCGGGGCTCAAACACGGCATCGCGCTGAACCGTCAGGTGACGGTGATCCTCAGCGAGAGCCCGGGCCCCAAGCCGCTGTGCGGGATCTACTTCAACCTGCACTCCCCCTACGCCAAGAGGATCGCCAAGGCGGAGCCCTCGAAGGGCTAGGCCACCAAGCCCTTCCCGCCCTGCCATCGATCTCCCCGGAGGACCCGCCCCCAACGACACCACCGCCGACCGACCACCCCATGACTCCGATCTCCCAGGGCGCCGGAACGGCGGCCACGCTGCTCGCGGCCCTCACCCTGTCGACGCTGCCCGGCCTGGTCCGGGCGGAGTCGGCGGACCATCCCGCCGAACGGACCCACACGCGGACGATCGGCGCCCACACCTTCACGCTCCCCGGGGGGTTCCACATCGAGGCCGTGGCCACGACCGACCAGGTGGCCCGTCCCGTGAATGGTTCGCTCGACGACCGGGGCCGCCTCTACGTCACCGAGTCGAGCGGATCGACCGACGAGCCAGCCGCCCAGGCCAAGGACCCCCGGTGGCGGGTGATCCGGCTCGAGGACTCCGATGGCGACGGCCGCTACGACCGGTCGGTGGTCTTCGCCGACACGCTGCCCATGCTCCAGGGCATCCTCTGGCATGAGGGCGCGGTGTACGTGGGCGGATCCCCGGCCATCTGGAAATTGACCGATGCCGACGGCGACGGCCGGGCCGACCGGCGCGACGAGTGGTGGAATGTCGGTCATCCATCGACCCATTGCGGCAACGAGGTCCACGGGCCGTATGCCGGTCCGGACGGCCTGATCTACTGGACCAAGGGCGCCTTCGAGCCCGTGCGCTGGACCAATTCATTCACCAGCGCCGTGCATCAGGACCGCGCCGCCCACATCTTCCGCGCCCGACCCGACGGCTCGGGCCTCGAGTCGGTGATGACCGGCGGCATGGACAACCCCGTGGACGTGGCCTTCGACACCGACGGCGAGGCCTTCTTCACCAGCACCTTCATCGATTTCTCGCAGCCGGGTTTCCGGGATGGCGTGGCCCATGCGTCCTTCGGCGCGGTCTTCGGCAAGGCCAATTCGGTGCTCGACGACCTGGCGGTCTTCCGTCCCGGGCCCGCCCTCGCCCATCCGATCGTGCAGCTCGGGGCGGCCGCCCCCAGCGGCCTCGACATCTACCACCACGACGCCTTCGGCCCGGGCTTCCGGGGCAACCTCTTCGCCTCGGCCTTCAACCTGCGCAAGATCTCCCGCGTCCGGGTGCAACGCGAGGGGGCGTCGTTCCGGGCCACCGAGAGCGAGTTCGTGGCCAGCAGCAGCCTGGATTTCCATCCCACCGACGTGATCGTGGATGGCGACGGCTCGATGCTCATCCTCGACACGGGCGGCTGGTACAAGCTCTGTTGCCCGAGTTCGCAGCTCTGGAAGGCCGACGTGCTCGGCGGCGTGTATCGGGTCACCCGGACAGGGGCGTCGCATCGGCGCCCCAAGGCTCCGGTCTCGCCGGCTCCCGAGAGCGAACTGGCCCGAGTCCGCCGCCTGGGCGACCGGCGGGACCCGGCCGCGGTCCCGCTGGCCATGGCCCTGCTCGATCCAGCGCTGAAGTCCGGCCGAAGGGACGCCCAACTCGTGGCGATCACCGCGCTGGCCCGCCTCCGGCACGCGCCGGCGACACCGGCCATCCTGCGCGTCCTCCAAGGTCCCGATGACGAGGCCCTACGCATGGCCGCCACGGCGGCCCTGGCCGAACTGAGGGACACCGGTGCCCTGCGCCAAGCCCTCGCACACTCGAATCCCCGGGTCCAGGCGGCCGCGCTGCAGGCCCTCGAGCAAATCCCCGGTGGTGGATTGCGCGCCGAGGAGGTCGGGCCCGCGCTGTTCTCCGACCGGTCGCCGGTCCGGGAGGCGGCCCTCTGGGTAGCCCAACGCCATGCCGACTGGGGCGATGCCCTGGCCGGCTCCCTGCGCCAACGCCTGCTCACGGGCACCGCCGCCCCCGGGGGGCGCGACGGACTCGCCGCCCTCCTCGGCGGGCTGATGTCTTCGCCCGCGCTGCAGGCGCTGGTGGCCGAACTTGCCGCCTCGCCCCAGACGCCGGCGGAGACCCGTCTCGGGGCCCTCGACGCCATGGCCCAGCACCCCCCGAAGACTCCCCCGGAGTCCTGGGGCAAGACCTTGGCCGCCCTGCTGGCAACCGCCCCGAAGACCGCCACCCCGGATCCGCTGCTGCCAGCCCTGCGTGCCGCCCGCCACCTCGCCAGCCAGCCCGCCCTGCGCGAGGCGCTGCTCGCCACCGCCCGGAACCCGGCCCTGCCCGCATCGATGCGACTCCCGGCCTACGCCGCGTTGCCGGCGGGTTGGACGGCCACAGCCGCCGACCTGGTCCCGCTGCTCGCCGGTCTGCGCGAGCGTCAGGGATCGGCCGCCGAGGCCCTGTCCCGCGCCGCCCTGGAACCCGATCACCTCGACGAGATCGCCCGCACCCTGCCGGAGATCGGCCCCCTGGAGTTGACCCGAGTGTTGCCGGCCTTCGAACGCGGCCCGAGCGCGCGCGCCGGCGAATCCCTGCTGGCGGCCCTCGGACGCTCCAAGGCCCGCACCGCCATCCGCCCGGAGATGCTGCGTGCGGTCCTCAAGGGCTACCCGGCCGAGATCCGCGCCCAAGGCGACCGCTTCCTCGAGACCCTCGACACCGGACTGGCCGGTCGCCGCCAGCGCCTCGAGAAGATCCGCTCCGGGCTGCCCGTCGGGGATGTCCGCCGCGGACAGGCCGTCTTCAACTCGCCCAAGGCCGCCTGCATCCAGTGCCACCGCCTCGGCTATCAGGGCGGCGACGTGGGGCCTGAACTCACCCGGATCGGCACCGTGCGTTCGGCCGACGACCTGCTCGAGGCCATCGTGGAGCCCTCCGCCAGCCTCGTCCGCAGCTACGAGCCCGTCTCGGTGACCACCCGCGACGGCGAGGAGCGCCCGGGAATCCTGCGCCGCGACGACGCCCGAGGTGTCACCCTGGTGACCGGCCCCGGCTCCACCCTGAACATCGACCGCGCCGACATCACCGCAGTGACCCCGTCGACCGTCTCCCTCATGCCCGCCGGCCTCGACGAACAAATCACCCGCCAGGATCTGGCCGACCTTCTCGAATTCCTCAAGAACACCCGCTGGGGGCGGTGAATCCAAGGAGGGCCGAACCACATTTCGACCTCACGGCTTCAAGGGATTCCACACCCGCGAAAACCCGAAGCCCCGGAAATGCTTCCCGTTGGCGGTGGCGAAGTCGCTCACGTTGTAGTGCCGAAGGGTCAGAGCCAAGCGGATGTCGTCGATGCGGCGAACCGAGTCGGTTGTGCGTGCATGTCGCCACACCTCGTTCATCAGACCCGGTCCCGGGAAATCGAGCCTGACCGGATTCCCAACTGGCTAGGCCAGACAGGCGTCTCTCATCGGTCGGGTGCTGACCGGAGGAAGTCCTTGGCCGTTTCGGTGTCGTTCCTCCACTTCCGCCAGCACGTGGGCGCAAAGATCCCGGTAGGTTTCCTCCTCAGTGATGGCGTGGCAAACGCCACCCCATGGGAAAAGGTCGGGACAGTAACCCACGTACAAACGATCGGATTCCTCCCAGCGCACGTACTTGAGGTATTGGTCTTGCGGTTTCATTCGTGGGCAGCCCGAAGGGCGTTGCGGACCATGCGTTCCTGATGATGCCTGGCATCCTCACCGTCTCCGCCACTCAGGATCAACGATCCGGTGAGCTTCGGGTGGCGAAATTTCCGATGCGAACCTTCCCTCCAGGCACCTGAATGAAGCCGGAACGCTCAGGATCAGAAACCAGCCGGCGAAGTTTCCGCGGCACATGGAAAGGCTGGCACACAATACCCAACTCGGCCAGATCAAGCCTTATGTCGGCCCCGAATCGCCATAACGAGCGAGGCGAGCGAGCGCACTTTGGGACACGAAGGCGGCACCCATGACAAGGACACCTCGCAGGGGAATCGACGCTTCCGGGCAGACCCGGTTGCGGTGTCACCGGATGGCGGCCACCCCAAGACCCCATCCCCCTTCAATGCCGCAGCACGTGCCGGAGGTAGAGGTACATGAGGGGGGCGTTGAAGAGCAGGCTGTCGAGCAGGTCGAGGATGCCGCCGATGCCCGGGAAGAACCGGCCGGAATCCTTCACGCCCGCCTCGCGCTTGAAGAGCGACTCGATGAGGTCGCCCACCACCGCGGCCACGCTGAGGACCACGCCCAGGACCGCCGCGTGGAGCGGGGTCATCCCGGCCAGGCGATCGCCCAATAGCGCCGCCAGGCCCAGCGAGCACGCCGTGGAGACCACCACCGCGCCAGCGAATCCCTCCCAGGTCTTCCCGGGGCTGATGCGCGGGATCATCTTGTGCCGGCCGATCAGCGAGCCCGTGCAGTAGGCGCCCACGTCGCTGAACTTGGTCACCACGATGAAGTAGAGGACGTAGAAACGCCCATCCACGCCGGGGAAGAAATTGATCTTCTGGATGAAGTTCAAGAGCCACGGCACGTACATCAGGCCCAAGAGGGTCATGGAGATGGCCGTCATGGCGTTGCCCTGGTTCTTCTTCGACACGAACTCCCGCAGGCACAGGCCCAGCACGAAGAGCACCAGCACCGCCGACTCGAAATCGGCCGCGCGCGACGGTTGGCCCGAGAACCGCGACCCGGGCTGGTACACCGTGAGGTAAAAGAACGTCGCCGCCATCAGCAGCAGGCCGTTGGCCAGTCCCCAGAAGCGGAAGCACACGAACCCGCGCCGCTCGACCATGCCGTAGAACTCGACCAAGCCGGTACCGGCCAGGAGCATCATCAGGCCCAGGAACACGTAGCTGCGGATGAAGGCGTCGGTCGAGAAGATGGCCGCCAGGACGATCGACCACAGGAAGAGCGTGCTGCCCAGGCGTCGCAGGAAGACCTGCCCCTTGGACAGGGCGGCGGCGGGAGCGGGCGCGGGCACCGGGACGTCGGCCATGCGGCAAACCTGACGCCAACCCGCCCGGGTCATCAATCCCGGCGTCGATCCAGGTTGCCAACCACCTTCCCTCCGATGACGGGGCCCGGATCCGCCCGGCGGGTGGGACCGACCGGCAGTTCGCCCCCGGAAACAGCCGGTTCGCCCCCGGAAACTGGAAAAAAACCAAACCAGGTCCTCCATTCCCCGATGGTCCCGGGAGATGATGAACCGAAGGAAACCCCGCCGCCGAAGGCCCGGCGCTACGTGCGCGCCATCGGCCCCCGGCTTCGCTGGGTGCTGAACCTCGTCTGGGTGCTGCTGGCCCTGTTGGGGGCCAACTCGGTGTACCTGCTCACCGTCACCTTCATGACCTGGAAGGATCGGGCCAGCGGGGTGAGCTACCAGAACTACGCCTACCAGATCCAGTTCCTGGCGCATCTCATCCTGGGGCTGCTCTTCGTGGTGCCGTTCCTCGTCTTCAACTGGGTCCACATCGCCAACACCTGGAACCGGCCCAACCGCAAGGCCGTGTACGTGGGCTACGCGCTCTTCGCCATCAGCCTCGCGGTGCTCATCTCAGGCGTGGTGCTGGTGCGCTTCGACGGACTGGAGTGGATGCAGGTCAAGAGCGAGTCGAGCCGATCGGTGGCCTACTGGGCGCATGTCATCACCCCCCTGCTCTGCGTCTGGCTCTACCTGCTGCACCGGTTGGCCGGCCCGCGCATCCGCTGGAAGGTCGGGATCAGCTGGGGCGCGGCCGTCGCCGCGGCCGTGGTCGTGCTGGTGGCCTTCCACCGGCATGATCCGCGCGTGTGGTCGGCCAAGGCCCCGGCGTCGGGCGAGAAGTACTTCATGCCCAGCAGTTCGCGCACGGCCAATGGCAAGTTCATCCCGGCCAAGTCCCTGATGAACAACGAGTACTGCCTCGAGTGCCACCCGGACGTGTTCGATTCCTACATCCACTCGGCCCACAAGTTCAGCTCGTTCAACAACCCCTTCTACCTGTTCAGCATCAAGCAGACCCGCGAGGTGGCCATGAAGCGGGACGGCTCGGTGCAGGCCTCCCGGTGGTGCGCCGGCTGCCACGACCCGGTGCCCTTCTTCTCCGGCGCGTTCGACGATCCCGAGTTCGACATGGTGAAGCACCCGACCTCGCAGGCCGGCATCACCTGCGTCACCTGCCACTCCATCACGCATCTGGAGGGCGCCGAGAAGGGGCCCATCGGCAATGGCAACTACACCATCGAGGAACCGGTCCACTACCCCTTCGCCTTCGCGCCCACCAACTCGCTGGCCTACTTCGTCAACAAGCAGCTGGTGAAGGGCAAGCCGCAGTTCCACAAGGAGACCTTCCTGAAGCCCTTCCACAAGACGGCCGAGTTCTGCTCGACCTGCCACAAGGTGGGCATCCCCTACGCGGTCAACCACTACAAGGAGTTCCTGCGCGGCCAGAACCACTACGATTCGTACCTGCTCTCGGGCGTGTCGGGGGTGAATGCGCGGTCGTTCTATTATCCCGACAAGGCCAAGGCCAATTGCGCCGAGTGCCACATGCCGCTGCAGGAATCGGCCGATTTCGGGGCCAAGAAGTACGGCACCAACGGGTTCCTGGCCGTCCACAGCCATGCCTTCCCGGGCGCGAACACGGGTGTTCCAGCCAAGGTGCTGCCGCCCGGGCCCGAGCAGAAGAAGGCAATCGCCCGTCAGCAGGACTTCCTGAAGGACTGCATCCGGGTGGACCTCTTCGGCGTCAAGGAGGGGGGCACCATCGATGCGCCCCTGATGGCGCCGCTGCGCCCCACCCTGCCCCGCCTCAAGCCGGGCAAGACCTACCTTCTGGAGACGGTCGTCCGAACGGTGAAGCTGGGCCATCCGCTCACCCAGGGCACCGTCGACTCCAACGAGATCTGGGCCGACGTCTCGGTGACCGACGGCCAGGGCCGGGTCGTGGGCCGTTCCGGGGCCACCGGACGTCACGGCGAGGTAGACCCGTGGTCCCACTTCCTCAACGTCTACATGCTCGACAAGGACGGCAACCGCATCGACCGGCGCAACGCCCAGGACATCTTCACGCCGCTCTACAACAACCAGATCCCGCCCGGCGCGGCGCATGTGCTGCACTACCGGCTCACCGTGCCCGAGACCCAGCGCTCGCCGCTCACGGTCGAGGTGAAGGTGAACTACCGGAAGTTCGACACGATCTACTTCAACTACACCTACGCCTCGAACTACGTGAAGGGCGGGCCGTTTCTGGTGACCAACGACCTGCCGGTCACCGTGATGGCGTCGGACCGGCTCGAGTTCGAGATCGAGGGCGGATCCGGAGTCACGAGCACCAACGCGCCCTCCAAGATTCCGGAGTGGCAGCGCTGGAACGACTACGGCATCGGCCTGTTCCTGAAGGGCGACAAGGGCAGCGAGAAGGGCGAACTCATCCAGGCGGCCGAGGCCTTCGGTCGGGTCGAGGCGCTCGGCCGCGCCGACGGCCCCCTCAACCTCGCGCGGGTGTTCTTCAAGGAGGGCCGCCTCGACGACGCCGTGGGTGCCCTGCAGCGCGCCAACGACCCCAAGCGTTTCGACCCGCCGGGCAACCGCTGGACCATCGCCTGGCTCAACGGCCTGGTGAACAAGCAGAACGGGTTCCTCGACGAATCCATCCGGCAGCTCACGAGCATCCTGGAAGACCGCTACCCGGAGCTGGAGAAGCGCGGGTTCGATTTCAGCCGCGACTACGAGGTGATCAATGAACTGGGTCAGACCCTGTTCGAGCGCGCCAAGATGGAGCGCGCCAATCCGGAGCGGAAGCAGGAGCACCTGCGGGCCGCCGCGGCGCGCTTCGAGCGCACCCTGGCCATCGATCCCGAGAACCTCACGGCCCACTACAACCTGGGCCTCATCCACGCCGCCCTCGGCGACGCGGCCGCCAGCGAGCGCCACCGGAAGCTCCACGAGCGCTATCGGCCCGACGACAACGCGCGCGACCGCGCCGTGGCCATCGCCCGCCGCAACCACCCGGCCGCCGACCACGCCGCACAGGCCATCGTGATCTACGACCTGCAGCATCCGCAGAGCCTCTCCCTGGCCGGATCGCTGGCCGACTCCGATGCACCTGTGGCCCCGCCGGCAAACGCCACGGCGGCTCGCTGATCTCCGGGAGCGCCGATGTCCTGACGCCCGCACCGCTGCCTGATAGCCTTCTTTCGCCATGCCCCAGAAACCGAACGGCCCGAACGAACCCGAGGAGTGGGTCGATTCCGACGACCGCGCCATCCGCACCGGACTCCGATGGTCTCTGGTGGCCCTGATCGGTCTGGGGGTGGTGGGAGTAGGGGCCTTCTTCGCCCTGCGCAAAACCGCAGGACCGGCCAAGGTGCAGGTCACGCCCCTGGCGGCTCCGCAGACCGTGCAGACCGCCCAGAAACTCACCCTGCCGAAGGTGCCGTTCTCCGAGGTGGGCGAGGCGGCGGGCCTGAGGTTCCGGCACTTCACGGGGGCGGCCGGCGAGAAACTCCTGCCCGAGACCATGGGAGCCGGCGCAGCGTTCTTCGATGCCGATGGCGATGGCGACGCCGATCTGCTCCTGGTCAATGGCAACCGCTGGCCCTGGGATGCCCAGGGTGCGGCCTCGCCCGGAAGCGCCCTGTACCGCAATGACACCCCTCCCGGCGGCGCCATCCGCTTCACCGACATCTCGGCGGGCTCAGGGCTCGAGGCCCCGCTTTACGGCATGGGTGCGGCGGTGGGTGACTATGACAATGACGGCCGGCCCGACGTGTTGATCACCGCCGTCGGCGGGGCCCGGCTCTTCCACAACGAAGGGGACGGACACTTCAAGGAGGTCACCACCACGGCCGGTGTCGGTGGCAAGCCGGACGACTGGAGCACCGCGGCCACCTGGTTCGACCTCGACAACGACGGCGACCTCGACCTCGTCGTGGCGCACTACGTGAAATGGTCCCGGGCGATCGACGCCGAGGTGGGCTACAAGATCGACGGGAGCACCCGGGCCTACGGTCCGCCCATGAACTTCCAGGGCACCTTCCCGAGCCTCTACCGCAACGAGGGCGGCGGGCGCTTCACCGACATCAGCAAGGAGGGCGGCGTGCAGGTCACCAACCCGTCCACCGGTGTCCCAGCGGCCAAGTCGCTCGGCGTGGTCGCCACGGACTTCAATGGCGACGGGCTCACCGACCTCATCGTGGCCAACGACACGGTCCAGAACTTCGTCTTCGAGAACCAGCGCGACGGCCGCTTCAAGGAGGTGGGGGCGCTGACCGGCATCGCCTTCGACAGCTACGGCAACACGCGCGGAGCCATGGGCATCGACGCCGCCCGCTTCACCGACGACGGCAAACTGGGCATCGCCATCGGCAACTTCGCCAACGAGATGACGGCCCTCTACGTCGGCGGGTCCACGGCGGGGCTTTTCACCGACGAGTCCATCTCCTGGGGCGTGGGCCCGGCCAGCCGGCTGCCCCTGAAGTTCGGCGTGTTGTTCCTCGACTGGGACCTGGACGGGCGTCTCGACCTGCTCAGCGTCAACGGCCATCTGGAGGAGGAGATCACCAAGGTCCAGGCCAGCCAGAAATACCGTCAGCCGGCCCAGTTGTTCTGGAATGCGGGCGCGGACGGCTTCGTGCCGGTGGGGCCGGAGCAGGCGGGAGCGGCTCTCTTCACCCCGATCGTGGGCCGCGGCTGCGCCCAGGCCGACCTCGACGGCGACGGCGACGACGACCTGCTCTTCACCCAGGCCGGCGGCGCGCCGCTGCTGCTGCGCAACGACCGCCCCGCCGGAGGCCGTTGGGTGCGGCTCAAGCTAGTCGGCACGCGGTCCAATCGGGATGCCCTCGGGGCGACCGTGCAACTCAAGGCCGGCGGCAAGACCCAGTGGCGCACCGTCACGGCCAACCGCGGCTACCTGAGCTCCAGTGCCCTGCCCATCACCTTCGGTCTGGGCGAGGCCACGGCCGTCGAGTCCATCGAGATCATCTGGCCCGGCGGCCAGCGCCAGAGTGTGCCTGCGGCCCAGGCCCAACCCGGAGCCGTCACGGAGATCCGCCAGGCGCCCTGAGCCGTGCGACGACCCGGGATTCCAGGCGCTGAATCACCGCCCCGCATCCGCGATCACCGATAGGCCGAGACCGGCTTCGGAACCACACCGAGTTCGGCGTAGTTGAAACCGGCCTCCAAGGGCTTGTAAGTGCCCACGATGTCCACGCTCCGTCGGGCATCGATGGCCGCCTCCATGCCCAATCCCCAGTAGACGGCGTTGATGACCAGGCGGCGCAGATCGGCGCATTGAAGGTCGTGGGCACTGCCCATGGTGGACTGGAACACGCGGGCCCGGCGACCGTTGCGGGTCTCCCAATGCTTGAACCAGGCCACCGGCAGCGGTTCGAGCTTGGGATTGGGGGCATCGGTGGGTTTGCGCCCCAGGAGCGGCTGACCCCAGACCAAGGCCGTGCAACCCGCCGGCAACTGCCCGCCTTCCGGGTAGGTGCGGTACACATCGGAGTTGCCCCAGAGGTCCTTCACCCCGCGCAAGATCGGGTGGTCCTTCATCTCCGGAACCACGATCCCCCGGGTCGAATCGGCATGCCATTGGCCGTGATGGTTCATGAAGCTGCCGCCCAGCACGTCGTTGCCCCAATCCACCGGCTTGCCGTGGATCTTGTAGGGCAACGCCCCGTGGAACCCGTGGTTTCCTGTGCGCAGCGAGAGGATCGGGCGGCCCGAGTCGATGTAGCCCACGATGAGTTCGCGCTCCGCCATCGGCAGGGTCAGCAGGCGCGGATAGAACAGGACGAGGTCGGCCTTCGCCAGCAGTTCCAGGCCCGGGATGTGATGTTCGCGGAAGGGTTTCCCCTTCTCGGGATACACCGGCATCGTGGGATCCACCTCGCCCTTCTCGTTCACCGCGAAGAGCACCGTGCACTCGAAGCCATGATGCGTGCTGAGGATCTTCGCCATCATGGGCATGGACTGTTCGCTGCGGTACTCCTGATCGGCCGCGATCAGGACCACCCGCTTGCCCCGGCCGGGACCTGATTTCCCCGGATAGCTCAGCCATTGCTCGGAATCCGCCGCGTGACCTGGGCCCAGGCCGTGGGAGAACCACCAGGCTAGGACGGCCCACAGGCGGAATGCGGAGCCCGGCTTCAGGCCAAGGGCGCTAGTTCTTGGGGATTTCATTGACCGTGTAGTAGGCCTTGGAGTGCACCAATCCCCCGCCGTCCTTGGATCGGATGCCGGACAGGTCGAACTCGTGGACGTGGTCCTCGACCACCCGGCCCAGGGTGATCTGCGCCGAGCGCCCGTCGGCCGCAGGCACCGCCGACAGGATCTTCGACGTGGTGTGGTCGACCTCCGGACTGCCGTAGCCTCCATGGTACACATGGGTGTAGGTGACGATCCGGTACGAGGCGATGTCGGCGGCGGTCCGGGGATCCACCGGCGCGGTGAAGGTGATGCGGAACCCGTCTTTGCGGAGGTTGATCTCCTGGATCTCGAAGGGCGTGACCCCATTCCAATCGATGCGCTGCAGGGCGAAGGGTTCCTTGCCGCGCACCGGCCACTGCCGACTGGTGGTGAAGCCGCCGGCGATCAACTGGCCCTTCGGCGAGAACTCCACGTTCATGATCCCCGTCGCCAATCCCTCGCGGAAGGGATAACAGGCCCCCTGCCACACCCCGTTGATCTGCTCGGTGGTGGCCCGCATCACCAGGCTCAGGCTGTAGTCGCCCAGGAAGATCTGCCCCTGGAACGGGCCGAACTTCCCGCCGGTCGTGTCCACGCGGAACCCGGAGATCGATCGGCCCATCTTGATGTACGGGAACTTCACGGCTGGCGGCACCAGTTCGGGCACCCGCTTCTTCTCCACGCCCATGCGGGAGTCGCTCTTCGGTTCCAGCGCGGGAGCCGCCACGCCGGGGGCGAAGGGATACCAGTTGTAGCTGGCCGGATGGCCCAGGAACCCACCGGGTTTGAGGTGCTTGAGCGAACAGCATCCGTTCCACGGGCCCTGGCTCTCGATGGCGAACATCACACCGGCGGCATTGGTGCCCACCCCGCCCGGGCTGCGCAGTCCGCTGCAAATCGGGATCATTTTCCCGGCCGGCGTGACCTTCACCGCCCATCCCCGGAAGAGGTTGTGGGACTCGTAGGAACCGCTCAGCCCCAGCGCGACCCAGACGTCTCCCGCCGGGTCGTGCTTCGAAGCGAAGGCGAACTCGTGCCCCTCGGCATAGCCCCAGCCGTTGCTCAAGGTATCGTAGCGGTCGGCCACCCCGTCCCCGTCGGCATCGGTGATGCGGGTCGCCTCGGCCCAACTGGTGGCGGTCATCGCGCCCTCCCGCCAGGACAACGAGAAGATCTCATCCTGCCCGCTGGCGAAGAGGTGGTAGTCGGGCCGCGGCGGTGAATCGAAGGCACCCCGCACGAAGTAGATGTCCCCACGGCGCGTGCCCACCGCCAACCGCCCATCGGGCAGGATCTCCAGCCCGCCGGGTTGCAGCGGGACGGTGCTGGGGATCGGAATGCGGACGATCGGGTAGTACTTGGCCTCCTCCTGGGCCGTGCCCCACATCGCGCCAAGGTCTTCCTCGGCGCTGAGCCACGGCATGCGAACCATCATCGCCACGGCCATCGCCCAAGCCATCGCGAGCTGCGGGGCCACCCGCGTCGCTCCTCGGATCCAGGTCGTTCGGGGGGTCACCATTGGTAGTCGAGGGTGAGGGTGGATCGCCCGGCCGGCGGATTCAGCGGAATCAAAACCTCCCCAGAGGCTCCGCGCCGCACGCGGGCCGAAGCATCGCCCACCAGCCGCAGGCGCAACGAATCGACGGTGAACTCCCGACCGGAGACCTCGGTGACCTGCTGGCCTGCGGCGGCCCGGAACTCGAACGGACGACCCGCCGCCGGGGCCGTGAAGGTCATCGTCCGGCGGAAGAACGGCTTGCCCTGGGGATCCAGCCGGTCCTCGAAGGAATCCTCCACCAGCACCTCTTCGTAGCGGTACCGGAAGGTCGGGCGGCGCTGGGCATCGAGATGATAGCCCAAGAACTGGTAACCGTGATCTTGCGGGAAGAGGTGGTTGGCCTTGCCCTTGCGGGGCCACGCGGCCTCGGGCGATTCGAGCCGGTGGAACGGAATGCCCCGCGGCAGCGGGATCTGGTCGGTGCCCCGGGGATGGAAGTGCCCGGCATCGATGCTGACGAACGAGCCCTTCCAAAGCATCCGCAGGGCCATCTCGCCGGAGTCGAAGGCGAGGTGGATGCGCTCCGGATACCCGACGGCGATCCCCCGGTAACCCACCGGGCTTTGGCCACGGCACACTTCGGTGACATCCCCCACGCGCAGCTCGCGCGTCTGGCGGGACAGCCCCAGGGGCTTCTTGGCCCGCTCGCCGTCGGCCAGATACACCCACAGCGCCTCGATTTGTCGGGCGGCGTCGCCCTCCAGCACGTCGGTCCGGGGCGAACGACCGTCGGGCCAATACGCCGGCATGATGACCGTGGGGTTGAACCGCGCGGGCTCCCGCAGGTAGAGGTGGAACCAGTTCTTCTGCAGCCGATGAGACACGGTCGCCAGGTCCACCGCGCCCATCTCGCCGGTCTTCTGGCCGTTGAAGAGGTGGCAGGCAATGCAACTGAAGCCCTCGCTGCCGACCAGTCCGTGCCCCACGCGCCGGAGCAGGGCCTCGTCGGTGGCGGCTGGAACGCGGGCCGCCTCCAACCGATCGACACGGGCGAACAAATCCACCAGGTGGCCGACCTGCGCCTCGCCATACTGGGGCATGCTGGCGTCGAGATAGGGCCGCGGCCGTCGGCCTCGCAGCAGCACATCGCGCAACCCCTCCGACGTCAGCTTGGCCCCGACGTGGTCCAAAGTCGGCGGCAGGCGACCGGCGTCGCCGAGACCGGGTTCGGATCCGGTGAAGAGGCCCTTGCGCTCGGCGACCACCCCGCCCACCTCCGACCGTTCGTGGCAGGCGATGCAGTGGAAGGTCACCAGCGTTTTCTGGATCCGGCGCGACGGCTCGGTTTCGGGGTGGTTCGCGATCGTCAGCGCCCTTGTGATTTGCGCGCGCTGATCCGGGCTGAGGCCATACTGCGGCCACCTGCCCACCCCCTCGCTCAAGCACCCCCGCCCCGCCCGCAGACCGGCCCACGCGGGTGCCGCCGGCGATCGGAGTTGCAGATCGTCGTGGCAGTGGGCGCAGCCCCGCATCGCGAACGCCTCGCGCCCTTGGGCCGCCAGCGCCGGATCCACCCGGAAGGGTTCGAGGGCGGCGATGGGCTCCGGCGACACCGACAGCATGGACTCCGGGAGTGGGCCGCGCGGGAACCCGGGCCCCTCCATTTCAAGAGAGAACCGGGGATCATGCCCCGTGTGGAAGTAGGTGAGCCGGATCGGCCGCCACCCGGAGTCCAGGTCGAGCTCGACCTCCCACGACTTCACCCCGCGCCCGTCGCTGGGTTCCTGCTGCGCCAGCGAATGGCCGTCCACGGTCAGGTCGCCCCCGTTCATCGTCAGGAAAAACCGGTACCGGCCGCGGGTCGCGACCTTCATCCGCCCCTCGTAGCAGACCGCCGTGTGGTGCCCCACCTGCCCGAGGCTCTTCAGGGCGAAGTCACGGACATGGCCCGCACGCTCGGCCCGGACCTCCTCGCTGGCGAGGCCTTCCCAGACGTGCCCGCGGTAGAGGGTGTAGGCCAAGGCCCCGGGCACGCGGGTGCGCCGCAGCAGGTGATGGGCGATGCGTTCGGCATCCTGGGGGCTCAGGCGCAAGTCCGGCATCCGGCCCGACGGACGGCTCACGTGCGGTTGCTGGAGAAACTCCGACAGGCTTCGGAAACTGTACTTCGATTCGAGCGCCCCCAACCGCACCGAACTCCGGGCCAGCGGCCCCGACTCGAGGCGCTTGGCAGTCCCAGCATTCCCAGTATCACCAGCAGTCCCAGCAGTCCCAGCAGTCCCAGCATCACCAGCACCACCAGCACCACCAGCACCACCAGCACCACCAGCATCACCAGCACCACCAGCATCACCAGCGTTCGGAACCTTCCCGGTGCTCCTCGGGTTCCTCTGGCCCCGCATCCCCTCCTCCGTCCCATTCGCTCCATCGCTCTCGAGGGATGATTCATGGCAGGCCACGCACCCTCGCGACCGGAACAACCGCCGACCATGCTCCGCCGCCACCGCGTCCGGAGGCTCCAGCGAGAACCGGTTCTCGCGCAGCGACATCAGGAAGTGGGTGATCGCCCGGGCCGTCTGGCGACGTTCGTCCGGCGGCAGCATCCCCAGCACATCCGGCATGGTGCTGCCCGGGGAGGTCGCGTGCGGGTCGGCGATGAACCGCTCCAGGTGGGCCGGGTTCACCCGCGAACCGACCGCCGCCAGCCGGGGCGCCTGTTTCGACTGAGCCTTCAGAGACCCCTCCGCCGCATGGCAGGCCACGCAGTTCAGTTCCTCGATCAGCACCCGCCCGCGGAGTTCCGCATCGATCGTAGCCGTGGCCAACCCCGGGATGATGGGCTGGGCCCAGACCCCGAGCACCATCCCCCACCCCACGAGCACGGCCGCCGCGCGTCCCCAGGCCAGGCGCCAAGCCACCTGGAACATTCTGGACGTCACCTGGGCTCGCATGACCCAAAGTCAGGAAGAACCCCGACCGGAAGTCACCCGCAAATCACCGAAGGGGTCGCGAAGAGGTCGGTCCTCACTATTGACACAAGACCTTGCATTTGTTTCCGGGGTTGCCCCTGGATTCCGGGGCGGTCACTGGGGCTACGAACCGGTCGGCAGGGGCGTTGTGTCAATAGTGAGGACCGACCCCTTTTTGGAGGTCGAATGCCTGCCACCGACGGCGAGTCTGGAACCGCCAAAATCATGCACCCCGTGACTTCCCCAAGACCCCTGGCCGGGGTCGCCCTGCTGATCCTCTGGCTTGCCACCACGATGCGGGGCGACGACGCGGTGGTGATCTGGCACTCGCAGCCGGTGCGACCCGGCCAGAGCGTGCTGGTCTATGGCGATCGGCTGGTCGAGGCCCGCGTCGTCGGGGCCCGGCTGAAGGATGCCCCGGCGGGCCTGCCCGGGGCCGACCGCACAACCCGGCGCGAGGGAAAGAGCCTTCGCCCCCTGACCGTGCTCCAACCGCGGGAACGGGCCCTGAAGGCCATCCTCCCCGACGAGGCCCCCGGGGTGTACGCCCTCGAGGTCTCCGCCGGCGGGCGGACCCAGCGCGTGCTGGTCAATGCCCCGCAGGTGTGGTGGGCCCGCGGAGCCGGGCAACTCGACGCGGTGGCCGGCTCGGACCTGCGGGTGTTCGGGCTCGGCCTCGGCTGGCGCGGGGTCCACGAAGCCCTGGCCGGCGAGCCACCGCGCGGGACCCGGACCCGCATCGTGCTGATGGGCGCCCGGACGGTCGAGCTGGCCACGGCCGACGCGGACCTGTACTCGGCCCGGGCGCCGCGTCCCGGGGCCGGACGGTCGAGCTGGCCACGGCCGACGCGGACCTGTACTCGGCCCGGGCGCCGCTTCCCGGGGACCTTCCGCCCGGCGACTACGCGGTGTGGGTGCACAATGGCTGCGGTGGGCCAGAGGCTTGGGGACGCTGCCCTGAACCGCTGCGCGTCCGCCAACCCGCCCCATGGCCCGAGCGCGTGCACAACGTGCTCCGGTTCGGGGCGCGGGGCGACGGGGTCGCCGACGACACCGACGCCGTCCAGGCCGCGCTCGACGCGGCGGGATCCTCCGGCGGGGGGATCGTCCTCTGCCCCGCCGGGCAGTACCGCTTCAACCGCCCGCTCCGGATGCCGCGACGGGTGCTCCTGCGGGGCGAGCACCGGGACAAGTCCCTGCTCTACTGGAGCAACCGGCACTTCGCGCGGCTCCGGGGAATCGTCCACGGCGAGGCGCAGTTCGGGCTGGAGGACCTCACGATCTGGTACGCCGGGGCCGAGCGGGGCATCGAGAACATGGCCGAGGTGGAGGGCAAGAGCCTCTACTCCACGGCGAACCGACCCGAGTGGTGGCAGGAGGGCGACATCGTCCTCCGGCGTCTGGTGATCCGCTGGAGCCCGTACGCGGCGCGGCCGGGATGGGGACAGCTCTCCGACACCATCGAGCTGACCCGGCAACTCAACTTCGAATCGCTGGACGCCGCCGGGAAGGGCGTCGCGGTGTGGCTCTGCGGCCGGGACATCCGCGTCGAGGACTGCGACATCTACTCCGGCGGGTTCCCGCTGCTCCTGGCCTTCCACTCCGACGGGAGCCTGGTGCGCAACAACATCCTACGGACCGGACGCGGCGGCCTGGTCTGGGCCCAGCGGGGGCGCAAGGTGATCTGGGAGGGCAACCAGATGCTGGGCGCGGACAACCTCTCCCGGGCCGGATGGAGCACCAAGGCCCACCCCTACTACGACCAGGTGTATTTCCGGGGCAACACCGTGGCGTTCGCCCAGTCGGCCGACTACGAGATCGTCGGCTCGGACGGGGCCTCCCCCGTCTACTACGGCGGGGTGGAGGCGGGCCGGGAGCGGGCCGTCCGCCTGCGCAAACCGGTGCGGGCGTGGCCCTTCGAGCCCGAGGGACACCTGGCCTTCGTCTTGGCGGGCCGGGGCAAGGGGCAGGCCCGCACGGTGGTCCGGGGATCCTCCCAGGAGATCGAGGTGGATCGCCCCTGGGACGTGGCCCTCGACGAAAGCTCGCTGATCGGGATCAACCACAGCCTGCGCCAGTGGCTGATGGTCGGGAACCTCATCGCCGACGGGGATTCGATGCAGATGTACGGGCTGAACCACGAGGTGGTGTTCGCCGAAAACCGGCTCGAGCGCGTGGGAGGCAGCTCGGAGGCGGCCCTTCGATTCCTGGCCTTCCAGCACACCAGCGACGGGCCCGAGGCGGCCGAGCCGTCCTTCTTCTCGCAGATGCTGGGCAACCGCCTCGTGGCCCACCGCATGGATCTGCGCCGGTTCGAGTCCGGCACCGCCGCCATGGAACTGAGCGGGGGCGATGTCGATTCGCTGGGCCAGGCCGAGACCCCCTGCCTGATGAATGCCGCCGTGCTCCGGGGCAACCACATCCAGGGCGGCAAGATCCTGGTCTCGGTGGGCTCGCAGCGCCCCTTCCGTGCCGAGGACCTGCTGATCGAGGACAACCGGATCGACGAGTCGCCGGTCGGGATCGAGATCGGTGCGCGAACCGCCGGGGTGATGCTGCGCCGCAACACCCTGGCGGCCGTGGTGGAACCCTTGGCCGGTGAGGGCATCGCCGGGGCCTGGATGGAGCCCGGCGCCAGGTCGCGCCACTGGCTTGGTTCGCTGGAGGGCGTGGTCCGCCGCCTGGACGCCGGGGCGTGGCCGGCCATCGTCGCCGACCTGCCCCGCGAACACCGTCCCGACCCGGGGACCGACCCGGACGCCCAGCGGGTGGCCCTGCAGCGGGCGGCGGCGGCGAAGGTCACGCGGACGCTCGCGCCGCCCCACCATCCGGACCTTGCCCGCGTGCTGTGGGGGGCGCGGGTCGAGGTACGCGCCGACCCCGCGATGGAGTCGCTGCTCGACTCGGGCTCCGGGGGCGAGGCGGCGCTGCGCGTGCAGGTGCACCCCGGCGGGCCCGACGTGCCGGACTGCCGGGTGGAGGTCGACTGGCCCCGCGGCTGGACGGCCCTCCCGGTCGACGGTCCCACCCTGGGCGACCGGGGCGCGGCCCTCCGGCTGCCCGTCCGCCTGCCGCCGGGCACCTTCGGATCGTTCAGCTTCCCGGCCCGCGTGACACTCCGGGTCGGCGACGCGCCGGTGTCCTGGCAGGAGACCGTGTCGGTGGGCAGCGGCTCGGTGGGCGATTGGCGCGTGCTGGGGCCGATGCCCGCCGACGTCCTGACCCGGGCCGCGACGCGGCTCCAACCGACCCGTGCCGGGGCCTGGCGCCTCGACGAACCGGTCGACCTCGGCCCGGACGGTCCCTGGACCTGGCGATCCGTGGCGAGGACCCACCGACTCGACCCCTCGGGCCTCCCGGGCGGCATCGCGGCCACCCCGGACGGGATCGTGGGAGCCTTCATGCTCGCCTCCTTCGTGGCCGGTCAGGATCTCTGGGCGGAGCTGACCGCCGCCACCGGCGCCCCAGGCGGGGGCCTGGAGATCCAGGTGCATCTGGATGGCCGGGAACTGTGGGACCTGCGCCTTGGCCGCGAGACCTGGTCGCCGAAGCGCCTCCCCCTCAAGGTCTCCCAGGGACGACACTGGCTCCTGGTCACCGGCCGAGCCCGCCGAGCCGCCCCGGACATCTCCCTTTCCATCCGGGAACTCGGCGTGCCGACCGGAGGCCGCATCCACCCCGTGCCCGTGGGCCCCGCCCCACCGCCCTGAAGCCCTCAAGGGCCACCGTGGCGCTTAGCCGCACCAGTGCGCCCTCCTTGACCTGCTGACGGATGCGGGCCAGATCGGTCTAGAAGAGGCCTTCCCGGCGCAGCAGCTCGCCAACGGGTTTGTCGGTGTGACGTGACCTCGCAAAACTGATCCAGAGGGAGTGAGAGTCTGGGCGACCAAGAAAGGGACCAGACCATGAAAGGAAAGCGACACACGACAGAGGACAACGGGTTTGTCGGTGGACTGCGCCTCCGGATAAATCTGGAATTTCTTCTCGGCGCTGAGGAAGCGGCGTTTCTTCGGGCCCGATTCGGGCGTGCCGGATGGATGGTCGTTGGTCATGTCGTGGGTGGGTGTTGTGGGTGGGTGTTGTGACCACAGCGCGGGTGTTGCGACCACGCAAATCACCGGCACCACCGAGCGGACCAAGTTCACCGACGGCCAAGGGCGCAGCACAGGCTCGGCGACGACCTACGCCACCGGCTCGTTGGAGCGGACGACCTTCCGCGATGCGTCGGGTCACACCACGGGAACCGCGACCACCCATCCCACGGGTTCTGGGAGCGAAATGACCACGTTCACCGACGGCAAAGGGCGCAGCGCGGGTTCAGCAACCACCCAGACCAGCGGAAACACGGAGCGCACAACCCTTCGGGATGCGGCCCGGGCAGGACCACGGAGATCGCCACCAAAGGTCGCTGATCGAACCGTGGCTGATAGGGTTAGGGATCGAACAGGTGCGCCTGACGTATAAACACGGAGCCGGACGAAGAAATACTCCGTGTGCTGACTAAACATCCTTGCACGTAACGGGGTGGCCACCGGAAGTTGATGGGGGATGAAGCCTCTGACAGGACCGCAAAAACTGCTCCAAGGGATGTGAGAGTCTCAGGCGCTGGTTGATGGTGGTTGGTTCGCTGCGGAAAGTCCACCCCCGGTGGAGGGAGGGCGGAGCCCGACCGGAGCCGGGGATGGACTTTGAGTCTTGGCGAAGGCCGCCGGGCTGAAGAGCGGCGGCAAGCTGCGCCTCCGCAACCGCAGCTACCTTGGCGAAGGCCGCCGGGCTGAAGAGCGGCGGCAAGCTGCGCCTCCGCAACCGCAGCTACGCGATGAACGCGTTTATGGGCCAGACCGATACCTCGTGGGTCGCCAACCACCGGACCGTCTTCTCCGTCGTGACCAAGCTCGGCGATCTCACTAGTCCCGGGCCATCGTCGGTCTTCGTGCTGATCGATGAGCACGAGAACAGCATCAACGACTCGCATTTCTTCCCGTTCGACAACCTTCGGACGTTCAACAACAACCCTTGGCTGGATGCGCCCTCGGGCCGTCACGGCAATGCCGCAGGATTCAACTTCGCCGATGGCCACGGCGAGATTCACAAATGGCAGGGCAATGTCTCCGGCTTCAAGCGTAACGGCAGCGAAGTCGTCCCGAACAACATTTCCTGGCTGCCGAAAGCCGGCCGGGCGGACCACACTTGGTTCACCAACCACATCGCGCCTTATGCCCCTTAGTCTGTTCCCCTCAAAAAGACCTGGTCTTGCCATGAGGCATTCCCTGCTGCTCCTTTATTTGGCGCTCGCCTTCGCCGCCACGGCCGCTCCGCTGCCCCGGCTGAAGGTCAGCGACAACCATCGTTTCCTCGTCACCGAGTCGGGACAGCCTTTTTTCTGGCAGGGTGACACCGCCTGGGAACTCTTCCACCGCCTCAACCGCGAAGACGCCGAGCGCTACCTGAAGAATCGAGCCCAACGCCGCTTCACTGTCGTGCAGGCCGTCGCACTCGCCGAATTGGACGGGCTCAATGATCCCAATCCCTACGGCCAGAAGCCGCTCGTGGAAAACGATCCCACCCGGCCCAACGAGGCCTACTTCCAACACGTGGACTGGATCGTGAAACGCGCCAACGAACTGGGAATTTATGTCGGGTTCCTGCCGACCTGGGGCGACAAGTGGCACAAGGCTTGGGGCGCCGGCCCCGAGATCTTCACGCCGCAGAATGCCGAGGCCTATGGCGAATGGCTCGGAAAACGGTATCGCGACGCCGGCCTGATCTGGATCCTCGGCGGTGACCGCCCCGTGGACCAGGCCAAGGCCGACGCGCAGAAGGAGATCAACCGCGCCATGGCCCGCGGACTCCGGCGCGGTGACGGCGGCGCGCACCTCCTCACGTATCATCCGCCGGGCGGCGCCGGCTCTTCCGAACACTTCCATACGGACGAATGGCTAGACTTCAACATGCGGCAAAACGGCCACACCGCCGAGTTCACCGGCCGCTACGACCAGACCCGCGTGGACTACAACCGCTCCCCCGTGAAGCCGGTGCTCGATGGCGAACCGATCTACGAGGATCACCCGGTCTCCTTCGACGCGAAGAAGTTCGGCCACTCCATCGCCAGTGATGTGCGCCGACCACTCTACTGGGACCTCTTTGCCGGCGCCTTCGGCCACACCTATGGCCACCACTCCGTCTGGCAGATGTGGTCGCCCGGCAAGAATCCGGTCAACAATCCGCTCATGCCATGGTCCGAGGCCATCAATCAGCCCGGCGCGGCTCAGATGCAGCACGGCCGAGCGCTGATCGAGTCGCGCCCCTTCCTCACGCGCATCCCCGACGATTCGATCATCGTCACCGACCGGGTGCCCACGAGCGTGCCCGGCGCGGGCCGCTATCACTTTGCCGCCACACGCGACTCCGATGGCACCTACGCGATGGTCTATGCGCCCATCGGCCGCGGCTTCAAGGTGCGCATGGAGTCCATCAAGGGGCCGAAGGTCAAGGCATGGTGGTTCAATCCGCGCGACGGCAAGGCCAGCGCCATCGGCTCGTTTCCCAACACGGGCGAGCGCGAATTCACCCCGCCCGACGCCGGCGAAATGCTAGACTGGGTGCTGGTGCTTGATGACGTCGCCAAGAAATACCCGGCCCCGGGGCGGATAAAGTGATGCGCGAGGCATTCCCCCGTCATGGAGACTGAAGCGGCCGACTGTCCCGCAGATAAGTTGGGGAGATTGTTTCGACGGACCTGGATTGTGCCCCATGTTCCTGAGCGCGCTCCTGGCGACCCATTCCCCTCCTGCTGGAGCGACCGGACCGGCGGGGAGTCGCGTCGCGGAATGGCGCGGCGGACAAAGGACCGATCGGTGCGGAGCACAGACGGAGCCAGTGTCGCGCCCGACCGCGGTCGGCAAGGCCAGATGTGCCCTCCACCGTAAACCAGGCCGTCAGTGTCCGAAATTGCAGCTGGCAATGCCTTGCCGCTGGCGGTTCGCGAAGGAAGATCTTCAGGAACTTGGAGAAACGCATGAACGGGCGTCAATCCGCTCAACCGCTCCGACCCAGTCCTGCGCGGGATCTAGCAGGTCCCACGTGACCGTAAGCGACGCCGACTGCCCCACCGCCAACGGCCGGAGCGGGGAGGTGAATTCCAACTCGACGTAAGGTGGCAAGCCGGGGAGCCGGAAAGGCGAATCATCGGGATCGGAGAATACCTCGGCGCGCCGGAACCGGGCCCGCGGTCCTCCGGGAAGTGCGGGAGTGCCAACGATGAACAGATGTCCGTCGACCGGCGCGGCCAGGCGATGGGCATCCAGCCCAATCTTCTGCCACGGTGAAGACGGGCGGTGCAAGGTCACGAGGTCGCCGTGACAGGACCGCAAAAACTGATCACAAGGGATGTGAGAGTTTTAGGCGCTGGTTCATGGTGGTTGGTTCGCTTCGGAAAGTCCATCCCCGGTGGAGCAGTTTTTGCGGTCCTGTCACTTCCCCTGGCCTCGTCGAGAACGTGCTGGTGGAGGTTTATGGATCCCAGATGCGCTTCCGCGAGCTTGCCGGCATCACGACGCCCGAGCCTCGGGTTTTGGTCATCCAGCCTTGGGATGCCACAACGGTACATCCCATTGAGAAAGCGATTCTCAAAGCGAACCTGGGTTTGAACCCGTCTGTGGATCGAAAAGTGATCAGGATTGTGTTGCGTGATCTCAGCCAGGAACGGCGACAGGAGTTCGTGAAGATTGCCCGCAAGATGGCTGAGGAAGGTCGTGTCGCCGTGCAGCATGTCCGGCGTGATGCGCTGGAGGCTTTGAAGAAGGAAGGCAAGAGCGGTGGAGTGACGGAGGATCAGGTCGAGATGGCCGAGAAGGAAGTTCAGAAGCTGACCGACCAGTATATCGGCAAGATCGACGCACACCTCGCCCACAAGGAAAAAGAGATCATGACCGTGTGACGGGTGTGACGGCGACGTTGCTCCGTCAATGACCCTACTTCTCGCCGGCCTTCTCGAGCACACCTATCCCGGGGGCCGGGCCGGCGCCGGGACCTTCCACGGTATTCTCATCCACCCAAGCCGAGGCTCGTGGGCGACCTAAACGAAAAGCAGTTGCGCCAGTCTGCTGAGCGGAACCATGCCAGAAGTAGGCATGGTTGCGCCGGAAAACCACGCCGTCGCTGCCCGCGCTGCTGGCGTATCCCGTCTGCATATCGCGGGCGACGTTCTGCTCAGCCACGAGTCCGACCACCACGGGGGAGTTCGGAGCTTCAGCCGTGCCGCCCGCGCCTCCGCTGATGGCGAGCGCCGTGCTCCGGCTGTTGAGGAGGGTGTTGTGTCGGAGGAGCGTTCCCAGGGTGAGGGGGAAACCTGTTGGAAACTTTGGCTCTTCATGCGCATTCACAAACAGGCCGAGGTTGCTCATTTCCACCCAGTTTCCCTCCACCGTATTAAAGTAACAGGTGCCCAACCCGCTGTTCCAGGTCCGGGGCATTGAACTGGCAAGTGTGCTCGCGCACGAATGCAGGAAAAGTCCCGGGCTGCGCATGCGACGGACCGTGTTGGCAGAAATGATGTTCTCATTGCAGCCGATCCACAGTTGGATGCCCGTCATGCCGTCGGCCACGGTGTTGCCCACGATGTGATTTCGAAAAAATCCCGTGCTGACGCTCGCCAGGCTCCCGCTCCGGGGCGGAACTTGCCACGGACGATCCAACTTCAAAGTCCTGCCCTCGCGGGCGACGACACGCCGTGTTTGCCCTTGCCCTGGGCCCTGGAGGATCGTCACGCAGTACTCCCTGATCGCCGGTTCAGGCGAACCATCGTCGCGGTCTGGGGGCAGGAACAACTTTCCCTCACCACCGCCGTCTGCTTCGAGCTCCTGGCGTGAGACAGTGCCAAGCCGGGCGTCAGGTGTGGGCGGCACGGAGGCTGGAAGGGTGATGTCCTGCTTGCTGGCATCGACGATTGCTCCGAAGTACATCGTCCGGTGATTGGCTTCGAATAGAATCACTTCGCCGACATTCTGGTTTTCATAGCCTGCAGCCGCGCCAAAAGCCATCTTTGGGCCATCCACGGCTCGTCCGCTGGAGTCCTGCTCGGACGTCGCGTTATGGCCCAGCCAGTTGTGCGTGACGGAACCGCGACCGGTAGCGACCCAAATCAGCCGTCGAGTCTGAGCGCCGCCGGCTTCCGCTCCCTGCGGGGCACGAGTCACATTGTGCTCGATGATGCAGCCTTCGAGCACTTCATTCCGACTCTGGATGGCGCCTTCGGCGGTCTCTTTGAATCGTGCGCCATAGCGGAGAACGGGGACCAGGATGTTGCTGGTAATGAGTGAGTGCGTGACCGCAGAGAGATCCACAAGGACGCGACCGTGCAGTTCGTTCTGACTGACGATGGCGTTCCGGGAGCGAAACAAGTGCACGGCGCTGATTTCCTGATCCACTCCTTCGAGATCCGCAACCAGGCAGCGTTCAATGCGGCAATGATCCAACCACGCCAATGGATCGGGTGCCGCTGCAATAATTCCATTGCTGATCTCCGGGTTGCCGAGGACCGCCAGGTCGGTGATCGCTGAGCCGTGGCCGCTCAACCTCACGGCAGCCGTCGGAATCGAAGGCGGGGGCGTCTTTCCCTGGACGACCGGCCTTGAGGAAGGGATGAGTGGAGCGCGCTGAAAGCCATCTTTCCCGCTCGGTTCGCATCGGATTTGCGTGAGTGCTTTGCCGGCTCCTTGGAGCGTGGTGTGAGCTGGGATAAGGAGTGTCTCCCGCATCGAAAAGACTCCAGGACCGAGCCGAAGCGTTCCGCCACCGTCTTGAGCAAGTCGAGCCAGAGCCTCATTTAGGTCGACGGGCCGGGCCGGGTCAGAGGTGGGAGAGAGATTCCTCCTGGCTTTCCGAATTTCCGGCGCTGCTTTCACGTTCATCGGCAGTGCCTCACCCCAGCCGTAACGGCCTCCATGTCCGGCATGCAACCAGATGAGGTAGCGCCCCGGACGAAGATCATCGGGCAACTTCATGGACACCTGGTATTTTTCGGCAGTGGCAATCTCAAGCCAGCGTCCGTTTTTTCCAGGCTCGGCGAGCCAGACATGGGCCGTGGCACGATCAGGCCGCCGGGCGAGGTCGCGTCCGAACAGACGTACCACCTGGCCCGGTGCCGGTTCCGCGGGCCAATGCCACCAGGCTTGAGGAATGTTGAGCCGGATGGGCCGGGACCACCCCGCATCGTTGTGCGCCCAGACAAGGAACGGTCCTCCGTACGCGGTGATGTCGAGATGGGCAGTCAACCACTCCGAGCTGCCGGCCAGGATTCGAACCTTGCTTGACTCTCCGCCTGAAGCGCCGGCCCCACGCCCCCATGCGAACACCTGCCGTCCAAGCCGTTCCCCCGTGACGAAGAAGCTTTGGTCGGAACCCGCGTCGGCCGTGGACTCGAAGAGCGACGGAGCACTGGTGTTGACGGTGATTTCTGCCCGCATGGGGGGCGCGAATTCGACACCTGGAGCGACTGGAGCTGGATCAGGTGCAGGGAGCGACTCAAAGGAGGGCAGGTCCAGGTCGGCCGCGTGGAGCGCGCTGCTGAGAATGACCGGCGAGAGACCAACAAGCCGGGTCAGCAATTTCAAAAGGGGTGTGAGCATCCGGTACGCTACTCATTCGTCTGTCAGAAGCGCCAGTATTCTGTTGTTCGAGGAATGCTGAATATTCCTCGGAGGCGAAACCTTCACCGACTTTGGACCCGCGAGGTCTGCGACGGGGAAGAAGGGCGTAGGAAGCCCCACTTGCCCATTCACGCCGATGTCCAAACCTGCCTGGTGTGAGTGACAGGACCGCAAAAACTGCTCCACCGGGGATGGACTTTCCGCAGCGAACCAACCACCATCAACTAGCGCCTGAAACTCTCACATCCCTTGGAGCAGTTTTTGCGGTCCTGTCAGAGTCACTCTCCGCGCTCGATTGAGCGCGGCCCCGTTGGTTTGACTGGCATCCAAAACTCCCATCTAGCCTCCGTTGGCAAACGATACATTTGCTAAGCAACCGCGACTATCGTTGTGGCTCACAAACCACCAGTCATCGTAAAGCGCATCCTACCCAGGCTTTTCGGCTAGGATTTGAGGCGTGGGTCCCTCGCGAACCTATCGCGGGAATTCGCCCCCTCCCACCCCTACCCCGTGGGGACGGTCTGGCCGCGGGAAAGGGATCCCTTAGGGGCCGCCCCCTATTGAGTCTCGGATATTACGGTGACAACCGTTTCCCCCACCCGCAAGTCCCGGACAAGGCACTCTATTGTGCGAGACTCAATAAGATCGGGTCAGCGCGGGACTTGCCTTTGGGATCTGGCCAGGCGATAGCGGGCTCGACGCCAACAACCCCCGTGGTGAATCGCGTCCACCGATCTGCCCTGTCGCGACTCCTCGAAACAGACAGCCGGCAAGGGATGCACCAGAACCGGACGGAACCTTTCCTGACTGATGAGAATCCCAGGCTCGTGACACCCATAAACACCCCTGACTTTGGCGGCGTTGTTGTAACTGAGTGTTGTAACTTTTAGCCTTCCGTTGCAGAAAGCCCGTAAAATCAAAATGGTCGGGGCGGTGAGATTTGAACTCACGATTTTGTTGGCTTAGTGCCAAAGCTTACCGGGCTCGGCGGATTTTTTTTGAAACGCGGCTCCATCAGCCCGCCTCAGGATCGCTGCGGCTTGAGATTCCGCTCGGGAAAGACGTCAGTCCTCACGATTGACACAACCCGGAGCCCACCGCCTCCCACCGGGACACCTTGGTATCGTTCCCTCAGGGAACCCATAGCCGGACGATCTTCAAATACAACGGGAAACGGCCGCGCCGGGTCACCCGATAAGAAACCATGGGCTCGTCCGGGAACTGGGTTCTTGCTTCGAAAGCCCGCTACTTTTAGCCTAATCGGACTTGGCTAGGCAACGGAGCGACAACGGGGATCCGACGGTGGCCTCAACGCGAGGCCCGGACCTTTGTGGCACCTTTGAAGAGGCCGGTGGCATCGGCGGACTGCTGTCGCGCAGCGAGTGGGATAGCGTCCGCAGCACCTGGAGCCACGCCTTCTGCTGCTCCGATGGCGTCAGCAACTTGACGGCGCTGGCCGTGTCCCGCGGTGGCGTCATCGTCTTCGGGGGCAGTTACCGCTGCGACCCGTTCGGCCGGTTGATCAGTGCCCCCAACGGCCTGACCACCCGCCACAGTCAACGTTTCAGCAGCAACTGAAAGCAACAAGGCCCCCCGTTTTCCCTAACTATGAACCCTCAATTTTCCTTAGAGCGAACAATCTCAATAGCGGCTAAGTGTTGTCTCGCGGTGCCTTTGGTCCTAGGTCCATTTCATGCTTTGCGAGCCGACAAAGCTTCATCCCAAATCGTTCAATGGTGGCTTTCCACAGAGGATCGAAAGGCGCGACTAGAGCGGCAGCCTGATCTTCGTTTTGGGGTAAGTCCCGAGTCCGTCAGGTCTAGAGTTCGAATCGAGATTGATGAAACCGCCAACCACCAGTCCATTCTCGGTCTTGGCAGTTCGTTCGAACACAGCACCTGCCACAATCTCAGTCTCCTGCCCGAAGCCCAACGGGAGCGGGTGATCCAAAGTCTGGTTGACCCGGACACCGGAATCGGGATGAGTCTGATGCGGATCTGCATCGGCACCTCGGATTTCGCCCCTGGGCCATTCTACACCTACGATGACATGCCAGACGGACAGGTGGATCCGCGGCTTGAAAGATTTTCAATCGACCGGGACCGGGACTACGTGCTGCCCGTGATCAAGCTGGCGCAGCGTCTTCACCCCGAATTGCGCTTTTTTGCTTCGCCTTGGACCCCCCCGACTTGGATGAAGACAAATCGTCGTATTGGCGGCGGATCCCTACGCCCGGAGTGTTACCCATTCTTTGCGGAATACCTTGTCCGATTTCTCGAGGCCTACCGTCGTGAAGGGGTCGAGATCGACGCCCTGACCGTGCAAAACGAGCCGGAGTTCGGCCCAACCGCCTATCCAAGCTGCCTTTGGACGGCTATTCAACAACGCGACTTCATTCGCGACCATCTTGGTCCCCTCATCAAAGCCCGGGGCCTAAAAACGACGATCTGGGCCTTCGATCACAATTTTAACAATCCAGGGTTTCCCGCGACAATCCTCAAAGACCCTGCTGCGGCAAAGTTCGTTTCGGGGAGCGCCTTCCACCTTTATGAGGGACGTCCAGAAGCGATGAGCCGCCTCCATCGGGAATTTCCCGACAAAGCGCTGCTTTTCTCCGAAGGATCCGTCTATGGGGCCTTCGGCGGTTCCCAGATCATCTCCTACTTCAGGAATTGGGCGGGAAGCTACAACGCATGGGTAACGATGATCGACCGGAACGGCAAGCCGAACATCTCCGGATTTCATGAATGCTCTCCGACCATAGTGGTCTTAGATCCGACGTCTCTTGCGGTCGAATACCGGTCGGACTACTACCTCTATGGGCAGTTTATGCGGTTCATCCGTCCCGGTGCGGTGCGAATTGGGACGTCGTCGACGTCAAGTGGTGTGTCCAATGTAGGGTTCCGCAACCCCGATGGTCGGTTGGTCGTGGTCGTTGCCAACACAACCAAATCTCAACCTGACATCCTCTTCTCATGGAGAGGGACTCAACTCACGACTCGGCTCGCCCCTCTCTCCGTCGCTACGCTGGTTTGGAAACCATGACCGGTTTCACAGCCACTCCTTATGGCTCCGCGCACGGGAAGGTTGCTTAGGCTCTTTTTCGGTAACCACCTG
>VHCX01000021.1 GCA_016871615.1 Verrucomicrobiota bacterium
GGCGCTTCCCCGGCCGGTCCCCCGGTCCCGCTGGTGTCCCAGGGCAAAACCGCAGAATCCCGAAGCAAGGAATGGACAGGCGGCCCGGGGTGTCGGTAAATCCCCTCGTCCCACGTCCCACTTGGCAGTCCACAGAACGAACACACGTACCCCCCTATGAGCAACGGAAACAACGAGGGCATCGCCCCCAATGCAAAACGGCTGCTGTTTGCAGGCTTCATGGCGATCCTGGCCGCCGGCATCGGCTTCGGAATCCGCGGTGGCATCCTCGCCAACTGGGCGGCCGATTTCGGGTTCACCGCCGCCCAGCTCGGTGAGATCGGCGGCGCCGGGTTCACGGGCTTCTGCTTCGGCATCATCATCGGCGGTGTCGTCGTCGACAAGATCGGCTACGGCAAGCTGGTGGTGGCGGCCTTCCTCTTCCATGTGCTCTCGGCCTTCGTGACCTTCGCGGCGACGAAGGGTCAGGCGCAGACGGCGGCCTACACCTACCTGTATTGGGGCACCTTCATCTTCGCCCTGGCCAACGGCACCCTCGAGGCGGTGGCCAATCCGCTGGTCGCCACGCTGTTCCCGAAGGACCGCACCCATTATCTGAACATCCTGCACGCCAGCTGGCCTGCTGGCTTGGTGTTGGGTGGTCTGGTCGGCTGGTTCCTCGGCGAGGGACCCGATGCCATGAGCTGGAAGATCCAGCTGGCCCTGTTCCTCGTCCCGACGGTCCTCTACGGGGTCCTGTTCATGGGCCAGAGCTTCCCGAAGTCCGAAGCCTCGGCCAAGGGCCTGAGCATCGGCGAGATGCTCAAGGATGTCGGCGTGCTGGGCGCTGCCGTCGCCTGCTACCTGCTGGTGCTGTTCTTCCAGAACGCCCTCCAGCTTTCGCCGGCGGTGTCCTATGTCGCCGGTGCGGTGATCCTCGGGGGCGTCGCCGTGATGACCGGGTTCTCCATCGGGGCCTGGCTGCTCTTCGTGCTCTTCGTCACCCACGCCCTGGTCGGTGCGGTCGAGTTGGGCACCGACGGGTGGATCCAGAACATCACCGGCAACATCCTCACCCCCAAGGAAGGCAAGATCCTCTTCGTCTACACCTCGATGTTCATGTTCGCCCTGCGCTTCTGTGCCCATTTCATCGAGAAGAACCTCAAGATTTCGCCGGTCGGCCTGCTCTTCATCTGCGCGGCGCTCGCCTTCGTCGGGCTCAACCTCGTCAGCGGCATCACCACCTTCGCCGGGGCCATCCTCGCGCTGTCGGTCTACGCCTTCGGCAAGACCTTCTTCTGGCCGACGATGCTCGCCGTGGTCAGCGACCGGTTCCCGCGCACCGGTGCCATTGCGATCTCCATCATGGGCGGCATCGGCATGATGTCGGCCGGTCTGCTTGGGTCGGCCGGCCTCGGCTACGCTAAGGATCGCTTCGCCGGCGAGGCGCTGCAGAAGAAGGACGCGGCGATCTACGCCGTCTACAAGGCCGAGAAGCCCAGCACCTTCCTGTTCCTCGCCCCGGCCAACGGTCTGGATGGCACCAAGCTGTCCCTGGCCCAGACCTCCACGAACAAGACCGCCGAACAGAAGGTCGTGGTCGAGGCGAGCATCGAGGGTGACCGACAGACCCTCAAGGCCGACGCCTTCATCCCGGCCACCATGGCGGCGATCTACCTGCTGCTCTTCCTCTACTTCAAGGCGATCGGCGGCTACCGGCCGGTGACCATCGCCGAGGGCGGGGCCGCCAAGGCCTGAGGTCCCCACGGCGACACGGCGACACGGCGACGCGGGCGGTTCCCGGAGACGGGGCCGCCCGCGTTTCGTTGAAGGTCCCGGCCTGAGACCGCAAGTGCCGGATCCTCGGGCCTGCTCCCGCCCGGAGCCCGCCTTCGACCCCGGCGCGCCCAGGCGCCGTGCGCCAGAACTGACGGTTACCCGTTGGTGCCCTCACTCAGGTCCCCCAGAGGTCCCCCAGCCTCCATTCCCCGGGTTGCATCCCGCCCCCGCTCCATCGATCCTCTCCCCATGTCGCTTCAGGTGAACTTGCGCCTCCTCGAGAAGGGGATCCTCCACCTCGACGGGGACATCCCCGCCTCCGAATTGGCCCCCGAGTTCCATGATGAGCTCATGCGGTTGGTCCACCCGGTGGAGTACGACCTGGAGGTCGAGCGGCAGCCCGACGGCCTGCTGGTGACCGGCACCCTCCGCACGCATGTGGATTGCGAATGCGCCCGGTGCCTGAAGCCGTTCGTCCTGCCGATCCGGGTGGACGACCTGTCCCGGTTGGCCTTGCTCGAGGCGGTTGACGGCGGGGACGCCGACGAGGTCCTGCCGGTCGACGGGGATTTTGCGGACTTGACCCCCGTGGTCCGGGAGGACATTTTGCTCGCCCTGCCAACGAATCCGTTGTGCAGTCCTAACTGCCGTGGGCTCGCGCCGAAGGGCGTGGCCCGCGGATCTCAAGTGAGGGAGCAGGCTGGGCCAAACACGGCGTGGAGTGCCCTCGACAAGCTGAAACTGTAACCGAACCGAACATGGGCGTCCCCAAACGCAAACCGTCGCGCAGCCGCCAACGCATGCGCCGAGCCTACAACAGTGTCCTCACCCTGCCGAAGCTGGCCTCCTGCACCCAGTGCGGCGCTCCGTCGCTGCCCCACCGGGTCTGCCCCGAGTGTGGTTTCTACAACGGCCGCCAGGTGATCACCGTCGGCGCCGCCGCCTGAGCTTTCCCCACGCGCCGTGTCCGTTCCCCGACGGACCGGCGCGTTTTGCTTATGCGCCTGGCAGTGGACGTCATGGGCGGCGACCACGGTCCGGAGGAACTCCTCCAGGGCGTGAAGCTGGGGTTGGCGGCCGAGCCGTCGATCTCCTGCCTGCACGTGGTCGGTCCCCCGGATGAACTGGGTGCCCTGCTTGGGCGGATCGGTTGCACCGACCCCCGGGTCCGGATCCATCCGGCGTCCGAGGTGCTGACCATGGACGACAAGCCCGTCCAGGGCCTCCGGCGCAAGAAGGACAGCTCGATCCTCCGGGCGGTCGAACTGGTGCGCGACGGGCTGGCCGACGCGGTCATCTCCTCGGGCAACACCGGGGGCATCGTGGCGGCGGCGACGATCCGCCTTCGGACGCTCGAGGGCATCGAGCGTCCCACCATCGCCTGCATCATGCCCTCCAAGTCGGGGGCCTGGGTGCTGGTCGACGGCGGGGCCAACCCGGAGTGCACGCCGGAGAACCTGCTCCAGTTCGGGGTGATGGGATCGGTCTATTCCCGGGCCATGCTGGGCCGGCAGCACCCCCGCGTGGGCGTGCTGAGCAATGGCAGCGAGGAGTCCAAGGGCACCGACCTGACCCGGGCGGCCGTCGCGCTCATCCGCGTCTCCGGCCTCCACGCCACGGGCTACTGCGAGGGGTATGACCTGTTCATGGACGGGGTCGATGTGTGCGTCTGCGACGGTTTCGTCGGCAACATCGTGCTCAAGTCGGCCGAGAGCCTCGGCAAGGCCGTCGGCGCCATGCTCCGCGAGGAGCTCAATGCCAACCCGTGGCGACAGCTCGGCGCGGCCATCGCCCGCGGGGGCTTGCGGAGGATCCGGTCCCGGATGAACCCGGAGGACTACGGCGGGGCGCCACTCCTGGGCGTCTGCGGGTGCGTGCTCAAGATCCACGGCGGGGCCAAGCGTTCCAATGTCCGCCACGCCATGGGCCAGGCCGTCCGCTACGTGGCGGCGGATCTCAACCGTGCGCTGGTGGATGCCATCGCGTCGGCCACCTCGGCCGTGTCCGCCGCCGCCCATGCCGCCGCCCCCGCCCAGCCCCCAGGATCCCCTTGAACCACCCCCGAACCCAACGCGCGCCGCTCCGCTCCGCCTCCATCGCAGGACTCGGGTCCTACGTGCCGGCGCGGGTGATGACCAACGCCGACTTGGAGCGCATGGTGGAGACCTCCGACGAGTGGATCACCACCCGCACGGGCATCCGGGAACGGCGCATCGCCGGGCCGGCCGAGGCGACCTCCGACCTCGCCCTCGAGGCGGCCCGCCGGGCGATGGCCGATGCCGGGGTCGCTCCGGAGGACATCGACCTCATCATCGTCGCCACCATCACGCCGGACATGCCGTTCCCGAGCACCGCCTGCCTCGTGCAGCAGAAGCTGGGCGCGCACCGGGCGGCCGCCTTCGACCTCGAAGCCGCCTGCAGCGGGTTCGTCTACGCCCTGGACATCGGTGCGAGGTTCGTCGAGTCCGGGGCCCATGACACGGTGCTGATCATCGGCGCCGAGAAGATGAGCTCGGTGGTCGACTGGACCGACCGCAACACCTGCGTGCTCTTCGGCGACGGTGCCGGGGCGGCCGTGCTGCGGCATCGGCCCGGCGCGAGGGGCCTGCTCACGGCCACGCTGGGATCCGATGGGTCGAGGGCCGGCCTGCTGGAGCTGCCCGGCGGGGGCAGCGCCTGCCCGGCGACGGCCGAATCGGTCGCCGGTCGCCGGCATTTCCTGCGCATGGACGGCAAGGAGACCTTCAAGAACGCGGTCCAGGCGATGGTGTCCGCCTCCAACGAGGTGCTGCAGCGCTGCGGGGTGTCCATCGGCGAGGTCCGCTGCGTGATTCCGCACCAGGCCAACCTGCGCATCCTCAGCGCGGTGGGCGAGCGCCTGGGCGCGACCGACGAGCAGGTCTTCGTCAACGTCGACCGCTACGGCAACACCAGTGCGGCCAGCGTGGGCATCGCCCTCGACGAGGCGGTCCGCGGAGGACGCATCCGGCGGGGCGATCTGGTCCTGCTGGTCGTCTTCGGGGCGGGCCTCACCTGGGGCGCGGCCCTGGTCGAGTGGTGAACCAGGGCCTCCGCCGGGGCGGCCCGATCCCATCAGACCGATCGCATCCGCTGCGTCCGGTTGGCCTCCTCGAGGCGTCGGCGAAGGGATTCCCTCCGGACCGGATCGGGCTCGAGGCGGTCGAGGTCCCAGGTGTCGGCGAAGACCCGTCCGCGATCCAGGCCCAGGCCGTGTGCGAGGGCGGCCTCGAGGGTCTCCGGTCGTGGCGGCGCGAACTGCCCGCGTGCCGCCAGCCACTCCAGCGCGCCATTGCCTGCCCGGGTCGGGATCAGCGACACGGTCTGTGCGCCGCAGTCGAAGGCGAAGTCGATGGACCGGCAGGCCCACTCCAGCGCCTCCGCCTCGTCGAGGAAGGGCGGGCGCACCAGCACGAACACCCTCAGGTCCATCCCGTGGTTTCGGGTCCATTCCGCCGCCCTTCGGAATCCGCCGAGATCGACGCCCTTGTTCAGGCGCTCCAGCACCCCGGGATGGGCCGTCTCGAGGCCCAGGGCCAGCTCGAGGGTGGTGCCGGCTCCCAGCGCCTCCCGGAACGGCAGCACGGTCGTGTCGCGGACGAGCCCGGGGTGACACTCGACGACGAGGCGCCCGAAGTCCCGTGCCTGCCGGGCGATTCCGGGCAGGTCCTCGCGGGGGATCGCGCGGTGGTCGAAGAACGATCCGGCATTGTAGAGCTTGAGCCACCGCGGCGGCTCCGACGCTCGCAACCGGTCCTCCTCGCGGGCGATGCGGACCTGCGCCGGCACGGCTCCCAAAGGCACGGTCTCTTCGAGGGTGTGTCGCCACAGGTCGCACATCAGGCACCGCCATGGACACTCCCGGTTGGTGAGGAACACCGTGAGGATCCGGGCCTGGCCGCCCAACGGATCGGGTTCCGTCTCCCGCAGCCAGTGCGACGGACGCCACGGGTCGAGCCCGACGGTCCGGTCGATGCCCGTGCGGCGGGCGAGGATCCAGGCGTCGCGTCCGGCCCGGGTATCAGGGTAGGGGTCGGTTTCCGATGGCGCCGGCTCAGGGTTCAATCGGCGGGCATCAAAGCCGGCCGAGGCCCCCGGAGGAAGGGCTTTCCGGTCCGGGCGGCCCGGAAGTTCGGCCGCAACTTTTCCGTCCGGTCGCTGTTGCAGGAGGGTCGTTTCGCATGTCGTACACGCCGCTGAAATCCGTCCTCCACCAGGCGGGGCTCCTGACGCCCGCCCAGTTCGACCAGTGGTCGGAGGCCTGGCGGCGTTCGGTCGAGGGGGGCGGCACCGAGCCCCGGCTGGCATTCTTCGCCCGTGAATCCGGGCTCACCGAAGAGGCCTTCCTCCAGAGACTGGCCTCCGCCCTGTCCCTCGAGCACGTCGACCTTCCCAAGCTCAGCATCGCCGCCGAGGTGCGCAAGCGCATCAGCACCAAGGTCGCCTTCCAGTTCTCGATCATCCCCTTCACCGACGAGGGCGGCCTGTTGGCCGTCGCCGTGGCCGACCCGTTCGACGCGGCGATGCTGGCCAGCGTGCAGTTCGACGTCGTCGGACCGGTCCGCTACGCCCTGGCTCCCAGGGCCGAGATCGAGAAGGCCCTCAAGAAGTACTACGGCGTCGGTGCCGAGACCCTCGACGAGATGGCCGAGGAGGACGACGCCATCGAGCTTGAGATCGACGGCGGGCGCGAGATCACCGGCGACGACCAGGACGCCAGCGTCATCAAGTTCGTCAACCAGGTCATCTGGGAGGCCTTCAAGGACCGCGCCACTGACATCCATTTCGAGCCCTCCGAGGACGAGCTGCGCATCCGCTACCGCATCGACGGCATCCTGCACCAGACGCCCCTGCCGCCGCAGATCAAGCGCTACCAGGCGGCGTTGATCTCGCGCATCAAGGTGATGGCCGGCATGAACATCGCCGAGAAGCGCCTGCCGCAGGACGGCCGCATCAACGTGCGCATCAAGGGCGAGGAGATCGACATCCGCGTGTCGACCGTGCCCACGGTGTGGGGCGAGTCGGTGTCGCTGCGCCTGCTGCTGCGCGGCAAGATCTTCTTCAGCCTCGAGAAGCTGGGCTTCGCGCCGCACGAGGACGCGTTGATCCGCGAGCTCATCGTCAAGCCGCACGGCATCATCTTGGTGACCGGGCCCACCGGTTCGGGCAAGTCCACATCCCTCTACGCGTTCCTCTCGACCATCAATTCGGTCACCAAGCGCATCATCACCATCGAGGAACCGGTCGAGTACGAGCTCAAGGGCATCAACCAGATCCCCGTGCGTTCCGACATCGGCCTGACCTTCGCCATGGGCCTGCGGCACATCCTCCGGCAAGACCCGAACGTGGTCA
Source organism: Verrucomicrobiota bacterium (assembly GCA_016871615.1). Classification (GTDB taxonomy): domain Bacteria; phylum Verrucomicrobiota; class Verrucomicrobiia; order Limisphaerales; family UBA9464; genus SXXZ01. The sequence continues at coordinate 7,129 of VHCX01000021.1, forward strand.
TGGTCGGCGAGATCCGCGATACCGAGACGGCCGAGATCGCCATCCGGGCCTCGCTGACGGGTCACCTGGTCTTCAGCACCCTGCACACCAACGACGCGGCCAGCGCCTTCACCCGCCTGATCGACATGGGCATCGAGCCGTTCCTGGTCGCCTCGTCGGTCGAGGCCATCATGGCCCAGCGCCTGGTGCGCACCATCTGCCCGAGCTGCTCCAGGCCCCAGAAGATCGACCGCGACTACCTCATCAAGGCCGGGTTTCCCGAGGACGAGATCGATTCCACGGTCTTCCGCAAGGGTGTCGGCTGCGAGGCCTGCCGCCAGTTGGGCTATCAGGGCCGCACGGGCATCCACGAGTTGCTGGTGGTCACCGAGGCCATCCGTCCGCTGGTGATGAACCGGGCCTCGGCGGCCACCCTCGGTGAGGTGGCCCGACGGCAGGGCATGCGCACCCTGCGGCAAGACGGCTGGGTGAAGGTCAAGGCGGGCGTCACCACCGTGGAGGAGGTCCTGCGCGTGACGCAGACCGAGGAGCACGTCAAGAGCCTCGCCGGCGACTCCGGAGGGCTGGGCGGATGAGCATGGCCCCCACCACACCGCACGCCTGCAACGTGCTGTCGGTCGACGGGGACACCCGGCGGCTGCACCACTTTTCCGTCGGCAAGTCGGGCGTCACCCCCGCCGGCGGTTTAGAGGCCGGAACCGGCAAGCCGTTGCCGGCCAACCTCGTGGCGCGCGACTGGCGCCTGCTGGTGCGCTCCCGGCTCGACGTCGCCTGGATGCCCCCCGAGGCGGTGTTTCTCCGGGCCGTGCCGTTGCCGGCCTGCGCTCCGGAGGAGCTGGCCGGCATGATCGAGTTCCAGCTCGAGAAGCTCTCGCCGATGCCCCCGGCCCAGGTCGTCTGGACGGTCGAGAGCGTGCCTCACCCCGGCACGTCCTCCGCGAACCCGTCTTCCGCAAACCCGTCCTCCCAACATACGGCCGTCGTGACGATCGTCGCACGCAGTGTCGTGGAGGCCTTTGTCGACTCGCTCGAACAGGGGGGCTATCAGGCCGACCGCATCGAGTTGCCGGGGTTGCGTCGGCTGCTGGTGCGACCGGTCTCCGGCGACAGCCTGCGGGTGGTGCTGGAAGGGCCGGCCGACGGCCGCGTCGCCCTCATCGGGTGGTGGGTGTCGGGCGTCCTCCGGGAAGTCTCCCGGATCCGGCTGCCCGCCGAGGGGGCGGCCGACCACCTGACGGCCCATCTGCACGGGACGGCCTGGGCCGCCGAGATGGACGGCTGGCTGTCGGGCATTCCCGCAGTGACCCTGGTGGTCGAGGGTGCGGCCTCCGGCGCCGCGTCCGGACCCGCCGTAGGGTCCGCGGCATCTCCAGGGCTGGACGCGCGGACCGTCGCCCTCCGGGAGGCCCTCCGCGACTGGTCGAACCGGACCGTCGAGGTCGAGACGTCCGCCCCCGAGCCGGAGTTGGCCCGCCTGACGGCCGAGCACGCCTTGCGGCCGGTGACCGCCTCGCTCATCCCCGATGAGGTCCGCCAGCGCCAGCGGCGTCTGTATGTCGATTCGCTCTGGGTGAAGGGCCTGACCGCGCTGGCCATGACCTATCTGGCCGGGGTGCTCGTCTACCTGGCGGTGCTCACCTTCCGACAGTCGTCGGTCGACACCCTGCGCGACGAGACCCGGGCGATGGCCCTGCAGTACACCAACACCCTCCAGATCAAGGCCCGCGTGAAGGTGCTGCAGGAGCAGTTCGCCCTGCGTTTCGCCGCCCTCGACTGCTGGAACGCCGTGGTCGAGAAGCTGCCCGAGGCGCTCACCCTGGTTCAGTTCGATTTCAAGAACGGCCGCACCCTGGTCATCAACGGCAACGCCTCCGAGGCCGACCGGGGCGAGGTCACGCGCTTCAACGACCTGTTGCGGGCCGCAACCCTCGAGGGCAAGCCGCTCTTCTCCGAGGTCAAACCCGCGACCATGTCGCCGCGCGGCACCCTCCTGTCCTGGACCTTCGAGGCCGAGCTGCGGCGTGAGGAAGGAGCCGTGCCATGACCGGCTGGTTCGATCGCCTGAATCTCGCACCGACCGAGCGGCGCATGGCCATCGTGGGCCTTTGCATCGTGGGGCTCCTGCTCAACCACGTCCTCATCTGGCCCTACTTCGCCGAGTGGGATGTCACGTCCCGGGAGCGCACCAAGCTCGAGGGCCAGAAGCAAATCTACTTCAAGGAGGTCTCCCGGAAGGCCTCCTACGAGAAGCTGCTCAAGGAACTCGAAGGGGCCGGCGGGCAGGTGCTGCCCGAGGAGCAGGCCAACCGTGTGCAGCAGGGCATCACCTCCGCCGCCGCCACCAATGGCGTCAACCTCGGACGCGTGTCCCCGCAGGTGGCCTCCCTGCGCATGAGCGCCGTCAAGGACACCAACTTCTTCGATGAGCAGATCGTCATTGTCGACCTCACGGCCAAGGAGGAGAGCTTCGTGAACTTCCTCTACGCCCTCGGCTCCAGCGACTCGATGATCCGGGTCCGCGACATGGCCCGGCTCCGGGTCGACGGCACGGGCCAGAGCCTGGGTGCCTCGGTCACCTTCGTCGCCAGCTTCCAGAAGAAGCCGAAGGTACCGCCGTCGGGCGGTCCCGGCGCCACGAAGCCGCCTCCGGCCTCGCCGGTGTCCGCGGGAAACCGCGCCGCCAAGCCGGGCATGGCCAAGCCGGCGGCAGCCGGGCAGGGGTCCGGCGCGGCCAAGCCTTCGGCAACGTCCTCTTCCAACAACGCGGCGGCCTCGTCGCGCGTCCTCGGAACCAACGCGCCAACCCAGAAGTAACCGATCGTGAACACGCGCCCCATCCCCCTCGCGGTCGCCGCGGCCCTCGTCGCCGGCAGGCTCCTTGGTCAGGCCCCGGTCCCAGCGGCTCCCGCGACCCAACCGGTGGCCGGCCTCACGGCTCCCACCCTCCTGCCTGCCGCCAACGGCCAGGGAACCGCCTCCGCGGCCTATCCCGCCCAGGTCCAGGCGGCGCAGACTGCGCCCCCGGCCTTCCCGGCGTTCCCCGAGGTTCCCGTCCGGACACGCCGTTTGGCGACCAACGCCGCCGCCGCCAACCCGGGCACCGGCGGCGCCTCGTCCGCCGCCGCGCCGGCGGCGACCGTCTCGACCAATGCCCCGTCGGCGTTGCCGAGGGCGTTTCCGCGCCCATCGGCCCGGCCGGCAGCCCCGCCCGCTCCCCCTGCACCCGGGGCGACCGCCGGGGCGAAGCCTGCCGCAGCCGCAGGGGGCGCGGCGGGCGGTGCGGCCAAGGCGGGTCAACCCTCCGAGGAGGACCAGGCCATCAACGATGCGACGCTCAAGGCCCTGCGGGAGCGGGGCGGCACCAACCAACCGAGCGATTCCATCGTCTTCAAGGACCAGGATCTGAACGTCTTCCTCGACCAGGTGTATGGGCCGCTGGTCCGCCGGACCGTGCTTCGGGCCCAGGGTCTGCCGCAGGTGCGCATCAGCATCGACACCCAGACCACGCTGACCGAGAGCGAGGAGGTCCAGATGTGGGACACGGTGCTCGCGCTCAATGGCATCACGATGATCCCGCAGGGGGAGAAATTCGTGACGGCCGTGCCCGTCGCGCAGGCGTTGCAGGAGGGTGCCCGGTTCTCGAACATGCCCTCCGACCAGTATGCCGAGGCCAGCCAGTTCGTCACCCACGTCGTCACCCTCAAGCATGTGGCCATCGAGGAGGCCGTCCCGACGATCACGCCCTTCGCCAAGAACGCCAACGGCATCGTGGCCCTGGCAAGCACCAAGACCCTCGTGCTGCGCGACTACGCCATCAACGTGAAGCGCATGCTGGAGATCCTCGCCAAGATCGACATCGAGGTGGAGGAGGACTTCCAGCTCGAGGTGATTCCCATCAAGTACGGCAAGGTCGACGAGATCTACGCGACGCTGACCAGCGTCATCGGCGGCGGTGGCGTCAGCGGCACCCCGGGCGGTGGCGTCGGTGGGGTGGGCGGCATGGGCGGGATGGGAGGCATGGGTGTCGGTGGCATGACTGGCCGGCGCGGCGGCGTGGGTGGGATGGGAGGCATGGGGACCGGCTTCAACAACCAGTTCGGCGGGGCGGGACAGTTCGGTGGCGGGATGAACCAGTTCGGCGGCGGTGGCCGTTTCGGCGGTGGATCCCGCCTTGGGGCCCAACAGTTCCAGGGAGGGGCCGCCCAGGCCGGCGGAGCTGCCGTCAACACCGGGACCTTCCAGAACCGCTTCAACGCGATGGGCCGGGGCGGGGCGGGTCCAGGGTCCGGGTATGGGGGGCTCTCCGACCTGCTGCAGACCGTCAGCATCACGGCCGACACGCGATCCAATTCGCTGATCGTCTATGGCAACAAGAAGGACATCGCCAAGCTGCGCGAGGTGCTGGTCAAGGTCGACACGCTCCTCCCGCAGGTCCTCGTCGAGGCGATCATCATGGAGGTCAACCTCAGTTCCGGCTGGAACTACGGCGTCAGCGCGGCCCAACGTCCGGCGCAGTTCGGCGACAATGCCAACAACCGTGGCGGCGGGGTGGTGAACAATCCCTCGGGCGCGCCGCTGGGGACGGGCTCCGATTTCCTCCGGCAGCTGGGACGTTCCACCGGCGGGGCGGTCGGCACCAACGTGGTCAGCGGCATCCCGGCGACCTCGGGTTCCGGCCTCTCCTACTTCGCCCAGATCGGCCAGAACTGGGACATCGCCTTGAGCGCCATCGCGGCCGACAGCCGGGTCAACGTCATCCAGCGACCGAGGGTCATCACCTCGCATGCCACTCCGGGCAGCTTCTTTGTCGGCTCCGAGGTGCCCTTCGTCTCGGGCTCGTTCTTCGGCGGAGGAACCTTCGGCAACAGCCAGTCGATCACCCGCCAGCAGGTGGGTGTCGGCCTCAACGTCACCCCCTTCATCACCCCGGACAACCTGGTGGTCATGCAGATCGACCAGACGGTCGACAACCTCGGGGCGAACCTGGATCTCGGCAACGGCCTCAGCGCCCCGCAGACCCAGACCCGGTCGGCCAGCTCATTCGTCACGGTGCGCGACAAGGATGCGGTGCTGCTGGGCGGCTACATCACCACCAGCACCGACAAGCAGAAGTCGGGGGTGCCCCTTCTCAAGGACATCCCATATCTCGGGGCCGCCTTCTCGAAGCGCAGCCAGAACAATTCCCGGACGGAGCTCATGATCCTCATCCGTCCCAGCATCCTTGCCACCCCGGCCGACGCCGGCGAGGTGGCCGATCAGGAGCGCCAGCGGTTGCCGGGCGTGCGGGTTGCCGAGAAGGAGTTCGAGAACAACGAGAAGTCCGAGGCCCGCAAAGCCAAGCGCCAGCTCAAGGAAAAGTAATCCAGCCTCCCGCAGGCCGGCGGCTGCGGGTCCACCGTGGGCCCTTTTTCTGGAGCCACTCGAAGCCTTCGGGTGGCTCCCAAGGCTTTCCCGAGGTCTTTTTGGGGCGGCACTTCCGCGCGCGCGCAAGGTTCGGCTACCGTCCACTTCCAGCGGCTTCCGACTCGATGGTCATCGACCCGACCGGATTCGGCGTGTGAAGGGCCCCGCCGTGGTGGTTCGATAACGATATCTATTGAGTCTCGCACAATAGAGTGACTCGTCCAGGACTTGCGGGTGGGGGAAACGGTTGTCACCGTAACACGCGAGCCTCAATAATTGCGGAGGTCGACAGCGCCGGGTCCTCCGCAACGCGCCGGCAATCCAGCTCCTCGCCCATTCGATCCTCCGACGCGTGTCCAAGGCCCACTACAAACGAGCCTGTCCCTCGAAGCCAAAGAGCTAAAAGCCAAAGAAAACTTCAAGAACGAGCCTGTCCCCTTACCGCCAGAGGGGGTAGGGGAAGGGGATCCAACGAGCCTGTCCCTCCACCGTCTGGGTTTTCCCGCCATCGGCGTTTTTTGGTCTTGGAACCGTGGAGGAGCCTTCGTCGGCCTGGGATCTCTGTGGCTCACCTTGGCTCATGGCCTGTCCCTGAACTCTCCGAAAAGCGGAGCATGCGAGCCTGTCCCCAAAGCACCGTTCCCCAACCACCCCTGGAGCATTTCTCAGGATCGGTCGGACCGCATTGGCAGTTGCCGGTTGGGGACAGGCTCCTCAGATTTCCCTGAGGTGAATCCCATCCTCCCTCCGACAGATGCTGCCACCCTCGATCGCCGCGGTTTTCTGGGACTCGCCAGCTCGATCCTGACGGCCGGGGCCGCTTTTGCAGCCGGTGCTGGCGCCGTGGGCGCTGTGGGACCGATGCGGCTCCAAGCCGCCTCCCCGGTGCCTTTGGAGCCCCGAATCCGCCTGGCCATCTCCTCTTATTCCTACTGGCACTTCCGGGATCCCAAGGTGTCCATCCATGAGGTCATCGAGCGGGCGGCCGCCCTCGGTGCCGAGGGGGTGGACATCCTTCATCGACAAATGGATCTGCCGGAAAAGGAGCCTTTGACCCCGCGCCACTTGGCGTATCTGGCCGACCTGAAGCGACATGCATTTCGCCATGGCATCGCCTTGGTCTGCCTGTCCATCCATCAGGATTTCGTCGATCCAGATGCCGCGGTGCGGGATCGACAGGTCGCCCACACGCTCAAGTGCGTCGAGATCGCCTCCGCGCTCGGGATCCCGTGTGTCCGGATCAACTCCGGTCGGTGGAACACCATCGGGTCCTTCGATGATCTCATGAAAGCCCGAGGTGAGGAACCGGTGCTCCCCGGGTTCACGGAGGACCAAGGATTCCAGTGGTGCATTGAGTGCCTCCAGCAATGCCTTCTGAGGGCTGCGGCGGCCGGAGTCACCCTGGCCGTCGAGAACCACTGGGGGTTGACACGGACGGTCGAGGGCATGCTCAGGATCGCATCGGCCATCGATTCCCCGTATTTCGGGCTTTTGATGGACACGGGAAATTTCCTCGAGAATCCCTACGATCGCCTCCGGCGGATAGCACCCCGGACGGTGATGGTCCAAGCCAAGGACTACCCTGGGGGTGGTGAATGGTACACGCTGGATCTCGATTACCGACGGATTGCGCAGATCCTGCGGGAGAATGGGTTCCAAGGTTGGGTTTCCCTTGAGATGGAAGGCAAGGAACCTGCCGAGACGGCGGTTCCGAAGAGTTTCAAGAAACTCCGCAAGGCCTTTGCACCCTGACGTCCTCGTCAGGGTGTTTTTCAGGAGAGCCGTGGGTCGTCTTGGGTTGGGCTCGCGTCCCTTTTCCGGGGCCTCCTTGCATTTGCCGATCCCGTGTCAGGAGCCTGTCCCCATGCGGGCCGGGAGCCTGTGCCCGTGCCTGATCTGGTGCCTCGCCTCCCGACGCGAACCTCTGCCCCCTTCGCATCGATGGCTCGCGGTCTGACAGCCAGCAGCCAAAACGCCGCCGAACCGACGAATGGCGAGCCTGTCCCCATGTCGTTGCCGCCGATCGGCAGCGGCAGGCGGCCAACTCCATTTTTTGAGGAGGCGCGGCTTCCATGAAGCTCGGGCCTGAGCGAGGGTTCCGGAGTGATCGGTTTGATTGCCGGAAGCAAGTCCCTGCCGTTTCTGTTTGCCCGTGAGGCCCGGCGAAGGGGGCAGTCGGTCGTCGCGGTTGGTTTCGAGGGTGAAACCGATCCGGCGCTCGCGTCCGAGGTGGACGCCCTAGAATGGGTTCGAGTTGGACAGTTGTCCCGGATGATCCGGGCGCTGACTTCCCGGGGTGTTCGAACCTGCGTTATGCTGGGCCAGATCGCACCGAGGAACCTTTTCGACATCAGGCCGGATCTCCGCGCCATGGACCTGCTGCTGAGGCTCAAGCACAAGAATGCCCACACGGTGTTCGGCGCCGTCGGGGACGAGTTGGCCAAGGACGGCATTGAGCTGGTCCCCGCCGTGCCTTGGCTGAGCCCTTGGATGCCCGGGGCGGGTTACCGCTCAGGAGCCGAACTGCCCGAGAGGTATCTTCCGGATATCCGGTATGCCTATGCGATCGCCAAGGAAACCGCCCGGCTCGAGATTGGTCAGACGGTGGTGGTCAAGGAGGGGACCACCCTCGCGGTGGAGGCATTCGAAGGAACCGATGCGTGCCTTGAGCGCGGCGGTCAACTCGCTGGCCGTTCGGGAGGGGGTGTCGCCGTCAAGTTGGCCAAGGCCGGGCATGATCTCAGATTCGACATCCCATGCCTTGGACCCCGCACCGTCCAGACCTGCGCGCGGAGTGGAATCCGGGTTTTGGGCTTCGAGGCCGGGATGACGCTGCTCATCGAGCTTGATGCCTTGGAGACCCTCGCTCGATCGTTGTCGGTTTCGCTGATATCGGTGGACGAAACCAACCTGTGAGTTGTCGGGGGGCCCGGTCGAGCGACCCAGGCTAGCGCCTCAACCCCGTCGGTGCCGGCTTTGCCCGGGAGGCCAGGTCGAAGTTGCTTTCGATGGTTTTCATCGCGAAACGGCCGAGGACATCGTCGAGCAGGTCGATCGAGGCATCCTGCCCTTCGATGTTGATCTCGTACCCCTCGGGTCGCGCCGAACGGTAGACGCTCATGGTCTCGCTGCCGAGGGTGAAGGAAAACCAGTGGCGTATGCTTTCGATAAGGGCGAACCCCCGGATCTGGACGTCTCCGAAGATTCGTGCTTCGCCGGTGATCTTGGCATTTCCGTACACCTTGGCACTCCCATACACCATGGCGTCTCCGAAGACCTTGGCGGACCCGAAGACCTGGGCCGTACCACCGACCTGCGCCGTCCCGCACACCTGGGCGGTACCGTGGATGAATCCGCTGCCGAAGACCCGCGCGTCCTCGTAAACCCGAGACTGCCCGGCGATCTGTGCATCACCAAAAACCCGGCACATGCCGTAGGCTCTGCCATCGGCGTAGACCAGCGCATTTCCGGAGACGTGTGCGTCCTCGTAAACCTAAGCGTCTCCGTAAACACGGGCGTTCCCGTAGATACGGCAATTCCCGAAGACGAGGGCGTCGCCGCTGACCTTGGCGTCGTCTGAAACCTGGGCTCCTTCGAAGACGTTGGGCAAGGGGCTTTGCGCGGATGACGATTTTCTCGGTGACCCTATGGACTTGTTGAGCCTCCGCATCCGGCAGGATCCGGCAAGCATCGGTCGGAGGGGATCGAACCTTTGTCCCTCATGGTCCCTCGGTTGGGTGCTGTCGTGGCCCGGCGGCCAATCGACGCTCCATCCAGGTCGGGGACTCCGCAGGGCCGCTCTCCGACCTGACCACCTGAGCCCGGACCCTGAAACCGGTGGGCAGACCCGGTCTCTGGACCCAAGGGACAAGAGGGACAAGAGAGGGACAAGGGACAGGCTTCGTGATTTGCGAACAAGGGACAGGCTCTGCCTCTTGGGTTTTGGCAAGGAGAGGGAGGTGGGCGAAGCCTCGAAACCCGTTGAGACGGGCGCTCGTTCAACGACAAATGTTCTCCCCGGCGAAAATGATCCTCGTCGCAAAGACGCGGCCCAGGTTCCTGCGTCTCAAGGTCATGGGGACAGGCTAGAGGTCATGGGGACAGGCTAGGAACTTCGCGAAGGTCAGGGCACCAGGGATTGACGGTTTCAATGGCCGAATTGGGCGCCCACTCTCGGAGGCTTCGATGCACTCGGAGGGATCGACGCCATGATGTCCAAGCCCAGGTGTCGATCTGGGGATTCCAGCCTGGTCCTCGCCACCGATGGACAGGTGTCCCGGAATCCGTCCACCTTCAGGTTCACCGGATGCCTTCGGCGGGTCCAGGAATTCCCAATCCCTTGGACCCAATGTCGCGCCGGAATTGCATGCCTTCGAAGCAGATCCGTTCGCAGGCGGCGTAGGCTTCCCTCCTGGCTTCGAGCAGATCCTTCGCCCAGGCCGTCACTCCCAGCACCCGTCCGCCGGCTGTCATCACCTCGTTCATCTTCCGGGTGGTGCCCGCGTGGAATACCTGCAGGTTCTCCCGGTCCGCCAGATCGTCCAATCCGTGGATCGGAAGCCCTTTGGGGCCGGAACCAGGATAACCGGCTCCGGCGATCACCACGCAGACGCTGGTCCATGGCGACCAGCGCAACGGTGTCCTTTCGAGGGTTCCGTCGATGCTGGCACTCAATAGTTCGACGAGGTCGTTTTCAAGTCGGGTCAGGTACACCTGCGTTTCCGGATCGCCAAAACGGGCGTTGAATTCGAGGACCTTGGGACCTGATTCGGTCAGCATGACCCCCGGGTAGAGGATGCCGCGGAAGTCGATCCCCTCAGCCTCGCAGCCCGCCAGCCAAGGATCGAGGATAGATCGGCCGATCCTCTCGAGTTCCGAGCCGCCGATGAAGGGCGCCGGTGAGTAGGCACCCATGCCTCCGGTGTTCAGCCCAAGGTCGTTGTCGAAGATCCTCTTGTGGTCCTGGGCCGTCGGGAAGAGTAGGGCCGTCCGGCCGTCGCACAAGGCATGGAGGGAGATCTCCATCCCCTCGAGCAGTTCCTGGATCACGATGCGCGAACCGGCCTCGCCGAACGCGCCGCCGACGAGGATCTCCTCGATCGCCTGATGCGCCTCCGGGACCGAGTGGGTCAACAGGACTCCCTTTCCAAGGGCCAGACCGTCGGCCTTGACCGCACATCGGCCACCCAGGTCGCTGGCGAAGCTGCGCGCTTGGGACGCGTCGCCGAAGACCCCCGAACGCGCGCTGGGGATGCCGTGCCGCATCATGAAATGCTGCGAAAAGGCCTTGGAAGCCTCGAACCGCGCCGCGTTGCGGTTGGGACCCCAGATCCGCAGTCCCGATGCCTGGAACAGATCGACGATTCCCAGCGCGAGCGGATTGTCGGGACCAACGACCGTGAGATCGATCCGGTGACGCATCGCATGGTCGCGAAGCGCCTCGAGCGAATCGGCCGGGATGGGCAGGTTGGTCGCCGGGTTCCCGGAACGCAGGTGAACGGCGCAGGTCCCGGCATTCCCCGGGGCGCACGCCAATTCCACGACATGGGGTGAAGCGGCAAGCTTCCAGACCAGCGCGTGCTCTCTCCCACCCGACCCGACGACCAGAACCTTCATTGGCGCGGCCAGTCAAACAGCCGATGGGCTCATGAGGAAGCCGATTTGGAGGGTCCTTCCGGATCCTGAAGACGCCCGTAGGCGGAGGCGGATCCGCGAAGGCGCGAGCTTGCCGACGATTCGATCTGGAGTGTCCGGGGATCCTCAGGTTCGGCAGGCCCGCAGACTGAAGCAAACCTCACCTTCCCGGCCTCGGCCCGGTGGCGACTCTCCGATTCCGCCGGAGGGCCTCTGGGGGGTGTTGGAACCCTCCCGGGGCCTCGACCCGGGGCGTTCGAGTCGATGGAAGGGTTGCCGCAATCCGAGCCGACGGGCCGTGGATTCGACGAAGTCCCGCGTTCCGATCACGGCTCCGTTGCTGAAGATCGAGATTCGATGCATCAACTGTGCAACCCTGCCATGGGGGACGGAATCGGGTCGCCCCGCGGTTCGGATCGATGTCCCCGTGGGAGCAAGGATGGCGTTGGAGTCCGGGGTCGGCGCAAGGGATTGGACGACCTTTTTCCCCGCGAGCCCCAGGCGCCCATGGGCATCCTCGAGGAAGGCCTTCCGGTAGCGTCCGAAGGCCTGTCTGGCCTCCGATATCGTGCCCTCCAGGAGGGCCATCATCGCACGGTAGCCTGCGAGGGCGTCGACGTTTCCGTTCACCGCCCCGCCACAGCCGCTCCAACGGTAGGCCGCCGGGTGGGAAACCAGGCCGGCGCGGACCGGATTCAGGTCGATGTAGGCGGCGACGGTTGAAAGGGCGCGTCCCCCGGGCCCGATGAGCACGCTCTTGAAGCGCTCCTCCCAGAGCGTGCCGTGTCTTCCCTGCCGCAGGTTGTGCCACTGGCTGAAGCGTTGCTTGAGTTCCTTGAGGAACTGGCTGATGTCCCCCATCCGCCTCCAGAGGCGCTGTCGCAGCGCCTCGCGCTCCACCGGACCGGCACGGGAGAGAAGCTCGCCGATCACGCGGGTGCGCTCCGGCGAATGGATGGCCGCGATGCGTTCGATCAACTCGTCATCGTCCGGCGGATCATCCGGGCGCTTGGGAACCTCCACCAGCAGGTGGAAATGGTTGCCCATGACGCAGTGGGTGAGGATTCGCACGCCGCAGAATCTGGCGTATCCCCGGAGGAGCCGGCAGAAATGCTCCTTTTCGGTGTCACCTAACACCAGTCGCCGGTCGACCACCCGTGAGATGCAGTGGTAGAGGCCGTTGCTGGCCTCCGGAGAGGCCTTGATTCGTCGGGTTCGCATGATGGAATGGACACAGCTCCATCAAAGGATTCGTCGAGCGACGCCGGATTCTCCCCGAAAAACAGCCTGTCCCCTCCGTTTTTTTTGGCGCGGGGACAGGCTGCTTGGCTATCGTGGGCCGATGAGATTCACCCGCCGCTCCGCCCTGACGGCTGCCGCTTCGGTGGCGGCGGCCTCGCTATCCGTCCGCCTGGGTGCCGCCGACGGGGCGGCCGGTTCCAAGGGCCGGATCCGTCATTCGGTGTGCAAGTGGTGCTATCCGAAGGTGTCGGTGGAGGAGTTGGCGGTCGCCGGCAAGGCGATGGGACTGCAGTCGATCGAGCTGCTGGGCCCGGGTGATTGGGACACCGTCAGGAGGCACGGGCTGACCTGCGCGATCACAAGCAACCCGGTGAAGAATGGCCTCGGCGGAATCACCAAGGGCTTCAACCGTCTGGAGCACCATGACACGCTCGTTTCGGCCTACGAGGAGTGGATCCCCCTTGCCGCCAAGGCCGGCCTGAGAAATGTCATCTGCTTCTCGGGAAATCGGGCGGGGATGGACGATGCGCTCGGTCTCCAGAACTGCGCCGTGGGCCTCAAGCGCCTGATGGGTCTCTGCGAGAGGCACGACGTCACGCTGGTCATGGAGTTGCTCAACTCGAGGGTCGATCACGCGGACTACATGTGCGACAAGTCGGCTTGGGGCGTGGCCCTGTGCCGGGAGGTGGGATCCGGTTCCTTCAAGCTGCTCTATGACATCTACCATATGCAGATCATGGAGGGCGATGTCATCGCGACGATCCGCAGGCATCATGGGTTCTTCGCCCACTACCACACGGGAGGCGTTCCCGGCCGGCATGAGATCGACGAAACCCAGGAGTTGAATTATCCGGCGATCCTGCGGGCGATCGCCGACATCAGGTATCAGGGCTTCGTCGCCCAGGAGTTCATCCCGGCGCGCCCGGATGCCTTGGGTTCCCTCCGGCAGGCCGTGCGTCTGTGCGATGTCTGACGCGGCGCGCCCCCGGGGATCCGCAGGCCGAACCTGGGGGATGCACTCCGTCAGGCCACCGTCGATCCGGCGATCCGGCGAGGGGCGATGGAGGGAACAAAGGCAGGGTCAGAGCAGGTGCCCCATCCGGTCGCGTTTGGTCTTGAGGTAGCCCTCGTTTTCGGGATTGGGGGCAACTCGGATCGGCAATTGTTCGATGATCTCCAGGCCGTGCCCCTGAAGACCCACCACCTTCTTTGGGTTGTTGGTCAGCAGGCGGATCCGTTTCACCCCAAGGTCCGAGAGCATCTGTGCCCCGAACCCGTAATCCCTCAGATCCATCGGAAATCCCAGTTGAAGGTTGGCATCCACCGTGTCGAGACCCTGCTCCTGGAGCTTGTAGGCGCGGATCTTTGCGCCGAGCCCGATGCCTCGCCCTTCCTGCCTCATGTAGAGGATGACGCCGCGACCTTCCTGCTGGATGCGTTCCATCGCCGCGTGCAATTGAGGGCCACAGTCGCATCTCCGCGAGCCGAAGACATCGCCTGTGAGGCATTCACTGTGGACCCGCACCATCACCCCTTTGCGCCCCGAGACATCCCCCTTGACCAACGCCAGGTGCTCGGCCCCGTCGACTTTCGACGCGTAGAGATGCAGCATGAAGTCACCATAGTCGGTGGGCATCCGGATCGACTCGATGCGTTCGACGAGCCTCTCGGAGGCCCTCCGGAACTCGATCAGCGAGGCGATGGAGCAGATCTTCAACCGGTGCTTCCGGGCGAATGTGATCAACTGCGGCAGACGGGCCATAGAGCCGTCGTCGTTCATGATCTCGCAGATCACCCCGGCCGGTTTCAGTCCGGCCAGGGTCGCCAGATCGACGGCCGCCTCCGTATGTCCCGCCCGACGAAGCACCCCGCCCGCCTTCGACCTGAGGGGGAAGACGTGTCCGGGTTGGATCAGGTCGGCCGGCGTGGCCGTCGGGTCGACCATCACGCGGATCGTCCGAGAGCGGTCCGCGGCGCTGATGCCCGTGCTGACGCCCTTGGCGGCATCGACGCTGACCTGGAAATCGGTCTTATAGGCGTCCCGGTTCCTGGCCACCATCTGCTCGATTCCCAGTTGCTTGAGCCGGTCCTCGACGGTCGGCACGCAGATCAATCCCCGGCCGTGTTTGGCCATGAAGTTGATCGCCTGCGGGGTCACCTTCTCGGCGGCCATCACCAGGTCGCCCTCGTTTTCGCGGTCCTCGTCGTCGACCACGACCACCATCCGCCCCCGTCGGATGTCTCCGAGAACCGCCGGGATGGGGTGGAAGGGAACTGCCCTCTTCACCGGGATCGCGGTGACGGGGACTCTGGCCGGAGAGGTCCGAAGGGCTCGTCTCGTCGGCGGGGAAACCTTGGATGGCACGGCGAAAGCGGGATGGATCACTCGAGGCCGAGAAGCCGACGTCCCTCGGCCGTGATCATGCTCTGGTGCCAGGGTGGGTCCCAGACGATCTCCACCGAAGCGTCCTCGACCCCGGGCAGCGTGAGGATCTTCTGCTGGGCGTCTCCGGCGATGGTTGCGCCCATGCCGCATCCCGGGGCGGTCAGGGTCATCTTCACGAAGATCTTCTTGGTTCCTGCGGGGAGCGGTTCGATCCCCAGATCGTACACCAGGCCGAGGTCGACGATGTTGACAGGGATCTCGGGATCGTAGCAGGTGCGCAGCGTGTCCCAGACGGCTTTTTCATCGATATCGCCCGGGGTGGAGGTCCCGGTGACCGGGGCGGCCGGGGTGATTCCGAGGGCGTCGGCGTCCTTTGAGGCCACCCGGAACAGGCCGCCCATGGCGTGAACGGTGTAGGATCCGCCCAGGGTTTGGGTGATGTCCACCTCGGTTCCGGCCGGGAGAGTGACGGTGTTGCCCGCGGGGATCTGGACCGCATCGCAGTCTCGGGAAAGCACAACGGTGCTGACGGCATTCATGGCGGGTCGAAACTAGCGCGGAGTCTGCGAAAGAGAAGTCAAAGGTCGTTCCGGCGCGCCATGGTCTGGCGCGGCGGCGAGGGAACGACCGAGGACTGGGTAACCCTCGGAGTTGGGGACAGGCTCGTTTTGGCCGTGGTCTGGACATCTGGTTCAGCCGTCGGTCGAGGGTGCCCCCTCGGGGCGATCCTGGGGCGCGTGCTTCCGGGACATGGAATGGAGCCAGCCAAGAGAGCCAAGAGGGACAGGCTCCGCACCCCACGGATACCCGCACCGAAGTCCGCAGACCGATGTCCGGCACAATTGTCCGGGCAGGAATCCGAGGAATCCGGGGACAGGCTCGAGGCACGGGTTCGGGGCTCGAGAAGGAGGTAGCCCGATGATCCGGGCCCGCATTCGAGGGACAGGCTCCCTCTGTCAGCATCGTTCCGAAACCCGCAGAAAGTTGCCGGACTGAACTCTACGCTTTTTCCGTGTCCATGAGGACGTTTTCTTCCGGAATCAGCGCCAGCGTTTCTTCCTTCTTCAAACTGGGGCCAAGAGCCTTCCAAGCCCGGCAGGCCTACTCAAGATCCGCGTCGACAATCAAAAAGCCGATACCGCATCGATGATCCGTCGAGTTTCTGGGAAAGTTGGATTTCAAACCGGCAGGTTTCGTTGGTTTTCAAACCGTCGCTGACATCCCTGGGCAGGGCCTCGATGGGCATTCCTAGGGGAGACTTCCCGGGGATAGGCCAAGAGATCCACGCTTGGGGACAGGCTCCGAGACCGCCTCCGAGACCGCCGGAATCCCGGGTTGGCCTGGACGCCTGGTCTGGGAGGTGGCAGGTGGTGGCGGTGACGGACGCGGTGGCCGTGGGAAGTGTTTTGACGGCGGAGGGGCGCCTGGTGGAGCTCAACTTCCAATGCGAAAGTCTTTGACAGTTCGGCCCGTTCGTCCGATCAACCTCGGCAGCCGCGGGCGATCGCGGCGCTCATCCAGAGTGGCGGAGGGAACGGCCCAGTGAAGCCACGGCAACCGGTGAAGCCTCCGTGCTTCGCGTCCAGGTGCCAAATCCGGTCGAGGTCGTAGGACTTCGGCAAAGATGAGAAGAGTCGACTCCTCCAGAGCTTCACCCTTCTCGTTTCGCGAGGAGGGTTCCATTTCGGGCCACCTCGCCAGCCGGATGCGCGCCGGGACCACGCCTCGGGAAGCTTATCGATTATGAGTCAGAGCAACGGATACATGAAGGCACTCAAGTGCCGGGAGTGCGGCCGGGAGTATCCTTTGGGCGCCACCCACGTCTGCGAGTTCGACTTCGGCCCGCTCGAGGTGGCCTACGATTACGAGCGCATCCGGCAGGGCCTGACGCGCGAGAAGATCTGCTCCCGCCCCCAGACCATGTGGCGGTACCGCGAACTGCTCCCGATCGCCGGGGAGCCGACCGTTGGCGCCAAGGTGGGTTACACTCCGCTGGTGAAGGCCGACCGGTTGGCTACCCGGCTAGGGATCCGCGAGCTGTGGGTCAAGAACGACGCGGTGAATTATCCCACGCTTTCCTTCAAGGACCGCGTCGTGAGCGTCGCGTTGAGCCGGTCGGTGGAGCTGGGATTCAAGACGGTCGCCTGTGCCTCGACGGGCAACCTGGCCAATTCGGTCGCGGCCAATGCGGCGGCCTCCGGCCTGCACTGCTACGTGTTCATCCCGTCGGACCTCGAGCAGGGAAAGGTCGTCAATTCGCTGGTCTACGGGGCCAATGTGGTCGGCATCCGGGGCCACTACGACGAGGTCAACCGCTTGTGCGCCGAGATCGCCGGCAAGTACGGGTGGGCCTTCGTCAACGTCAACATGCGGCCCTACTACGCCGAGGGCTCCAAAAGCATGGGGTTCGAGATCCAGGAACAGCTCGGCTGGAGGATCCCCGAGCATACGGTGGTCTGCATGGCCTCGGGCTCGCTGTTGACCAAGATCCACAAGAGCTATCAGGAGTTCTCCAAGCTGGGACTGGTCCCGAACCGGTCCTGGAAGATCCATGGCGCCCAGGCCACCGGCTGCTCTCCGATCACCACGGCCCAGAAAGCCGGTCTCGATTTCTTCAAGCCGGTGAAACCCAACACCATCGCCAAGTCCCTCGCCATCGGGACCCCGGCCGACGGGTTCTACGCCCTCAAGGTGATGAAGGAGACCGGTGGCCATGGCGAGGATGTCAGCGACGACGAAATCCGCGAGGGCATCCGCCTGCTCGCCGAGACCGAGGGCATCTTCGCGGAGACGGCCGGCGGGGTCACCGTGGGGGTCGCCAAGAAGCTCATCGCCCAGGGGAGGATCCCGGCCGACTCCAGCGCGGTCCTGTGCATCACCGGCAATGGGCTCAAGACGCTCGAGGCCATGCTGGGCCACTGCGGGGAAGCCCGGGTCATCAAGCCCAGCCTCCGGGAGTTCGAGACCCTGCTGGATTCCGACCGGGCGGATCTGGTTGCCCCCCGTTGAAGTTAGGCGGGGGCGGGCGCCTCTGGGGTGGCACGGTGAATCCAGATCCGGAGCGGCGATCCGATCAGGTCCGCCGATCCATCACCTCCCCTACATGTCCCCAAGGTACAGATGCCGGTTGCGCCAGAGATAGGTTGCGCCGCTGTAGAGGGTCAGGGTCACCGCGAGCCATTGCGTGGCCTGCTCGAGGGTCCCGATCCAGGGTCTGCCCAGGAGGGCGAAGGAGACCACGAGGTGCCCGGCATCGCCCCACTCGGGGAGGCTCATGGCCAGCAGCGTCACAAGAATGGTCGTGATCTGGGAGATGGTCTTGTGCTTGCCCAACCGTTCGGCGGCCAGCACAACCTGCTTCGAGGCCGCCAGCAACCGGAGCCCGGTGATCGCCAGCTCCCGGCCCACGATGACGGCGACCATCCAGGCCTCGATCCGGTGCAGTTCGATGAAGGCGATGAAGGCCGAGCAGGTGAGGATCTTGTCGGCCAGCGGATCCATGAGTGCGCCGAAGTCGGTGATCAGTTTCCGTTCGCGGGCGATCTTCCCGTCGAGGTAGTCGGTGAGGCTCGCCAGACCGAAGAGCACCAAGGCGCAGGACCGGTTTCCCGGGAACTGGGCGAAGACCGCCACCCAGAACAGGCCCGTGAGGGCGAATCGGGAGACGGTCAATCGGTTCGGGAGGTTCATGAGCCCTTCCTGGGTCGGCGGGTGGGAGTGAGGGACGGCCTTCAGGGCCGCTGGGTCGACCTGGGGAGATTACGGACCGTCTCCAGGAGGGTGTCCACCTCCTCCTCGGACCCGATGGTGATCCGCAGGAACGCCTCGAGGCCGGGCGAGGCGAACCATCGCACGAGGATCTTCCGCTGCCGAAGGGCCTCCAGCCACTGGCGGGCCGGCGGTCCCGGGGGACGTACGAGGAGGAAATTCGTCTGGGACGGCAGGACCTGCCAGCCCAGCCCGGCCAGTTCCCGGCCGAGCCTGGCCCGGGAGGCGATGATGCGCCGGAAATTCCTCCGGTAATGGGGCAGGTCCCCCAAGGTGGCCAAGGCCGCCACCTGTCCGAGTCCATTGACGTTGTAGCTGTCCCGGATCCGGTGCAGGGCGGCGATCAGTTCGGCATGACCCACCCAGTAACCGACCCTCTGGAAGCACAGGGAATAGGCCTTGGAAAAGGTGCGCGAGACGAGGACATGGGGATGTTTCAGGCAAAGTTCGAGGGCGTTTTCCTCGGCGAAGTCCACGTAGGCCTCATCCAACACGACCACGCCCTTCATGGCGGCGCAGAGCGCATCCAGTTCCCGGGAGGGGTATCCGCGCCCGCTCGGTGCGTTCGGGGTGGTCACGAAGGTCAGGGCCGCGCGGAAGTCCCACAGACCCCCGGACTGAAGGTTCGCGACCGACGGCAGGCCGAAGTCCGGCAACAGGGGCACCGGGTGGGTGATGGCCCCGTGGGTCTCGGAAAGGACCGGATACAGCGAGTAGCTGGGAGACAGGTACTGCACCCGGTTCCGGGAGGCCGTGTCGTTTGGAGTCATCCCGGGGGCGGACGGTTCCACGAAGGCCCGGACCCCCAGGGCCAGCAATTCATCCGAACCATTGCCGACGATGATCTGATCCGGAGAACAGCCGTGAAGGCGGGCCAGTCGCTCCCGGAGGGGTTGGGCTGTCGGATCGGGATAGAGGCGCAGTCGCCCGTCCACGGCCGAAGCCACCGCCGACAACACCTTTGGGGAAGGTGGGTAG
The DNA here is from genome assembly GCA_016871615.1 of Verrucomicrobiota bacterium. Lineage (GTDB taxonomy): Bacteria > Verrucomicrobiota > Verrucomicrobiia > Limisphaerales > UBA9464 > SXXZ01. The sequence continues at coordinate 26,540 of VHCX01000021.1, forward strand.
GGGTTCTCGTTGGTGTTGAGTTTGATCAGGCCCTTCACCATGGGTTGCTCCCCCGGAACGTAGGCGTGCAACCGCCGGACCAGGGGGCGGACCAGATGGACAGGGGACCCGTTTCGCGGGGAGGAGGCTTTCGGCACGGCGTGGGCGGTGGGTCGGTGGTCAATTGAGGACAGGCCGGGTGGGTCGGGAGTGTCCCGGGCCGGATGTCCTGTCCAAGGGGTCCGCCCGGCCGGGGACAGGCTCTTAGCATTCGGTTCGTCCCGACCAAAGGACAAACTTGCGATCCCTGCGGCCTGGTGGACGGCAAGAATTGCCTGCCGGGATGGAATCCACCGTCCGGCGGGTCGAACCGACGGGACCCGTTGATGGGGACAGGCTGTGCGGTGAGCTGGATGGCGGGTTGTTGGGGGCCTCGAGGGGACAGGCTGTGTTCTTGGGGTGGGGGCGTGGGGACAGGCTGTTTGCGGGGCCTTGGGGGGCCGGGTTGGAAGATCCCCTGGATGAACTGGGAGTCGCGCGAAAGGGCAGGGAACGACCGTTGGCGACACGGGACCGTGGGCGAAGCGAAGGGACAGGCTTCAACGATTGGGCTCCAACGATTGGGGGGGGCGCCAACCACGAGACGCGGCGCTTGCCTCGCCGGGGGGTGGACGTAGCTTTACGCGACCTGCTCCGGCGGGTCCGTTCATCCATGACCCTCGAGTCCTTGTCGCAGCATCCCGATTCCTTCGTCCACCGCCACATCGGTCCCCGGCCCGGGGAATGGGATGAGATGGCCCGGGCCTGCGGGCATCCGTCGCTGGATGCCCTGGTCGAGGCCGCCGTGCCCTCCGCAATCCGCCGGGCCGACGGGCTGGTCCTGCCCGGGCCGTTGGGCGAGGCCGCCGCCTTGGCCCGGCTCCGGTCGATCGCCTCGAGGAACCGGGTGTTCAAGTCGTACATCGGACTAGGCTACCACAACACGATCACCCCGCCGGTGATCCAGCGGAACATCCTCGAGAATCCCGGCTGGTACACCCAGTACACGCCCTACCAGGCGGAGATCTCGCAGGGACGCCTGGAGGGCTTGCTGAACTTCCAGACCCTGGTCTGCGACCTGACCGGGATGGACATCGCCAATGCGTCGCTGCTGGACGAGGCTACGGCCTGTGCGGAGGCGATGACCCTGTGCCGCCGGGTGAAGGAGGCCGATGCCCAGCGGAACACCTTCTGGATCGACTCGGATTGCCACCCCCAGAACATCGACCTGGTCCGGACCCGGGCCGAGGCGCTCGGGTTGCAGGTCGTCGTGGGCGACCGGAACCATCCGGCCTTCGGGCCCGAGGTGTTCGGCGCCTTGGTCCAGTACCCGGGGAGTTCCGGCGGGGTTTGGGATCCTTCGGCCCTGGTCGAGGCCGCCCATCAGGCTGGCGCGCTTGTCGTCCTCGCGGCCGATCTCCTCGCGTTGACCCTGCTCAAGACCCCGGGCGATTGGGGAGCCGATGTCGCCGTCGGCAGCGCGCAACGCTTCGGCGTGCCGCTCGGCTTCGGGGGGCCGCACGCCGCCTTCTTCGCCACCCGTGACGCCTTCAAGCGGTCCATGCCGGGACGCCTCGTGGGCGTCTCCAAGGATTCCCGGGGTCGGACGGCGCTCCGGCTCTCGCTCGGCACCCGCGAGCAACACATCCGGCGCGAGAAGGCCACCTCGAACATCTGCACGGCCCAGGCGCTCCTGGCCAACATGGCGATGGCCTACGCGGCCTACCACGGGGCGGAGGGGTTGAGGGCCATCGCAGCGAGGATCCACGGGTTGACCGGGCTGCTCGCGGCTGGCTTGCGCCGCCTCGGCCTGGTCACCGTCAACGCCGGGTTTTTCGACACGCTCACGGTGGAGGTGCCGGATGCGGCCGCGGTCCACCACGCGTCCGAATCGCTGGGGATCAACCTGCGGCGGATCAGTGCCACGCACGTCGGCGTGAGCCTCGACGAGACCGCGGGGCCTGAGGATGTCCAGAGGATCCTCACCGCCTTCCACCTGGGCCAGACCCCGCCGTTCACGCTGGGCGACCTGGAGATCGTCGTGCCGGTCCTCCCCCGGCGGACCAGCCCCTTCCTGACCCACCCGGTCTTCCGTCGGCATCGCAGCGAGACCGAGATGCTGCGCTACCTCCGGCGGCTGGAGGTCAAGGACCTGTCGCTCTGCCACAGCATGATCCCGCTGGGCTCGTGCACGATGAAGCTCAATGCCTCGGCCGAGATGTTTCCGGTCAGCTGGCCCGAGTTCGGCGCGATCCACCCGTTCGCGCCGCTGTCCCAGACCCGGGGGTACCAGCAGCTCTTCGAGGAACTGGAGGCGTGGCTGGCCTCGTGCACCGGCTTCGCCGGCGTCTCGCTGCAGCCCAACAGCGGTTCCCAGGGCGAGTACGCCGGCCTGCTCCTCGTGCGCGCCTGGCACCGCAGCCGTGGCGAGGGCCATCGCAACGTGTGTCTCATCCCGACCAGCGCCCACGGCACCAACCCGGCCTCCGCCGTGATGGCCGGCATGACGGTGGTCCCGGTGGCTTGCGACGCCGACGGCAACATCGATGTCGCGGACATCCGCCAGAAGATCGCCCTCCACGGTCCGGACCTCGCGGCGCTCATGATCACCTACCCCAGCACCCACGGCGTGTTCGAGGTGGCGGTGAAGGACATCTGCCAGTGGGTCCATGAGGCCGGCGGCCAGGTGTACATGGACGGCGCCAACATGAACGCCCAGGTGGGGTTGACCTCGCCCGGGGCGCTGGGAGCCGATGTCTGCCACCTCAACCTCCACAAGACCTTCTGCATTCCCCACGGCGGCGGCGGACCGGGCGTCGGCCCGGTCTGCGTCGCGGCCCATCTGGTGGATTTCCTGCCCGGCCACGCCGTCGTGAACCTGGGCGGCGAGGACCCCATCGGGGCGGTCAGCGCGGCCCCGTGGGGAAGCGCCTCCATCTGCACGATCCCGTGGATGTACCTGCAGATGATGGGGGCCGAGGGTCTGACCGCCGCCACCCGGGTGGCCATCCTCAACGCCAACTACATCGCCCAGCGCCTGGAGCCCTATTTCCCGACGCTCTACCGGGCCAACGGGTGCGTGGCCCACGAGTGCATCCTCGACCTGCGCCAGTTCAAGAAGGTGACCGCCGAGGACGTCGCCAAGCGCCTCATGGATTACGGCTTCCACGCGCCCACGCTCAGCTGGCCGGTGGCCGGCACCCTGATGGTCGAGCCCACCGAGTCGGAGCCGCGTGCCGAGTTGGACCGCTTCTGCGAGGCGATGATCTCCATCCACGCCGAGATCCTCGAGGTCGAGTCGGGCCAGGTGGATGCCCGGAGCAACCTGCTCAAGAATGCGCCCCATACCGCCGACCAGATCGCCTCCGAGACCTGGGATCGGTCCTACAGCCGGGATCGGGCGGCCTTTCCGGTGGCCGGTCTGCGGGAGTTCAAGTTCTGGCCCGCCTCGGGTCGCGTCGACAACGTGTTCGGGGACCGCAACCTCGTGTGCTCCTGCGTGGGCATGGAGGCCTATTCGGGTCACGCCCCGACGGCCTCCTGAAAACGGGGGTTGGCCCCAACGGGAGGGGGGCGACAGAAGGTCTCCGGGGTCCGCCACCGGGACCCCTTTGGGGAGCTTCCGTGCTGTCCGCAACGAGTCGTTGGGGGCTGAACCCCGGGCTGAACCCGGGGCTGACCGGGACACATCGGTGGACCGATGCATGGCCGTACCCCCAAGTGGGCCCGAATTGGGGCAACGAACTTGGGCAATGATTTCGGGGACCGTTTTCGGGGAACGAACGTACGTACCTGCAGCCCAGACCGGTGAACTCCTGCCCTGGAAAGCGGGCGTTTGGTTGTGGTTGAGCCGTATGGATCCGCTGGGGGAGCGGTGCGTTGGCCGGGGGGCCGGGGGATGTGCTGGGAAATGGTGCGCGATACAGGGTTCGAACCTGTGACCCCTACCGTGTCAAGGTAATGCTCTACCACTGAGCTAACCGCGCAACCGCTCGGAGCGGCGAGAAGCTAGGTTCCATGGCGGAACCTGCAAGGTTTTTGTTGGTCCATTCCCGGGCCGACCGATCGCGCTGCGGATGCGTGAGGGCTCCCAGAGTTGAGGCTCTGCGGGACCTCGGGGCGGGGGGAGGCGGTCGTTCCGGGACCTCCCGGAGGATTGGTCCCCGGCGTGGGGGGACTGCGACGTCACGTCGCGGGATTTGCATGGCGGCCTTCGGGGGGAGGCGTAGCCTTCGGCCCATGTTGGCGGCGTTGTCCGGATTGGTTGCGGGGCTTCTCCATGTGCTGGCCGGGCCGGACCATCTGGCGGCGGTGGCCCCGCTCGCGGTGAAGAGCCATCGCCGCGCCTGGTTCGCCGGGGTGCGCTGGGGAATCGGCCACTCGGCCGGCGTCGTGGCGATCGGCATCCTGGCCATCCTGTTCCGCTCCGCGATCCCGGTGGCGGGGGTCTCGTCGATGAGCGAGCGCCTGGTTGGCGTGCTGTTGATCGCCATGGGGTTCTGGATGGTGCGGCAGGCCCTGCGCGTGGAGGTCCACGCGCACGAGCACCTGCACGACGGCAGCCGCCATGGGCATGTCCACTTCCACGGTCCGGGTCATTCGCACGTGGTGGGGGGTGCCGGTGACGAGGTCGACCCGCACGGGGCCGGTCACGGTCATGGGCATGCGGCCCTCGGGATCGGCGTGCTGCATGGGTTGGCGGGGAGTTCCCATTTCCTGGGCGTCCTTCCCTCGCTGGGCTTCACGCGTCTGGCCGATTCCATCGCCTATCTCCTGGCCTTCGGCGTGGGCACCGTGCTGGCCATGGCCGGCTTCTCGGCCTTGCTCGGGCGTCTGGCGGAGCGCTGGGCGGGACGGGCCCGTCGCGGTTACCGCGGCCTGTTGTGGGCCTGCTCGGCGGTGGCGTTCGGCGTCGGCGGATGGTGGTTGATTGCCGGTGGGGCCTGATGGCCGGGAGGAGATCGCCCATGGCCTCTGGAGGTCCGCCAGTCTACCGCGGGAGGATCGCCCCGTCCCCGACGGGTCACCTGCACCTCGGGCATGCCCGCACCTTCTGGATCGCCCATGGCCGGGCCGAGTCCCACGGGGGGGTGTTGGTGCTGCGCAACGAGGACCTCGACGGCGACCGGGTCCGCCGGGAGTTCGTCGAGGCCTTCTTCGAGGACCTGCGCTGGTTTGGCATCCGCTGGCAGGAGGGGCCGGACTGCGGCGGACCCCATGGCCCCTACTCGCAATCGGAGCGTAGGGCGGTCCACCAGGAGGCCTTCGAGCGGTTGCGGGCGGCCGGTCAGGTCTACCCGTGTGTCTGTTCGCGCAAGGACATCCAGGCGGCGGTCCGGGCGCCCCATGCCGCCGACGACGAGCCTCTCTACCCCGGCACCTGCCGCTGCCGTCCGGTTGACGCGGTTTTGGCAGGCCGGCCGGTGTCGTGGCGCTTCCGGGTGCCCGACGGGGAGGTCCTCACGTGGAACGACGGCGGGCAGGGCTCGCAGGCCAGGATCGCGGGACGGGACTTCGGCGACTTCGTGGTCGTGCGGCCGGATGGGGTTCCCAGCTACCAGCTGGCCTGTGTGGTCGACGACCATGCCATGGGCATCACCGAGGTGGTGCGGGGAGCCGACCTGCTCGTGAGCACGGCCCGCCAGATCCTGCTTTACCGGGCCCTGGGTTGGGCTCCCCCGGCGTTCTTCCACTGCCCGCTCCTGTCCGATGCGCAGGGGGTGCGCCTGTCCAAGCGGCATGCGGCCCTGAGCCTGCGGACGTTGCGGGACACGGGAGCCCATCCGTCGGAGCTGCGGGCGGCCTGGTGAGTCCGGCCGGTGAGTCCTGCCGCACACGGGAGTGGGGCGGACAGGCTGGGGAGGGTTCGGGTGCGACCGGTTTGCCCCTGGTTTCGGCTCACGGTTTGCCCAGCCGGAAGAACCGCAGGTTCTCGGTCGGTTGTGGCAGGGCCACGTTCTGGCCGGCCTCCGCGCGGATCGTCTCGTCGGATGGCAGCCACGGCGTCACGAGCGACTTGCTTTCCTGCAGCTCGAACCCGACGGCCGTGACCGGCCAGCTCAGCCGGATCTCCCCGGCCACGCCCCCGACGTCGAGTCTCGGCGCGGCGGCCGAGGACGGCCTCAGCAGCCCGGACAACTGCAGCGCGAAGCGCAGGTCGGAGCTGTCGGCGGCGAACTGGTGCACTTCCACCGCGAGCACGTTCGTGCCCGGGCGGAGCCACTTGGGATCGACCGAGGCCTCGTACACCGTGGTTTCGTCGCTGCCGCCGACGCTTGAGTTGGCCCGGGTGGCCGACGTGAGCGTCCCGGTCGGCAGGTTGCTGCGGAAGATCTCGGTGCCGTTGAGGTACACGGCCGCGCCGTCGTCCCGGATCAGCCCGAGGTTCACCGAGAGGAACCGGGTGGGGTCGTCCACCGAGAAACCGTGGCGGAACCAGGTCGTCATGTGCTTGGCGGAGGCGGAAGGTCCGAAGCGCACGGTCGTGACGATGTTGTCGTCCCCGTAACCGAGCGGGGCCGCACCCCGGATCCAGGCGCTGTCATTGAACCCCGCCGATCTCCAGAGGGTTCCGGCCAGGTCGCCGGTGTCGTAGTAGCGCCATTGCGCTCCCAGGGGCACCAGGGCGACCTGGGCGAGGTCTCCCGGTTGGGAGGCCTCCAGGTTCGCTCCTTCGACCGATCCGCTGATCGTCAGGGGATTCGAGAACCCGGACGGACTGAAGATGTAGCCTTCGCCGATGGCCTTGAGGGTGTAGGTGCCGCGGGAAAGCCCGGCCAGGGTGTAGGATCCGTCGCTGACCGTGTAGGTCTGCTGGGTGTTGGACACCTCGACCCGGATCCCGGGCACGGGTTTGCCGCCCTCGAGGACTCGGCCCGAGATGCGGAATGTCGTGGGGTTGCCGATGCGCACCAGGACTGCGGTCGATCCCTCGCCACCCTTCATGTCGCTGACGGTGCACCGCACCGAGTACTCACGGGCCGTGCTCCAGGAGCGGCTGACCCGGTCGGTGTTGGCGGCCACGATGCTGTTGTCCCCGAAGTCCCAGGAGTAGGCCAGGGCGTCCCCGTCGGGATCCGAGGCCGTCGCCGTGAAGGTGACCGGGGCTCCGCTGAAGGTCGAGGTGGCGCTGGCGGACAGGGTGACCGTTGGTGGCTGGTTGTTGGTGAAACGGCCGAGGTTCACCTGGAGGTCGAGCGACTCGGGCACGGTGCCGCCCTTGGCCAGCGGGGTGATGTGGATGCCGGCCGCGCGGTCGGAGAAGGTGCGTCCGATGAGCAGTGCCGAGTCGTTCTTGCCGTCGGGCGACCCGGGCGTGACGTCCAGCAGGAGCGACGGCTGGTTTTCCGAGCGGGCCCATCGCAGCCCGACCCCGTCCATGAGGGCCGGGCGGTCGTTGAACCGCTGGCGGAACTCGAGCCAGTAGTTGGTCCGCGTGTTCCGCGCGATCCTCACGGCCCGGGTCGTGGCGGCGTTGGTCGCATCGTGGGCGAAGAGCCGGTAGGTGCCCGAGGCGGTCACGATGCGGACCTGGCTGGTGGGCAGCCAGTCGAGGAAGTTCTTGTAGCGGGCGTTGAAATGGCGGCGGCCGGCCGTGGCGTTGCCCATCGTGTCGAAGCTGTCCCCATACTCCACATTGCTTCCGGGGCCGATGATGCTCTGGCCTCCGGTGTCCCAGGAGTTGGCGTGGGCGAGGCCGAAGTTGTGGCCCAGTTCGTGCGAGGCGGTCCCGCCGGCCGCGTCGAAGGAGGCCCGGATCCAGGAACCGGGGGTGCCTACGTAGGCCAGACCCGCCCAGTTGAACCCCGGGACGGCCCCGACGCAGATGAGGTCGAAGTCGAAGGACGCCGTGTTGAATCCGGCCGCACGGGCCGCGTTCCGGGCATCGGTCCGCAGCACCGACGGGTCGGAGGCGCCATAGACGGCGGCGGTCTTGGGCATCCGGAGGGTTGCCGTCATGGCACTGCCCCCGCCCAGCGGACGGAACGTCGTCCTGCCGAAACTTTGCTCGAGGTAGAACGAGGCGATGCCGTTGAGCATGTTCGTCCCGGCCGCATCGCCGAGGGGCGCTCCGGCGAGGTCGCTGAAATCGCAGCGGATCATCAGCAGGCGCTTGAGGCCCTCGGTGTAGGCCGACTTCGGGCGGAACACGCCGTCGGCATCGGTGCCGTTGCCTTGGTCGAGGGCCGCCAGGAGGAGCCGCCCGTTGTAGTTCTCGGTGTGCGCCGCGCTGCACAGCCACGCCGGGTGCCCCCCGGCATCGACCGGCACCTCCTCGGCGAAGGCGGTGACCGGTTCATTCGACACCGCGCAGAGCGCGTCCTTGGCCGGGATCGCGGCGCGCGCGGCCTCGTCCGGGTCCAGGATTCGCACGGCGTTGGGGTCGAGCGCGAAGAGGTTCCCGAGGGCGATGCCATGCAGCGGGATGCCGCTCAGGGTCGGGCGGAGGAGCGCCGGTCCGTAGGTGTGGGCCCGCCAGGCGCGGTCCCCGATGGACACCGTCCGGTACACCGGCTCGAACGGTCCGGTGTGACCTGGGGAAGGGATGGCGGCCAGCACCCCGAAATCGCCGCGGCCGTCCACCGGTTCCTCCAGGTGGGCGATCATCGATGCCGGCAACGCCTCGCGAAGGCCTCCCGGCAGCGCCAGTTCGAGGGCCCGTCGGGGGTCGGACGGGATGAGTTCCTCGAGTTCCCGTCGCCGCTGGCGGGCCAGTTCGAGGCCCTCGGCCTCCAGGCCCCGTCGGGCGTCGGGGGATGATTCGGCGAGATAGCGTCGGGTCCAACCGGCGAACCGGGCAAAGGCCGGCTCCGGCACCGAGTCCGACCACCGGCTGGCCCGGGAGGCCGGCACTTGGGGCGACGTGGGTCGCGGCGGCGGCAACTGCCGGGCAGCGGTGGCGCCGGTCGTCGACGTCGGACCCGGCGTCCGATGGGCGGTGAGGGGTGCCGCCGATCGTTGCGCCGATCCCGGGCGGGTTGAGGCATCCGTCCGCCGGGCCGGCGAGTCCGAACCGGCAGGGGGCCTCGGGGGTGAGCCCGGCCGAAAGGCTCCGAGCCAGCTTCCTCCGATGGCGATGGCAACCAGCAACGGGCCGATGACGCGTCGGTTCATGGTGGAACGGATTATGCAACCTCCGTGCCACAACTCCCACCCCAATCCCATTCCCCAAGGGACAGGCCCATCCAAAGGGACAGGCTCATCCAAAGGGGCGGTGGATCAGGGAGGAGCAAAAAGTCGACTGAAAGAATGGGCGTTTGGATGGAATCGGGTTGGGTTGCTGGAACTCTGGCAAAAACGGCCGAAAAATGGGGAGCAATAAAACTACATCAATGCAGTTGACATACATGAGATTTAGTTTCAGCCTCATCCCGGCATGAGCACGCAAGCCAGCGCCGGGGGTCCGGAACGGGACGGTTCCCGCGATCCCCAGGTGGACCGGATCGCCGTCGATGATCCGTCGGAGTGGATCGACACCCTCAACCCTTGGATCGCTTCCCTTCGCTTCGGGGTGATCCAGTTGGTGGTGCACGAGGGCCGGGTCGTGCAGATGGAGCGGACCGAGAAGGTTCGCCTGTCGGGTGCGGCCGGGAACAAGGGAACGAAGGGGGACGCATGAGCTTGGCGCGATGCATGAACCTGGCGCGATGGTTCCAGGCCGTCGCCGGGTCGGCGCTCATCCTATGGGGTTCGTGGTTCGGGGCGGCCGGCGCCCAGGCCAAGGATGTCCAGTTGCTGAATGTCAGCTACGACCCGACCCGCGAATTCTACGCCGAGTACAACGAGTGGTTTGGCCAGTACTGGAAGGCCAAGACCGGCGACGGCGTGAAGGTCACCCAGTCGCACGGCGGCTCCGGCAAACAGGCGCGCTCGGTCATCGACGGGTTGCGGGCCGACGTGGTCACGCTGGCCCTGTCGTACGACATCGATGCCATCGCCAAGAAGCCGACCCTGGTGTCGCCCGACTGGCAGAAGCGCCTGCCCGAGAACAGCAGCCCCTACACGAGCCTGATCGTGTTCCTGGTCCGAAAGGGCAACCCCAAGGCCATCCGCGACTGGTCCGACCTCGTCCGCCCCGGCGTGGGCGTGATCACGGCCAATCCCAAGACTGGCGGCGGGGCGCGTTGGAACTTCCTGGCCGCCTACGGGTATGCCCTGAAGCAGGCCGGGGGCGACGAGGCCAAGGCGGTGGAGTTCGTCCGCCGGCTCTATGCCAACGTGCCGGTGCTCGATTCCGGGGCCCGTGGCTCCACGGTCACCTTCATCGAGCGGGGCGTGGGCGACGTGCTCATCACCTGGGAGAACGAGGCGCTGCTGGCCCAGCGTGAGTCGACCTCGGCCGGACTCGAGCGCGTGGTGCCCTCGGTGAGCATCCTGGCCGAACCCCCGGTCAGCTGGGTCGACGGGGGCGTCCAGCGCAAGGGCACCGCCGAGGTGGCCCAGGCGTACCTGCAGCAACTCTACAGCGAGGCGGCCCAGCGGCTGGCGGCCAAGCACTTCTACCGGCCTCGCAATGCCGCCGTCGCCGCCGAATTCGCCGCGCAGTTCCCCAAGGTGGACCTCTTCACCATCGATGAGGTCTTCGGCGGCTGGGCCAAGGCCCAGAAGCGCCACTTTGCCGAGGGGGGCACCTTCGATGTCATCACCCGCAAGGACGGAACCGCCGCCAGCGCCACCCCATGAATGTCGCCACCTCCATCCCGCCGGCCGAGAGGGCCGTCGCTTCCGAATACCTGCCCGTCTTCGCGGCCGCTGACCGACGGGGCGTCCCACCGATCCCGACCGGGGCCCCGGCCGTCGCCCCGGCCCGCCGCACGGTCCGCTCGATTGCCAAGGTGCTCGAGCCGTTGGAGCGGTGGGCCCGCGACTCGCGCCGGCTGGTCGGGATTTCCCATGCTCCCGTCCAGATCGGCGGAGAAGGGTATTCCCTGCCCAGATACCTCTACGTCGGCCGCAAGGGCGGGGGAGACCTGCAGCGCATCGGGATCTTTGCGACCCTGCATGGCGACGAGCCCGAGGGGGTCCTCGCGCTGGGCAGGTTCCTCCAGACGCTGGAAGACCATCCCGAGATCGCCGAAGGCTACGCGGTGTTCCTCTATCCGCTGTGCAACCCCACGGGGTATCAGGACGGCACACGACACAACCGCGCCGGCGTGGACCTGAACCGCGAGTTCTGGAAGCAGTCGCCCCACCCCGAGGTGCGCTTCCTGGAGTCCGAGATCTGGATGCAGGCCTTCGACGGGATCATCACCCTGCACAGCGACGACACGAGCCAGGGACTGTACGGCTTCGTGAAGGGCAGCGTGCTCTCCGAGCACTTGCTCCAACCGGCGCTGCTCGAGGCGGGTCGGTACCTGCCGCGCAACCATGGGGCGGTGATCGACGGGTTCGATGCCCGCTCCGGCATCATCCACAACGGGTACCCCGGCATGCTGCAATCCATCCCGGGCATGTCGCGCCCGCCCTTCGAGATCACGCTCGAGACCCCCCAGCGCGCCCCGCTGCACCGGCAGGTCGACGCCCTGGTGGCCGCCCTGCAGACCATCCTGGTCGAGTACCGCTACCTCCAGGCCATCGCCCAGAACATCTGAGTTCCGATTCTTGGCCGACCCCTTCCCGGGGAGGCCCCGCCCCACCCCGAGACCCACCGGACCCCCGGAGGCATTGCCCATGAAATCCAACCGTCCATGTCTCCTGCAGTCCTTCGTCCATCGACCGCACCCCGTTCCGGAGGAGCGGCCTTCACCCTGATCGAACTCCTGGTGGTGATCGCCATCATCGCGATCCTTGCCGGGATGCTCCTGCCCGCCCTGTCCCGGGCCAAATCCACCGCCAAGCGCGTGCAGTGCCTGAGCAATGTCCGGCAGATCGGCAGCGGCTACCTGCTCTATCTCCAGGACAATCAGGATCGCTATCCCAACCATGTCACGGAGCGCACGGCGCCTTCCGGGACTCCCGACACCTTCGAGGCGCGGGCTCCCTATTCGTATCGGCAGGTGCTCATTCCCTTCCTCGGCGGGGCCACAAATGTGTTCCGCTGCCCCAACGGTCCAAAATGGGAGCCGCCGAAGCCCGGGGCCTGGTTCACCACCGACTACGGCAACAACCACAACGAGGCCAATCTGGACAACGCGTCCCAACAGGCATGGTTCCTCGCCCATCCGGACTTCGGGTTCAACGAGACGACCCCGCCGTCGTCGTTTCGACAGCCGGCCCAATTCATCGTGCTGGGGGATGCCGGGCGGGCCAACGGCTCGCCGTCCCGTGGAGGAATGTATCCTCAACCGTGGGCTTTCGATGATGTCGCCTCCGCCCAGCAGCAGGCGCAGATGCTCGGACGCCATCCCGGTCAGTTGGCCAACATCACCTACGCCGATGGCCATGCCGAGGCCGTGAAGACCAACCGGACGTGGCGATCTTACGCCGACAACGACTGGCAGCGACAGGGAGGCACTCCCTGACCGATGTGGGACACGAGCCGAGGGCTCCACCGATGTCCTCGACACCACGGCGGTTCCCGAGACCGTCGGTCACATGCCCCGGAAGAGACCGCTGTGGTTGCGGCTGACCTCCAGCACCTCGGGGCAGTCGCGCAGTCGGATCCGCGGGCGGCCGTCGCCGTCGCGGATGACCTTCGCGATGGCGCGGAGATTCACCACGGTGCTGCGGTGGATCTGCCAGAACACCTCGCTGTCGAGTTCCTCCACAAGCTCCTTGATGGGCTTGCGGATCAGGGCCTCCTGCGTGGCGGTCCGTACCCGGGTGTACTTCTCGTCGGCCATGAAGAAGAGGACGTCCTCCACCGGGATGAGCTGCAGCCCGTTGCCCGCGGTGGCCTGGATCCAGCGCAGGCGCGGCCGGGTCGGCAGGCTGAGTTCGCCGGCCAGGCGCTGGAGGAGCCCCTGCAGGGCCGGGGTGTGGATGGCCAACGGTGGCGACGCAGGCGGGGCAGCCTGGTTTGCCTCGTCCGGGTGGCCGGCTGGACCAACGACGGAAGGATCGACTGCCGCAGCCGTTTCACGGCCGGACTCCGACGCGGTGCGCCGCTGGTGGATCCGCTCGCGGACACGGTCCACGGTGCGGGCCAGGCGCTCGCGCTCGGCGGGCTTGAGCAGGTAGTCCACGGCGCCCTGCTCGAAGGCGTCGATGGCGTACTGGTCGTGGGCGGTGACGAAGACGACCTCGCACCCGGGCCAATCGGCATGGGCAATCCCCGCCTCCGCATAGGTCGGCAGCTGAGCGATTTCCCGCGCCGCCTCGATGCCGGTGAGGCCGGGCATGAAGATCCTCGAGGCCCGATCGCCCGACAAAGCGGTTGCGACCAACGGACGGTTTCGCGGGATGAACGGCATCCCGGACGGATGAACCCCGGGCGGTGCGCCGTCGGAGATGCGGTCCCGCCCCCGGGCGAGGTGGGCCTGCTCTGGGGGGGAGTCGGCCGACTCAACCGAGGGGGAGGGACCTGTCCGCTCAGGCTCTCAGGGGGTTTTCCTGGCCTGTAGCGTCAGCTTGATCTCCTGGATCCGGGGCGTGGCCTCGGGCGTCAGGGTCAGGAACACCTCCAGGCTCTGCCGCTCGCCGATCAGGCGGAAGCGCCCGCGGAGGCGGTTCTCGGGCACCAGCGGCTCGCGGTCGCGGATTGGTCCCATCTGCTCGAGCAGGGCGCGGGTCTCGCGGCGCCAGGTTTCCAGGCTGTGGTCCAGGAACACATTGGGGGCCAGGGCCGCATGCAGGGCCTCGGGCCTCCAGTCGCCGGTCAGCAGGGTGGCCAGTTCCTCGGCGCGGCGGAAGAGCGTGGGATGGCCTTCGGCCGGCCGGGCCGGAATCCTCGCCTCGTTGACCAGCAGCTCCATCGCCTTGTGGTTGGCCGCGCTCATCGGTGCGTAGGTGCGGTTGGCGAAGGCGATGAGGGCGATGCCGTGGTCGGGCAGGAAACGGAACTCGCTGCCGAAGCCGGGCAGGCCGCCGGCATGGCGCACCCAGAGGACGCCGCGCTGGTCCTGGTTCCAGCTCAATCCGGCGCTGTAGCCCGCCACGCGGGCCACCGGCCTGCCTGCCGCATCCTGAAGGTCCTGCAGCACCGAGATCACCTCCCACGGCCGGTGCATCTCGCGCCGCGTCGAGCGCCGCAGCGGACCCGTGTCGGCCTCCTCCCTGGGCGGCCAGGCGTCGAGGTGGAAGGCCGCGTACCGGGCGAAATCCTCGAGGGTGGTGATCAGCCCGCCCATGGCACCCCAGCTGCCGTCGCCCAGCATCGGCTCCGCCTTCCAGCGCTCGTCTTCCCAGCGGTATCCGAGTGCCAGCCGGTCGGCGGGGACCTTGTCCCAGGCATACGTCGAGTTCGTCATGCCCAGGGGCTGGAGGATCCGGCGCGTGATGTAGGCCTGGTACGGTTCGCGCGCCACGCGGGTGATCACCCGGCCCAGCACGGCGTAGCCGAGGTTGCTGTACTCCCAGCGGGTGCCCGTCGGCGAGGCGGGCGTCAGGCCGCGGGCCACCAGCGCGTCGAGCTGGGCGTCGGTCTCGGCCAGCTTGCGGTCGCCCCAGGGGTCATCCTGCGGGAAGCCTGCCGACATGCGCAGCAGGTGCCGCAGGGTGGGGGGAGGGGAGTCCGTCGTGGCCGGCCGGGCCTTGCGGAACTCCGGCAGGTGCTTCGACACGGGATCCTCGAGCGACAGGCGGCCCTCGTCCCGCAACCGCAGGATGGCCGCCGCCGTGAGGCTCTTGCTCATCGAGGCGATGCGGAATCGCGTGTCCGGCGTGACCGCCCGGACGGGCTCGACGCCCGCCAGGCCTGAGGCCCGCACATGCACGAGGCGTCCATCGACCACGAGGCCCCAGACATGACCCGGGATGTGGTTGGAGACCGCGTGCTCCGCGTACAGCGCGTCGAGCCTCGGCAGCAGGTCCTTGAGTCGCTGGAGGCGGGCCGAGGTGCCCCAGGCCGGATCCGGGGTCTGGGCCCGGGTGGGCGTGAGGGTGAGGGTGAGTGCGCCGAACCAACCCAGCCAGCCGATGAGGAGCCCCCCGCGTGTCATGTGGGGGAGGATGCCCCTCCGGTCGCGCCCCGGGCCAATCGATTCTCCGCGCGGCCTGAATACGCCGGGATCGAACTCCGTTTTGACTTTGGGCCCCGGCCGGCAAGGGTAGGCTCGAAACCGTTCGCATGATGCGTCTCCATCCAGGGTGGGTTGTCGGGCTTCGGGCGTGGCTGCGTGGCGTCGCTTCGGGTCTTCGGGCGTCCACGGCGGCACTGGCCATGGTCCTGTCCGCTGTCCACCTGGCCTCGTCCGCCCATGCCGCCGACGGGGCCGCAGGGATCGAGGGGGCCGGCTCGGTCGACTTCTTCGAGAACCGCATCCGGCCCGTGCTGGCCGAGCGCTGCGACGAGTGCCACGGGGCCCGGGCCGACGCGATGAAGGGCGGGCTGCGGCTCGACTCCCGGGCCGGATGGGCCAAGGGCGGCGCCTCGGGCTCGCCGGCGATCGTGCCGGGCCAGCCCGGGCAGAGCCTGCTCATCCAGGTCGTGAAGGGGCTCTCGACCGACGTGAAGGCGATGCCGCCCAAAGGGGGGGCATTGACCCCGGGCCAGATCGCCGACCTCGAGGCGTGGATCCTCGCCGGCGCGAACGATCCCCGCGGGTCCGCGCCCGGGGCCCCGGCGGCCTCGAAGGCGTCGCCCGCCGAACTGGCCGCGCGGCATTGGGCCTTCCAGCCGGTCCGTCCGACGGCCACGCCGCCCGTCCGGAAGGCCTCGTGGGTCCGCACCGGCATGGACGCCTTCATCCTGGCCGCCCTCGAGGCCAAGGGCCTGTCCCCCACCCCGGAGGCCGACCGCCGGACGCTGCTCCGGCGGGTCACCCACGACCTGACCGGGCTGCCGCCCACGCCCGAGGAGATGGACGCCTTCCTCAAGGACCGGTCGCCCGGGGCCTACGACCGGGTGGTGGATCGGCTGCTCGCCTCGGGCGCCTATGGTGAGCGCTGGGGCCGGCACTGGCTCGACGTGGCGCGCTATGCCGACAGCAAGGGCTACGTCTTCGAGGAGGAGCGTCGCTACCCCTACAGCCACACTTACCGGGACTGGGTGGTGGAGGCCTTCAACCGGGACCTGCCCTACGACCGGTTCCTGGTCGAACAGCTCGCCGGCGACCAGGTGGCCACCGAGACCGACCGCAAGCCGCTGGCCGCGATGGGCTTCCTGACCCTCGGGCGCCGGTTCCTCAACAACCAGGCGGACATCATCGACGACCGGATCGACGTCGTGACGCGCGGCCTCATGGGCCTGACCGTGCAGTGCGCACGCTGCCACGACCACAAGTTCGACCCGATCCCGACGGCCGACTACTACTCGCTCTACGGCCTCTTCTCCAACAGCCACGAGCCCGACCCCAAGCCGCTGGTGGGGGAGAACCCCGACCGCCAGCAGGCCGCCGACTACGACCGGGAGCTGGCCCGCCGGCGCAAGGAACTGGAGGACTACCGTGCCGAGCAGACGGCCGTGGTGCTCCAGAGGCTGCGCACCCGCGTGGGCGACTACCTGCTCGCGGCCCATGAGGGCGCGGGCCTCGACGGTGGGGCGCAGGAGGGTCTGGCCCGGCAGCGCAGCCTGGATCCCGGGCTGGTCTCGGCCTGGAGGACGCGCCTCGAGGCGCTCAAGAAGGCCCCGCATCCGGTCTTCGCGCCGTGGTTCGCCTGGGCGGCCCTGGGGACCAACAAATTCCCCGGCCGGGCCCCGGCGATCGCCGCCGAGGTGGCCGCGGGCCGTTGGCAGGGACAGGCCCTCAACGCCCGGCTGGTCGAGGGCCTCAAGGGGGCATCGCCCACCAACCTCGCCGAGGTGGCCATCCGGTACGGCCGTCTGCTGAGCGAGGTGGACGCCGAGTGGAAGACGGCGGTGGCCGCGGCGAAGACCGACGGCAACCCCGGGCCGACGGCCCTGCCCGACGCCGCGGCCGAGGAACTGCGCCAGGTGCTCCACGCCGCCGACGGTCCGATCCAGGGGGCGCTGGCCGGCATCGACCGCTTCTTCGACACGCCGGTGGCCCAGAAGAGCCGGGCGCTGCGCCGCAAGGTCGACGAACTGGACGCCACGCACCCGGGCGCACCACTGCGGGCCATGGCCCTCCTCGACAACGCCACGATCACCGAGCCCGTGATCTTCAAGCGGGGCAACCCGGGCAACCATGGACCGAAGGTGCCCCGCCAGCAGTTGGGCATCGTCGCCGGTCCCGATCGCAAGCCCTTCAGCCAAGGCAGTGGCCGCCTCGAGTTCGCCCGGTCGGTGGCCTCGCCCGACAATCCCCTGACGGCCCGCGTCATGGTCAACCGCGTCTGGATGCAGCATTTCGGCACGCCGCTGGTCAAGACCCCCAGCGATTTCGGCGTGCGCACCGAGCCCCCGAGCCACCCGGCCCTGCTCGACCACCTGGCCAGCCAGTGGATCCGGCAGGGCTGGTCGATGAAGGCCCTCCACCGGGAGATGCTCCTGTCGGCGACCTACCGGATGGCCAGCGATCCCGAGGCGGCCGGACTGTCGCGCAAGGCGCTGGCCCGGGCGACGGCGGCCGATCCGGCCAACACGCTCTTCTGGCGCATGAACCGCAAGCGCACCGACTTCGAGGCCATGCGCGACGGCCTCCTGAGCGTCTGCGGGAACCTCGATCCCAAGGTGGGCGGGCTCGCCGTCGCCATCCACGACACCGACCAGCCCGCCCCGAGGCGGACGCTCTACGGCTTCATCGACCGCCAGAACCTCCCCGGCATCCTGCGGTCCTTCGACTTCGCCAGCCCGGACACCTCGTCGGCGGGCCGCTTCCAGACCACCGTGCCCCAGCAGGCCCTCTTCTGGCTCAACAGCGCCTTCGTGGCCGAGCAGGCCCGGGCCCTGCTCCGGCGACCGGACGTGGCCTCGCTGCCCGGGGACGACCGGGTGAAGCGCCTGTACGCGCTGGTCTTCCAGCGCGCCCCGACGCGCCGGGAACTGGCGGCCGCCCGCGGGTTCTTGCCGCAGGCTCACCCGCCAGCGAAGACCGCCGGGATTTCCACCGCCGGGGCCGCAGCCGCGCCGGGCGTCGACGCTCCGGCCCCCGCCCCGACGGAGGGCGATGCCGGCAGGCGCAGGGGCAAATCCGCATCGAAGGCCCCGCCGAAGCCGCCCGAACCCCTCGGCCCATGGGAGCAGTACGCCCAGGTGCTGCTGGCGGCCAACGAGTTCAGCTTCATCGACTGAGCCTCTTGCCCCAGCGACCTCTCGCGTGAATGCCGAAGCCGCCATCCCGGAGATACCCCTGCCGCACCGGCACCGCGTGCGGGCGGCCGAGGGATGGCTGATGCTCGGCGACGCCGTCGAGGCGCTGGCCGAGCTCGACCGGCTGCCCGACGGGTTCCGCCAGCGACGGGAGGTCTTGAGCCTCCACTGGGCCGCCTGCACGGCCTTGAAACGCTGGGACGAGGCCTGGTCGGTCGCCAATGCCCAGTGGACGCTCCATCCCGAGGTGGTCGAAAGCTGGGTCCACCGGTCCTACGCCGCCCGGCGGCACAGCGGCGGCTCGGTGGCCAAGGCCTTTGGGCTGCTGGAGCCGGCTCTCGAGTCGTTCCCGGGCGAGCCAATCCTGCACTACAACCTCGCCTGCTACCTCGCCCAGATGGGGCGGCTCGAGGAGGCCTGGCTGAGGTTCCGCGGCGCGCTCGAGGTGGGCGACGCCATCGAGTTCCGAACTATGGGCCTGGCCGACGAGGACCTCCGGCCCATCTGGCCGCGCATCGCGACCATGAGCTGACGGCCGCCCCGTTCACGGACGGGTCCACGGCCTGGTTGGCCACGGCGGTTTTTCGGGCCACCCTCGGGCGCGTGACGATCGAGATCCTCAACACCGGCTCGGAGCTCCTGCTGGGTCGCATCCTCAACACCCACCAGCAATGGCTGTGTGCGCGGCTGACCCAGGCGGGGTACCCGGTGACCCGCCAGGTGCTGGTGTCGGACCGGAGCGACGACATCCAGCAGGCGGTGCGCGAGGCGCTGGGCCGCGCCGACCTGGTGATCACCACCGGCGGCCTCGGGCCCACCTGCGACGACATCACCCGGGAGCGCATCGCCGAGCTGCTGGACCGCCCGCTGGAGTTCGACGCGTCGGTGAGCCAGTCCGTCCAGGCCTTCTTCCGCTCGCGCGGCCGACCGGTGCCGCCGCGCACCCGGGTGGAGGCGATGGTGCCGAAGGGGGCGGTGGTGCTGCCCAATGGTCACGGCACCGCGCCCGGCCTGCGTCTGGGGGTCGCCCCGAATCCGTTCCGCCCCGGGGGCGGTCCGTCGTGGCTGGTGATGCTGCCCGGCCCGCCCCGGGAGCTGCGGCCGATGTTCGACGACCAGGTGCTCCCGTGGATCGCCAGCGAGTTCCCGCTGGAGGGCGGCTTCGCCTGCCGCACGCTCAAGACCTCCGGGATCGGCGAGTCCAACATGGAGGAGCTGATCTCCGGGCCGCTGCGCCACCTCACCGATCGGGGGATGGACCTGGGGTTCTGTGCCCGGGTGGGCGAGGTCGATGTGCGGTTCGTCGCCCGGGGCGCCGACGCGTCGTCGGTGGTCGCCGAGGCCGAGTCCATCACGCGACGGCTGGCCGGGGACGCGGTCTTCGGCGAGCAGGACGAGGTGCTCGAGGGGGTCCTGGTGCGCGAGCTGACCCGCCGGCGGCAGACCCTTGCGCTGGCGGAGAGCTGCACGGGTGGCCACATCGCCCACCGCCTCACCAACGTACCCGGGGCCTCGGCGGTTTTCCTGGCCGGCTACGTGACCTATGCCAACACCGCCAAGGTGCGCACGCTGGGGGTGCGGGAGGAAACCCTTCGGGAGTCCGGGGCGGTCAGCGAGGCCGTGGCGCGTCAGATGGCCGAGGGGGCCCGGGCGGTGTCCGGGGCCGACTGGGCGCTGTCGGTGACAGGCATCGCCGGCCCCTCGGGCGGCACCCCGGACAAGCCCGTCGGCACGGTCTGGATGGCCCTGGCCGGGCCTGCGGGCACCGAGGCCGTCCAACGGCTGAACCGCTTCGACCGCGAGACCTTCAAGTTCACGACCGGTCAGCAGGCCATGCACCTGCTATTCCAGCATCTGAACCGCGCCGAATCCTGAAACAGGGGTCCCGACTGGTCCCGGGTTCTGCCAAGGCCCGGGTTCTGCCGCATCCGGCAACGGTGCCCCCGGCGGACCGACTGTGCCCACCTTCCCATCAAGGCCCGTGGGCGCGTCCAAGACGAGCCCGGCCGGCGGCTGCTTGCATTTGCATCGGCATGTCCGTTTTCCAGCGCATCGAGGTGGTCGATTCCCACACCGGCGGCGAACCGACCCGGGTCGTGATCTCCGGAGGCCCTGATCTCGGCGGGGGCCCGCTGGCCGACCGGGCACGCCGCCTGCGGGACCATTGGGATTCCTTCCGCTCGGCCGTGGTGAACGAACCGCGAGGCTCCGACGTGCTCGTCGGCGCCGTGCTGGTCCCGCCGCACGCGCCGGGGTGCGACCTCGGGGTGATCTTCTTCAACAACGTGGGCGCCTTGGGCATGTGTGGGCACGGCACCATCGGGCTGATGGCCACGCTGGCCCACCTCGGGCGGGCCCGGCCCGGCACCCACCGGATCGACACGCCCGTCGGCCCCGTGTCGGCGACGCTCCATGCCGACGGTCAGGTGTCCGTGGCCAACGTGGCCTCCTACCGGCTCCGGGCCTCGGTCGTGGTGCCGGTGCCCGGGATCGGGGAAGTCGTCGGGGACGTGGCCTGGGGTGGGAACTGGTTCTTCCTGGTCCGCTCGCCGGCCTGGGAACTGACCCTGGCGAACGTCGAGAGCCTGACCGACGCCTCGTGGAGGATCCGTCAGGCGGTCAACGCGCAGGGGTTCCCGGAGGTCGATCATGTCGAGCTGTTCGGTCCGCCGGGTCGCGGGGGGCACTCGCGCAACTTCGTGCTCTGTCCCGGCAAGGCCTACGACCGCTCGCCCTGCGGCACCGGCACCAGCGCCAAGCTGGCCTGCCTGGCCGCCGACGGGAAGCTGGTCGAGGGACAGGAGTGGATCCAGGAAGGCATCCTCGGCACCTCCTTCCGGGCCGGGTTCCGATGGGAGGATCGCGCCTTGGGCCGCATCCTGCCGGTGATCACCGGCAGCGCCCATGTCACGGCCGAGGCCACCCTGCTGCTGGCCCCCGATGATCCGTTCCGCTGGGGGATCCGGCCGGGCGCAGGCGGCGAGGGTCCACCCCGGGAAATCGCGCCGGCGACGGTGAAAACTGGTTGAAGCCGGCGGCGGCAGGTCGAACGATCTGTCCTCGCGTATGTCGAAACCAGCGCTCGGGCGCGGCTTGGCCAGTCTGCTGCAGGAGGAAACCGGACGGGGTGCCGTGAAGGCACCTGGTCTGGTCGTGGCGAAGACGCCTCCGGCCGACGGGTCCGATCCGGTGGGCATCGCCGAAACGGCGGTTCCGGCCGTGCCTGCCCAGGGGTCGGCGCCCCCGATGGTCCTCGAACCGTCCGAGGTTCTGGCCGCCACGGCTTCGGCCCCGGCCCCGGCCCAGGGTAGGGCGGGGGAGGCGGGTTCTGAGGCGGTTCCCTCCGACCCCGGAGTTGGCGCGCAGATGCCCGGGAGTGCCGGGATCGCCGGGAGTGCCGGGATCGCGGAGCCTCTGGCTCGACTCGTGTCGGAGGAGACCACCGTCGAGTCCATCGCGCCGTCGCCCGCGCCTTCGGCGGCAACACCTTCCCCGGCGACGTCCCCGCTCGCGACGCCCGGGTCGGATCGTGGGGTGCGACCGGCCGCGGGAGCTCCCCCGGCGGGGCAACCGGCGCCCATCGCGGCGGTGGGATCCGGGGCCGCTCAACCGATTCCAGCCTTGGCGTCGGCCTCGGCGCCCGCGCCTGCGCCAGCGTCTGCGCCAGCGCCGGCGTCTGCGTCTGCGTCGTTGCCGGGCTGGACGGTGCCGGCGCTGGTCGCCGGCGACCTGGTGGTGGTCTTGAGCGCCATCCTCTGGGCCCAGTGGGGTCAGGGCTGGGCGCGCTGGCCGTGGATTGCGGCCCTGTTTGCCGCCGGATGCTCCCAGGCGCTGGTGGCCCTGTTCCTGACCCGCCCCGGTGGCGCTTCGGCGGCGCGTCCCTTCGCTCCCCGGTCTCCGTTGGCACCCGGACCCGCCCCGGGCATCCGTGTGCGCTTCGTCGAGGGGCAAATTCCGGGACGTCGCGGAGATCGTCGCTGAAGCGGAACTGCCGGGACTGCCGGACCCGTCGACCCGTGGTCAGGCCTCGGGCCGGGCTAATTCATCGTGTTGGTGCGCCACTGCGGCGTGATCGCCCAGAGGTTGATCGGCGAGAGCGACCTCCGGTAGCGCAGGTAGCGGGTGGACCCGTCGGCGAAGGAGAAGTTCGACCCGCCGTTGGCCGAGCCGCCACGGTCCGACCGCACCGTGCTGTTGTGCACCGCATGGTTGAGCACCTCGTTGTCGTTGCCCAGGTTGCCCTCCATGAGGTCCATGAAGAAGTGCCCGATGGGGTAGAGCTTCTCGCCATACAGAATGGTCTCGGAGGGTTCGGTGATCACGCTCTCGGAGATGGTGCGGCCCATGATGGACCCCATGTTGAAGGCCTCGCCCGCGCTGGTCATCTGCCGCTCGAGCGCGTCGTTCCAACCGTTGATGATGTAGGTGCGCGGTGCCGAGTCGGCCACGAGGTTGGTCCGGGTCTCGGCCGTGGCCGGCTTGTTCTTGCCTGCCGATCCCACGTCGCTGGGGCAGACGAGGATCTGAGCCGCCCGGAAGGTCGGCCAGAGACGCTCGCACCACCGGGGTCCCACGTTCCGTTCGGGGTACAGGCCTTGGTTCTCGCCCGTGTAGAGCGCGGTCGCGATGCCGAGTTGGCGCAGGTTGTTCACGCAGGAGATCTTCTTGGCGCTCTCCTTGGCCCGGGCCAGGGCCGGCAGGAGCATGCCCGCCAGGATGGCGATGATGGCGATGACCACCAGCAGTTCGATGAGGGTGAAGGCGGCTCGGGCGCCGGTCGGGCGCGCCATGGGGCGGTCGGGAATCATGGGCAACGGGTCGGGCAGATGGATTGGGGGATCGAAGCACGACCGGGTGGCATGGGTCGACCCGGTGTCGGTGATTTTACGGAATTGGCAAATTCCCGGAGTTGGCGGTTTTTTTTGAGGGGCGGGCACGTCGGGATCGCCGCCGGTGCCCGGAGATTCCGTCGAATGCCCCCCGGGGTGGAAAACGTCTCCTCCCTCCATGGATCGCAAGACTTGGGGAATCCTTCTGCTCGTGGCGGCCGGCGTGGCGGTCCCGATGTACCGGCTCACCGACTGGTTCAGCCGCAAGGCTATTCAAGTGAGCGTGTCCTTCCGCCCGCTGCGGCAGGCCGATCCCGGCGCCGCGCTGCCGGTCGTCGTGGGCCTCGATCAGGACTATGAGCTGAGTTCCCTGGTGGTCTCGGAGGTCCCGCCCGAGAAGACCAACGCCACGGGCCGGGTGGTCTGGCGTCTCGAGAAGCAGGGCCGGGGCGCTCCGACACGGGGCTTCCTGTATGGCCAGCCGCCCGAAGGCCTGCAGCCGGCGGCCAAGGCACCGGCCGAGCCGCTCAAGGCCGGGTCGTCCTACGTCGTCGAGGTCGCCGCCGGCAACGTCCGCGGCTCGACCGTCTTCCAGGCCCGTGGTCCGGAGGAGTGAGCCCACCCACCCTGGCCCACCCACGTGGGACCAACGTGGGACCAACGTGGGACCCACGCGGTAAGCCCGTTGACGCCCTTGGAAACAGGGGTGGCAGATTCCGGTTCCTTGGCTGCGACTCTCTGGCGCAACACCGCGCGACCGTCGCCGGCCACCGACCTGAAAGGACCACGACCATGGGCATCATCGACTACCTCAAGACGCAGTTCCTGGAGATCATCCAGTGGGAGGACGACTCGCGCGACACGCTGAGCTGGCGCTTCCCCGACCAGGATCAGGAGATCAAGAATGGCGCGCAGTTGCTCGTCCGCGAGTCGCAGAAGGCCCAGTTCGTGTACCTCGGCCAGTACGCCGACACCTTCGGTCCAGGCAAGCACACCCTCAAGACCGAGAACATCCCGGTGCTCAGCACGCTGCTGGGGTGGAAGTACAACTTCGAGTCGCCCTTCAAGTGCGACGTCTACTTCGTCAACACCCGGCTCTTCACGGGCAACAGGTGGGGCACAAGCAACCCCATCATGCTGCGCGATCCGGACTTCGGCATCGTGCGGGTGAGGGCCTTCGGCACCTACGACTTCCGCATCGTGGACGTGCCGGTGTTCCTCAAGGACGTGGCCGGCACCGACCATCATTTCCGCATCGACGAGTTCCAGGACACCATGCGCTCGCGCTTCGTGAGCGCCTTCAGCGACGCATTGGCGAGCTCCAAGGTGCCGGTGCTCGACCTCGCGGCCCGGTACTCGGAGCTTGGCGAGGCGCTGCTGCCCATCCTCAACCCCATCCTCACGGCCAAGTACGGCATCGAGCTGGGCAGCTTCATCGTCGAGAACGTCAGCGTGCCGCCGGAGGTCGAGGGGGCCATCGACACGCGCTCGAGCATGGCGGCGATCGGCAACCTCAACGACTACGTGAAGCTGAAGCTGGCCGAGTCACTCACCCAGCCGGGCGGTGGTGGTGGTGGCATCGCCGGCCTGGCGGCCCAGTTCGCCCTGGGCACGCAGATCGCCCGCGACCTGGGTGCGGGCGTTCCCCCGGTGATCGGGGCGGCCGGGGCGTCCCCGTCGGCGCCCCCGGTCCTCCCGGAGCTGCTGTCGCCGGCCGATGTCGCGAGGGCGCTCGCGGTCTCCGAGACCGACGTGCTGGCCGCCCTGGCCGACGGGTCGCTCAAGGGCAAGAAGATCGGCTCGGCGTGGCGCATCCCCCGCGCCGCGCTCGACGAGTTCCTCCAGCATTGAGCCCCGGCTGCCCGGGTCCGACCCCGTCGGGCAACGGCGGCTCGCGTTCCGGGGGGAAGGCCGGGGACCGGGGTCCACGGGCCGCGGGTACGCACGGTCCTGAAGTCCAGGGTCCGGGTGACGGTCCAGTTCCATCGTTTCCCCGGAGCCGGCCTTGGCCTAGGCTCGACAGCCAGATCATGGACGCACCGATCCGAGTTCGCTTCGCGCCGTCGCCCACGGGGTACCTGCACATCGGCGGGGCCCGCACGGCGCTCTTCAACTGGCTCTTCGCCCGTCATCACGGCGGCACCTTCCTCCTGCGCATCGAGGACACCGACACCCAGCGCAACAGCCAGGAGGCCATCGACGTGATCCTGCGCGGCCTGTCGTGGCTCGGGCTGGACTGGGACGAGGGGCCGACCTCGGGCGATCCCGACGCCCCGAGCCGGGGCGACCGCGGGCCGTATTTCCAGAGCCGGCGCGGGGCGATCTACGCCCGCCGCATCCAGGAGTTGCGCGACCAGGGCCTGGCCTACGACCACGACGGAGCCGTCTTCTTCCGCATGTCCCGCGAAGCCGTCACCATCCCCGACCTCATCATCGGCGACGTGCATCGCCCGCTCACCGACCGTGAGGAGGCCGACCCCGACTGGGTGCTGGTGCGCAGCGACGGCACGCCGGTGTTCCACCTGGTCAACGTGGTGGATGATCTGGAAATGGGCATCACCCACGTGATCCGGGGTGAGGATCATCTGGCCAACACGGCCAAGCACCTGGCGTTGTTCCGGGCCTTCGGGGCCGAGCCGCCGAAGTACGCGCACATCCCGCTCATCCTGAACCCCGACGGCTCCAAGATGTCCAAGCGCGACCGGGGCGCACACGTGACGAACTACCAGGACGACGGCTTCACGCCCGAGGCGGTGCTGAACTACCTGACCTTGCTCGGGTGGTCGCCCGCCGACGGGAAGGAGTTCCT
>VHCX01000022.1 GCA_016871615.1 Verrucomicrobiota bacterium
GGCCGCTTGGGTGCGGTTGCCGCCACAGGCATCGACCGCCTGAAGGATGGCCTGCTTCTCCATCTGGTCGAGGGGCACGATGGCCGCAAGACCGATGGGCGCGGAGGAGGAAGCCGCCGCCGGGGCGTCGGCCGCGGATCCGAAGACCACCGGGCGCGACGGCGACGGCGAAGCGACCGGCACGGTGAGTTGGCTGGGCTGGAATCCCAGGTGGCTCTCGGAAAGCTCGCCGCCATCGGGGCACAGGATGACCGCCCGCTCGATGACGTTCTGGAGCTCGCGCACGTTGCCCGGCCAATCGTGGGAGACCAGGGCCGCCTGGCAGGAGGCCGAGATGCCGTTGACCCGGACGCCATGCTTGCGCGCCAGGCGCTGCATGAACTGCTCGGCCAGGAACGCGATGTCTTCACGACGTTCGCGGAGCGGCGGCACGGCGATCGGCACCACGTTGAGGCGGAAGTAGAGGTCCTGGCGGAATTCCTTGCGGGCCACGCTTTCCTCCAGGTTGCGGTTGGTGGTGGCGATGACCCTCACATCCACCTTGATGAGGCGGTTGCCGCCAACCCGCTCCAGCTCCCGCTCCTGCAGGACGCGCAGCAGCTTGGCCTGGACGTGGGGCGCCACCTCGCTGATCTCGTCGAGCAGGATCGTGCCGCCGTGGGCCAGCTCGAAGCGCCCCTCGCGCTTGGTCAACGCACCGGTGAAGGCCCCTTTCTCATGGCCGAAGAACTCGCTCTCGATGAGGTTCTCCGGGATGGCCGCACAGTTGACCTTGATGAAGGGACCTTTGGACCGGGAGCTTTCGCGGTAGATGGCGCGGGAAACCAGCTCCTTGCCGGTGCCGCTCTCCCCCTGCACCATCACCGTGGCCTGGGTGCGGGCCACCTTCCGGATGAGGTCGCGAAGGCCCTGCATGGCCGGGCTGCGTCCGAGCAGCTCCGAACCGGTGGCCTCCGACGGATCGCCTTGGCTGAGGTAGCGGTTGACCTTGAGGAGCTGCGTGAACTCCTGCGCCTTCTTGAGGGTGATGTCGATCTGGTCCGACGAGAAGGGCTTGATCAGCTAGTCGAAGGCCCCGTCGCGCATGCAGGCGACGGCCGACTCGATCGACGCGTGGCCGGTCATCACCACCACCAGCGGTTTGACCGAGCGGTTCTGCAGGATGCGCAGGATGTCGGTGCCCTCCCCGTCGGGCAGGCGGACATCCACGAAGACCAGGTCGAAGTTGTCCTTGCCGAGGTGATCCTGAGCGACGGCCAGGGTGGACACCCCGACCACATCGAATTTCCGGCGCTGGAGCTGCATCTCCAGGGCCCTGCGGATGACCTCGTTGTCCTCGACGATGAGGATCTTCTCGAGGGACATGTGCTCGCTGCCGTCGGCCACGGGCACCTGTTCCCGCCCGGGGCGGGCGTTGGTCCGGGCCATGGCCCGCGGGTTGTTCCTGGCATCGGTTCTCTCATCCTTGAGACGCGTAGTACTGGTCCACCCGGGCCATCACGTCGCGATAGGCGATGTCCTGCTCATAGATGAGCTTGAACTGCTCGATGGCCTCTTGAGGACGATTCATGGTTTCGAGCACGATGCCAAGGTGATATGTCAGGTCCTTGGCCTCGTCGTCGAAGACCGGCTTCTCCTTGAGGGCCTCCTGCAGCTTGCGCGCGGCCATGTCGTTCATGCCCCGCTGGAAGAAGGCCCGCGCCAACAGGCCCATGGCGGCAATGCGCTTGTTGGGGTTGTTCTGGGCCTTCTGCAGTTCGGCGATGGCCTCGCCCAGGCGGCCGGCCTTGAAGTGGAGTTCCCCCAGCTCGAATCGGACCAGCAGGTCGCTCGGGTTGGCCTCGGCGCGGCGCTTCGCGTCGTCCAGGAGGAAGGCCTCGCGCCGCTGGCGGATCTCCTCGAGGGCCTGCCGACCCGCCTCGGTGGTCGCGTCGAGGGCCTTCTCCGCGGCGGCGAACTGCGCCACCCGGGCATCCCGGAGGCACTGCAGGATGAGCGGGTCGTTGAGACTGGTGGCGGCCAGGAGCTGCTCGTAGGAGGCGATGGCCCGATCGAACTCCCCCTTCTTGACGCACAGATCAGCCAGGGTGCGCAGGACCCTCGGGTTGGCCGGGTCGGCGGCCCGGAGGGTTTCCTGCTCGGCGATCAGGCGGGAAAGCACATCCACATCCTTCACCTCGCGATGCTCCTGCTCGAGGGACTTGGCCTGTTCCTTGTCTCGCAGCACGTCGCGGTAGCTCCCGCCCCCGCCGGCCAGCTGCTCGTAACCGCTCTCGCGCAGGGTGCGCAGCGCCAGCAGGTTCTTGAGGCGCTCGTTGAGGGCCGGATTGCCCGGGTCACCGGCCAAGAGATCGCGGAGCACCTTCTCGGCGCGGGCCCGGTTGCCCAACTGGGTGTGGGCCTCCACCAGCTTCTCGGCCAGGCGGCGGTCGGAGGGGTTGGCCTTGAAGGCGACCTCGAGGGAGAGCAACGCGGTCTTGGGCAGTTGCGCCTGCAGGGCGGCATCGGCCAGCAGGTCGTGGGCCTGCATGTTGGAGGGGTCGTGGTTGAGGGCCTCCTCGGCGATCCGGATGGCCTCGAGCGGGTCGTTCCGAAGGGCGAGGCGGCCGGAGGTCAGGGTGTTGGCCGATCCCAACAGTTTCTTGAAGAGGCCGCTTCCCCGGTTGCCGGCGCGCCTGTGCTGGGCGGCCCGCAACGCCTCCCGGCATTCGTAGAACTCCGGCTCGGACTGGAGCACCTGCACGAAGAGGGTCACCGCGTAGTCGAGGTTGTTCTTCTGGAGGGCCGACAATCCCTTGTCGAACAGCTCCCGCTGGGCCACGGGGATCTCCACCAACGTCTTCTCTGCCATCTGCGGCGACTATGGCGGATCCGTGGTTCAAGGCAACAGGTTCAAGGGCGCGCCGCGGGCCTCGTCCCGCCTTGCCTCGCCGCGCGTCGGGCCGTCGGGAGCCTTCCGACCGCGAGGCCCACCCCGAGACGCCCGGTTTCAATCCACCCGAAGCCAGACGGTCTTCATGTAGGCCGGCTCCTCCCGGGACACCGGGAAATCCGGGGGCTGCGGGACATAGCGCTCGGCCTTCACGCGCCGACCGGCCGCCGCCAGGCCGGAGCGGACGTGCGCCAGGAAGGTCCCGGGCTCCAGCCTCGCTGCGTTGGTCGAGGCGAAGAGGACGCCCCCGGGCTTGAGCACCTCGGCGGCCAGTTGGGCCAGACGGCCATAGTCGCGCTCGGCCCGGAAATCGCCCCGCTCCTTCGACCGCGAGAAGGTCGGCGGATCCAGGAGCACCGCGTCGAAGCGTCGGGCGCGCCGGGCCCAGCGGCCGAGCCAGTCGAAGGTGTCGCCGAAGACGAAGTCGTGGGCGGCGGGATCGAGGGCATTCAGGGCGAAGTTGCGCCGGCCCCAGTCGAGGTACTTGCGGGATAGGTCGAGGCTGGTCACCCGCGCCCCGCCCAAGGCGGCGCAGACGCTGAAGGCGCAGGTGTAGGCGAAGGTGTTGAGCACCTCGGGCCCGGCGGTTCCAGGCCGCAGGAGCGGAAACCCGGCCCCGACATGCCCGGTGAGCAGGCGACGCCGGTTGTCCCGCTGGTCGAGGAAGAGCCCGACGCTGTAACCCTGGTCGAAGCGGATCTCGTACCTCACCCCGTTCTCCCGGACGGTGAACGACTCCGGCGCGGTGCGGCCCCGGATCCAGCGGGGCCCGTTCTCGTCGGGACCGGAACATCCCACCCGACGGTTGAGCGGCCGGTGGTACAGGTCCGGCACCTCGAGGCCGCCCACCCGGCCCGGTTCCCCGAGGCCATCCCGCCCCGAGTCGGGGTCGCTGTACAGCAGGTGGAAGCCCCCCCAGGCATCCAGGTGGAGCCCCTCGGCATCCGCGTCCGAAGCCCCGTGCAGTCGCCGGAACGCATCGGTCTCGCCGGGGACGATCACGGCCTGCCGCAGGCGGACCCTCGGATCGCCCCAGGCATCGGGCTCGGCCGTCCAGGCCACCCGGTCCCCGCTGCGCGGGTGCTCGAAGGCCAACCGGTGCGCGACGAGGTGCAACCGCCGGGCCGGGCCGCCACCGTAGAGACGGTCGCCCAGGATCGGCATGCCACCCTCGGCGGCGTGGACGCGGATCTGATGGGTCCGGCCGGTCTTGGGCTGGGCTTCCCAGTCGATGCCCTCGCCCGACTCGGACACCTTCCGGAAAACCGTCTCGGCGGCCTCCATGCCGGCAGCGCGCGGCCGGGCCACCTGTCGATCCCCGGCACGGACCAGGGACCAGTCGGCGATCCACTCCGAGGCCGGGATCCGACGATCGGTCCGCAGGCGGTACACCTTCTCGACGCGGCGCTCCTCGAACTGCCGGGTCAGCGACCGGTTGGCCAGGGGGGTCTTGCCGAAGACGATCAGGCCCGAGGTCTCCTTGTCGAGCCGGTGCAGGATGGACAGGTCCGCCCAGCGCGGTTCCCGATGCCGCAACCACTCGTGGAGTCCCTCCCCGGCGTACGGATCCGGTGCGTGGGTGTTCCAGCCGGGAGGCTTGTCGACCACGAGCAGGTCCTCGTCCTCGAAGACCACGCACGGCGGGACCGCGGTCGTCCGGGGCCGGGGGGCGGCGGCGTCTCCCCGGAGGTTCCCGTCAGGCTCGGAACCTGGATCCATGCGTCGAGGGATCTCGCCCGGCTTCAGGTGAATCGCCAGTTCCCGGTGGCGATGGCATACACGCTCAGGATCGCATTGGTCACGCCATGCGCGACCATCGCATCCCCGAGCCGGCGGCGGCGCAGCACCAGCCCCTGGTAGAGGGCCGCGCAAACAAGGGCCGGGAGCCACTGTCCCGGGTGGCTCAGGCCGAACAGCAGGCAGGTGACGGCGAAGGCCTTGGCCTGCCAGAGCCCCATCGACACCGACTCGAAGTCCGGGCGGACGACCATGCGGTACAGGAACGACCGGTAGAAGACCTCCTCGATCATCGGCACGAGCACGGATCGACCGACCACACGAACCGCCACGAAGGCCCACCCGAGGGCCGGAGCGTCCCGGAAGAAGACCAGCGGGTTCCACGGCGGTTCGACCGGTTCCGGCACGGGCCCCTTGCCGGTCCACAGGGTGGAGAACCGGTCATAAAGTGCCGACAGCGAGGGGATTTGCCCGTCGAGTGCCATCCACAGGGCGGCCACGGTGATGCCGACAGCCACCGCCGGCAGGCTGAAGGCCCAGCGCATCTCGGGAAGGCGACCGCGCAGCGTCCAGACCAGGACCGCGGCGACGAGGGTCTTGATGGCGTAGACCCAGTACTCGGAGCCGGCAAACCCCTTGCCGGCAAGGCTGCCGATGAGCAGGAACACCGCGAACGGCAGGACCCGGGGGAACTCCGGGGTGTTCCAGAGGGGCTGGGAACCGGATGGCGATCCAAGCGGCGGCGAGGCGGACATCGCCTTGGATGATCCTCGGTGCCGGAAACCGGGCAAGCGCCAAGGCAACGGCCGTGAGTCCGCCCTGAAGTGGGCCACGTGAGGCAACGGCGCTTGGAACCACCCGCACCCGGGCGATGTCCCGGAGTCATCCATTGGGCAGGCAGGCATCCACGTGGCGATACCGGCGCCCCCGACCCACCCCCATGTCATGTCCCCTGCCGAGGGGGCGTCCCGGGGTTCCCGGTTGCGGCCGCCGGGTCGGATCGATCACCGTCTTGGGGGGATGCCTTGCCGATCCCGCCCCGTGAACATCGTCCTTGTCGAGCCCGAGATCCCGCCCAACACCGGCAACATCGCGCGGTTGTGTGCGGCAACCGGGGCGACCCTTCACCTCATCGAACCGCTGGGCTTCGAGATCGACGACCGGCGGCTGGCCCGGGCGGGCATGGATTACTGGAAGCTGGTCCGCTGGCACCGGTGGCCGGACTGGACGGCCTACAGGAACCACATCCTACCCAAACCGTGCGAAAACGGGATCGGACCGGGCGGCGGCCGGCTGTGGTTCATCGAGCAGGGCGCCCCGCGCCGCTACACGGAGGCGCGCTTCGAGGCCGGCGACCACCTGATCTTCGGCCGGGAGACCAGCGGGCTGCCGAGGGCGCTCCTCGAAGGGCATCCGGAGGGCTGGCTGGATATCCCCATGGCCAACCCCGAGGCCCGGTCCCTCAACCTCTCGAACTGCGTCGCGATCGTTCTGTTCGAGGCCCTGCGCCAAATCGGATCGGGCGGAAGGTAAAGCCGGCGGGCATAATCCGGCTGGCAAACCCCGGCGGACAATGACCCAGGGCAGGCCGGGGCCTTGAGAGCCCGGGCTCCTTACCTGGCGGAACCGCGTTTGGTCCACCCTTCGATCTTGTCGACGAAGGCCGAGGGGCCGCCCTTGAGGTAGCCCACATGCCGGCCCAGTTCCTTGCCGTCACCGTCCACCAGCACGAAGGTGGGGTAGCCCTCGACGTTGTAGCGCTTCTGGAGATCCTCGTTCTGCTGCTTCACCGCGTCGGTCTGCTTCTTCTTGTTCGGGAAGTCCACCTCGACGAGGACCAGCTTCTTGTCGGCGAACTCGAGGAAGGCCTTCTGGTCGAGGGAATCCTTCTTCATCTTGATGCACCAGCCGCACCAGTCGGACCCGGTGAAGTCGAGCAGGATGGCCTTGTTGTCCTTCTTGGCGGCGGTCTTGGCGGCGGCGAAATCGGTCTGCCAGCCGGGTCCGGCCAAGGCCGGCAGGGCGCTCGCGAGGAGGGCCAGGCACAGGACGCGTAACGGCGGGACGCCGGGGGAGAAACTGCGGGATCTCATCGGAGGTGGTTCGTTGGGTCGAGGATTTCGATCGAACGTCGGAGGCTCCTGGCGGATTGTCAACGCCGGCCCGACCCTGGACCTTGGTCGAATCCTTCATCCGGACCCCCAGCTTGGACCTTCGTCGGCAACGGGCCGCGGGTTCAGGCAGCCCCCCGGGAGCGCCACCACCGCGGAACCCAACCCGCCGTTGGGCTGAAGAGCCAGGCCAGGGTGAACCATGCGCCCCCGGCCACGACCGACGCCCCGGCCGGGGAGCAATCCAGCGCCACCGACAGGTGCATGCCGCCGATGGCGCTCAGCGCGGCATGCACGACGCCCAGCACCAGCCGGGGCACCATCCGCTCGGTCAGGATTGCAGCCGTGGCCCCCGGCAGGATGAGCAGCGCGATGACCAGGATGGCCCCGACCGCCTCGAACGACGCCACCACCGCCAAGGCCAGCCACAGCATCAGGCCGTGGTGCACCGCGCTCACCGGAAGGCCCAGCGCGGCGGCCAGACCCGGATCGAAGGAGGTCAGCAGCAGCTCCTTGTAGAAGAGGGCCAACAACAGCACCGAGGCCACCAGCAGGCCCGCCAACCGGACCAAGGGCGGCGGCCCCAGCGACAGGGATCCCAAGTGCACGGGAGGCTCCAGGGGGATCATCGGCAATTCCCCGTTGAGCACGCAGTCCTGGTCGAGATCGACCCGGTCGGCAAACACCGCGACCAGCACCACGCCCAGGGCGAAGAGCGTCGAGAAGGCGATGCCGATCGCCGCATCGGGCCGGACGCGGGAGTAGCGCGTGATCCCCTCGACCAGCAGGTGCGTCGCAAAGGCCGCGACGAAGGCGCCGAGGACCATCGCGCCGATCCCGCGTGAACCGGTCAGCAGAAACGCCACGGCGATGCCCGGGAGCACGCTGTGGCTGATGGCGTCGCCCATCAGGGCCATGCGCCGCAGGATGAGGAAATTGCCCACCAGCCCGCAGGTGCACCCGACCAGGAAGGTGACCAGGGCCATCATGCCGTGGCTGTCGATCCCGGTGGTCCACGGATCCACGAAGACACGCTGCACGCTGAAGTCCGGCACCAGCGTCATGGCCGCCCTCCGTAGCCGATCACCCCGCCCTGCGGCCGGTCGCCGGGGGCCCGGCCTCCCGGAGCCGGGGCCGGGACCGACGGGATCGGCCGTCCATGCGGGTCGACATCCGTCCGGGGCAACCGCCGCTCCAGTTCGCGCACGGTCGCCTCGCCCAGCACGTGCTCGATCTTCTCGGCGTCGTCATGGACGTGGTCCGGGGCGATGCAGGCATCCTGGGTGAGGTACAGCTCCCAAAGACGATGGTTGCGCACGATCGCGCAGGCCCGCTGCCAACCGGACGGTGTCAGGGCGACGGTGTCGCCCGACAGCGTGGCGAACTCCCCACGGACCAGCGCACCGATCTCCCCCAGCGCGGCCTCGCGATCAATGCGACGCCGGGCGGCCAACGCCCCGACCGGGACGGTCTCCCCCGGGAAACCGCCGGATTCGAGGACCTGGTAGATCGCCTTCAGGGTGTTCTCCTGGGCCACCCGCAGACGCTGGGAACGCTGGCGGTTCCAACGCGGCCACACGCCATGTCGCGGCGAGAACACCAGCGCCGCCCCGAAGAACAGGCCTGCCGAGAGGACCATGAAGGGGCCTGTGGGCAGGCGGGTGCCCAGGAAGGACAAAAAGGCCCCGCTGAGGCCGGACACCGCACCGATGGCGGCACTCCACAGGAGCATCCGGTGGAACCGATCCGTCAGCAGCGAGGCGGTCGCCGCCGGGATGATGAGCATGGCCGACACGAGCACCACCCCGACCGCCTGCAGGGCGGCCACGACGGCGAAGGCCAGGAGCAACAGCAGCACCCGCTCCAGCCAGCGGGTCGGCAGCGCGAGCACCCGCGCGAAGCCCGGGTCGAAGCTCACCAGGAGGAACTCCTTGTAGCCGACGGCCAGCATGCCGACCACCAGCGCCGTCACGACGCCCATGAGTTGCAGGTCCCCCGGGCCGAGGGCGGCGGCCTGCCCGAAGAGGAAGCTCTCGATGCCGCTCTTGTTGCCGGTCGGCAACCGCTGGAACATCGACATGAGACAAAGGCCCGCGCCGAAGAAGGTCGCCAGCACCATGCCGAGGGCGGTGTCCTCCTTGAGTCGGGTCGTCCGGGTGATGAGCGAGACGACGGCCGATCCGGCGAACCCGGCGACCAGGGCCCCGACGAAGATGGCCAGCGGGTCCTTCTCGAGGTTCCACAGGAACCCCAGGGCCACCCCGGGCAACACCGCATGGGACAGGGCGTCGCCGAGCAGCGCCATCCGACGGACCACGAGGAAGCCGCCGAGCAGGCCACAGGACACCCCCAGCAGGACGGTGCCCAGGCAGGCATGGCGGACCGCCGGGTCGGACAACGAGGCGAAGCGCAGGGCCTGTTCGGTCCAGCGCACCTCGGTGAGGTCGCCGATCTTGGCGGCCTGGGCCAGAGCCGCCGACGCCAGCCAGAGCCATCCGGCCACGCCGCGGAGGATCCTGCGGGCGCCGCGGAAGGCGTCGACCCGGGTCGACGGTGGGCGGGGAATCCATTGGGTCGATGATCCGTCCATGGCACCCCTTCAACGCGCCTTGGCGCGCACCGCCTCCGCCACCTCGCTCAGCAGGGTGAGCCGGCCGCCGTAGGTCTTCTGCAGCAGGTCGGGCGTGAACACCTCTGCGGTGGGACCGAAGGCCACCACGCGCAGGTTCAGCAGCAGGAGCCAGTCGAAGTAGTCGCGGGCGGTGGGCAGGTCATGGTGCACCACGAAGAGGGTCTTGCCCCGGTCACGGAGCCCCTGCAGCAGGGCGATGATCGAGGCCTCGGTGGCTGCATCCACGCCGGCGAACGGCTCGTCCATGAAATAGAGGTCGCTCTCC
Source organism: Verrucomicrobiota bacterium (assembly GCA_016871615.1). GTDB lineage: Bacteria > Verrucomicrobiota > Verrucomicrobiia > Limisphaerales > UBA9464 > SXXZ01. Next base: position 9,678 of record VHCX01000022.1, read on the forward strand.
TGCGCCAGCGCCCTTGCCAGGAAGACCCGCTGCTGCTGCCCGCCCGAGAGGTTGGAGATCTGCCGGTCGGCGAAGGGCAGCATCTGCACCTGGTCGAGGCAGTCGCGCGCGATCCGACGATCCTCGGCCGAGGGGCGCCGGAACAGGCCGACGCGCCCGTAGCGGCCCATCAGGACGACGTCCATGACGCTCACCGGAAAATCCCAGTCCACCGACTCCCGCTGGGGCACGTACCCGATCCGACCCAAGGACTCGGACACCGGATGGCCGAAAGCCTTCACCCAGCCCGAGGCGCAGGGAAGCAGCCCCATGCAGGCCTTGATGAGCGTGGACTTGCCCGCACCGTTGGGTCCCACGATGCCGATGAGCTTTCCTGCGGGTGCCTCGAGGTCGACGCCCCACAGCACGGGCTTGTCCCGGTAGGCGACCGTCAGGTCATGGATCTCCAGCGGGGGCGCGACAGGCCCGCCCGACGTGGACCCGGCCTCCGGACCGCTCACTTCAGGCCCTCCACGATGCGGTCGACATTGCGTCGGATCATGCCCTCGTAGGTCCCGAGGTCGAACGGCCCGTGCTTCTGCCCGGGCGTGCCGAGCGCATCGGAGAAGAGTTCCCCACCCCGCCGTACCCCGGCATCCTTGGCGATCCTCTGCAGGCCGGCCGGGGAGACGCTGCTCTCAAGAAACACGGCCGGGACCCCCTTGGAGCGGATGAAGTCGGTCAACTGGGCCATGTCGGCCAGACCGGCCTCGGTCACGGTCGAGATCCCCTGGAGGGCGACGACCTGCATCCCGTAGGCCCGTCCAAAATAGCCGAAGGCGTCATGGCTGGTCACCAGGATGCGGCGCGTCGGAGGGATCTCCTCCACCCGCCCGCGGACCCACCGGTCCAGGCCGTCCCACCGCCGCTTGAGCTCCGAGGCACGGCTGCGGAACGCCTCCGCCGAGGCCGGGCGGACCCCGGCGAGGGCCTCGGCGACCGCGTCGGCGCAGTCGGCCCACAGGCGCACATCGAACCACACGTGGGGATCCTTCTGGCCCTCCCCGCCGGCGTTGATCAGGCGGTCGCGGGCCAACCCGTCGGTCACGGCCGCAACCCGGCGACCGGAACGGCGGAGCCTCTCGAAGGTCTCCTGCATGCGGCCCTCAAGGTGCAGGCCGCTGTAGAGGATGAGGTCCGCCCGTTGCAACCGCACGAGGTCCGACGCGGTGGCCCGGTAGAGGTGCGGATCGACGCCCGGCCCCATGAGGGCGTGGACGGCCACCTGTGGGCCGCCCACCTCCCGGGCGAGGTCGGCCACCATGCCCACCGTCGCGCAGACCGACACGAGCGTCCCCGCCCCGTCCCCGCCCCGGGCGGCCAGCGTGGCGGCCATCAGGAACCCCAACAGGCGCAGAACGACGTCGACCGACACCAACAACCGGAGCCGCAACCACGCGGAAGCGGCGGAAAGGAAGCACCCAAGCATGGATGCGCATCATCGGACCCCGAAAGTGTTGAGTCAAACAGGATGTTTTATCTCTAAAACATCGACCCCGGGCATCCCGAGGGCCAACCGGCTCCCCAGGCACCCTTTGGCGTTCCCGTCGCCGCCGTCGCCCCGCCCCCAAGGAGGACCGTCGCACGCGGCTCCAAATCCGGCTTGATGGGCCGGCGGCCGACCCGCCACCGTTGCTCATGGAGCAGATCGTCATCCTCGATTTCGGATCCCAATACACGCAGGTCATCGCGCGACGGGTCCGGGAACTGAACGTCTATTCGACCCTGCTGCGCTACGACACCCCGGCCGCGGAGATCCGGAAGCTCGGGGTCAAGGGAATCATCCTTTCGGGCGGCCCCGCCTCGGTCTACTCGCCCAAGGCCCCCCTGCCCGACCCGGCGATCTTCCAGCTCGGGGTGCCCGTCCTGGGCATCTGCTACGGCGTGCAGCTGATGGGGCATTTCCTCGGGGGCAAGGTCGAGAAGGGCACCAAGCGCGAATACGGCAAGGGCACCCTCAAGGTCACCCGGAAGGCCTGCCCCCTGTTCCGCAGGCTCCCCGGCACCCTGCAGGTGTGGAACTCGCACGGCGACAAGCTCACCCGGCTGCCGGAGGGATTCGCCGCCGTGGCGACCACGGACAACTCCGAATATGCCGCCATCGAGGATCCGGCCCGGTCCTTCTTCGGCATCCAGTTCCACCCGGAGGTGGTGCATTCACCCCGTGGGCGGGAGATCCTCGCCAACTTCGTTCGGGGCGTCTGCGGCTGCCGGCCGAGCTGGACCATGCGCAGCTACGTCGACCAGGCCTGCGAGGAGATCCGGTCCAGGGTTGGCAACGAGAAGGTCGTCCTCGGCCTGAGCGGCGGCGTGGACTCGAGCGTGGCGGCCGCACTCATCCACAAGGCCATCGGCGACCAGCTCACCTGCATCTTCGTGAACAACGGGCTGCTGCGGCACCGCGAGGCGGAGGTCGTGCAGGAGGTTTTTGGCCGCCATTTCCATATCCGCCTGCAGTACGAGGACGCGACGGCGCTGTTCCTGCGCAAGCTCAAGGGGGTCACCGACCCGGAGCGGAAGCGCAAGATCATCGGCAAGACCTTCATCGACGTCTTCCAGGCGGCCACCCGCCGGGCAGGGAAGGCCAAATTCCTGGCCCAGGGGACCCTCTACCCGGACGTGATCGAGTCGGTGCCCATCGCGGGCAACCCCGCCCACATGATCAAGAGCCACCACAATGTGGGAGGCCTGCCCAAGGGCATGAAGTTCCAGTTGCTGGAGCCCCTGCGCAACCTCTTCAAGGACGAGGTCCGCCAGCTTGGGCTGGAACTGGGCCTGCCGAAGGAGATCGTGCACCGGCAACCCTTCCCCGGGCCGGGCCTGGCCGTGCGCTGCCTTGGGGACCTGACGCCGGAGAAGCTCGAGATCACCCGCAACGCCGACCGGATCGTCGTCGAGGAGATGAAGGCGGCCGACTGGTACTACAGGACCTGGCAGGCGTTCGCCGTGCTCTTGCCGGTCCGCAGCGTGGGCGTGCAGGGAGACGAACGTACCTACGCCTACACCATCGCGCTGCGCATCGTGGAATCCCAGGACGGCATGACCGCCGACTGGGTGAAGGTGCCCTACGAGCTGCTTGAGCGCATCAGCACCCGGATCACCAACGAGGTGCGCGGGGTCAACCGCGTGGTGCTGGATCTGACCAGCAAGCCGCCGGGGACCATCGAGTGGGAGTAGGCGCCCGCAGGCTTTCAGGTCGGACGGGAAGGTCGGACGGGATCGGCAGCCCGGGCTGGTCCCGGCCGAGATCACCCGGGGACGGCGCCGTCGGCATCGTAGCCGCAAGCGAGGGTGATCAGTTCGCCACAGGAGCACTGCACCTCGATGTGCGTGACCCGCTCCCCGTCGCGAACCACCCGGGTGATGGCCGCCGACGCCCGCGGAGGGGGCGGTGCTGCCGGCGCGTCATGGGAAGGCTGCGGAGGATGGTGGGCGTGGGGCTGGATCGGCGTGGGCTGCGCACCCAGAGCCGGGTACGGGGACGGTGCGGACCTGGCAGCCGGCGTCGCCTTCGAAGGAAGGGGCGATTCGCCGGTGACCCCGATCGGCTTGAAATCAGCCTTGAGATCGCGACCTGCCGCGGCCTTGCCGTGGGCGTGGGAACCGGCCGTCGACGATCCGGGAATCAGGGGTTGGAATGCGCTGGGCATGGGGGCGGAGCTCAGAACTTGTAGGTGCCTTCGTTGGCCCGGAGCACGAGGCTGACCCGGCGGTTGCGCGGGTCCTCCGGGGGGATGCCCTCCAGGGGCACCGTGTCCCCGTAGCCGCAGACCCGGCGGATCTGACTGGATTTGACGGCATGTTCCATGAGGAGCTTCCGGGCGGTCTGGGCACGGGTCGAAGACAGGTCCCAACCGTCCAACTGGCCCGGCTTGGGCTGGTAGCCGGACTCGGTATGGCCCTCGATCTCGAGGGCGAAGTCGTTGGTGAACCGGGTGATCTGCCACGCCATCGTCGTGAACACCCACTTGCCGTACTCCGAAAGGTCGACCGCCCCCTTGTCGAAGAGCGGCCGCTGGTGACGATCAAAGAGGCTCGGGCGGATGCCATCGCTCAACAACTCCATCCTCAGGGTCGGATCCTGCTGGATCTCGGGATTGCTGTTGAGGGTCTTGAGCATGTCCTGGCTGATGCGCCGCAGGATGCCCAGCTCGATGGGGGCGCTGGCGTCGAAATCGTCCTTATAGTGCGTCTTGTCGCTCTCCTTCTTCTCGTCGAAGGTGCCGGTGGATTTTTTCTCCGTCCCGGAAAACGGGTTGCGGAAGGTCCGCGACACGGCGTCCTTCACCTTCGAGTCCTGCGACACGAACCAAACCACCAGGAACAGCGCCATCATCGCGGTCACGAAGTCCGCATAGGCGACCTTCCAGGATCTTCCCCCTCCTCCTCCTGGACCTTACGCACGCTCAGGACCCCTGCGTCGGGGCCCAACTTGCCCCGGATCAGGCCCACCGCCTCGGCGGCGGAATCGACTAGGAAGGTATGCACCAGCATCGGTCAGGCCTCGAGGGAAACAACTACCATGCCGAAATTGGCTGCAACGACGATTCCACCCGCCGACCCCGGGACCGGATGCCGACTTGGCAGGCCATCCTGCAGGAACGAGGCTGGGCCATGAACGAATCCGAGGAGGTCTTGTGTCCCTACTGCGGCCAGTCGATGGAACTCCTCATCGACACCACGGTTCGCAACCAGCGATTCACCACCGACTGCGAGGTGTGTTGCCGGCCCTTCGAGGTGATCGCGGAATGCGACGATGGCGAGGTGGTGAGCCTCGACACGCAGGCCTGATCCCCGGCACGGGTCCCCGGGCTCAGCCCTCACGCTGGCCGGACATCTCGACCTCGTGTTTGCGCCGCGCGGCGTCGATGTCATAGGCGTCGTTGTCCGGGTGGTCGGGATTCAACGGCGAGATCTCGCGCAACCGGTGGATGATGGGCGTGAGCCTCTCGATCAGGTAGTCGACGTCCTCGTCGGTGTTGTAGATGCCGAAGCTGAACCGCACCGAGCCCCGGGCGCGCATCGGCGGCAGCCCCATGGCCGTCAGGACATGCGACGGATCGAGCGAGCCCGTGGTGCAGGCCGACCCGGAGCTGGCGCAGATGCCGGCTTGGTCGAGCAGCAGCAGCACGGCCTCGGCCTCGACGAAGTCGAAGGCGATGTTGGCCGTGTTGGGCAGGCGCTGGTTCCGGTTGCCGTTGCGCACCGTGTTGGGGATGCGGGTGAGCACGTGGTTCTCGAAGCGGTCGCGCAGACCCCGGATGCGCGTGTTCTCGTCGTCGATGCTGGCCATGGCCAGCTCGGCCGCACGACCGAAGGCGATGATGTTGGCCACGCTCTCGGTGCCGCCACGACGACCGCGCTCCTGGTGACCGCCGATGACGTAGGGCTGGAACTTCGTCCGGCGCTTCACATACAGCATCCCGATGCCCTTGGGCGCATGGAGCTTGTGGGCGCTGAGCGACAGGAAGTCGACCCCCAGCTGGCGGACATCGATCGTCAGCTTGCCCGGCACCTGCACGGCGTCGGTGTGGCAGAGCACCCCCTTGCTGCGGCAAATCGCGGCGATCTCCTCGATGGGGAACAGCACGCCCGTCTCGTTGTTGGCCATCATCGCCGAGACGATGGCGGTGTCGGGGCGGATGGCCCGCTCGAGCAGGTGCAGGTCGAGCGAGCCGTCGCTCTCGACCGGAAGGTAGGTCACCTCGAAGCCGCGCTTTTCGAGGTAGGCGCCGAAATTCATGTTGGCGCTGTGCTCGACCGCGGTGGTCACCACATGCCGCCTGCCGCTCGTCACCAACGCGCTGTGGACGGCCGAGTTGTTGGCCTCGGTGCCGCAACTGGTGAAGGTGACCTCCTTGGGATCGGCGTTGACCAGGGCCGCCACCGTCTCCCGGGCCTTCTCCACGTGCCCATGCACCTGGGAACCGAACGCATAGGCGCTGGAGGGGTTGCCCCACATCTCGCTCAGGAACGGCATCATGGCCGTCACCACCTCGGGGGCGACTCGGGTCGTAGCGTTGTTGTCGAAATAGTAGACCTTCTTCGGGGACATGATGCAGAGGACGGCGGACACCCCGCCAACCGGCCGTGAACCTAAATCGGGCACCCGGGCGTGCAAGGGTCGATTTCAGACAAACTTGGTCATGTTCAAGTCTACCGGGATCAACAGGCCTACCGCGGCTTCTCGATGAAGCCGTGGTAGAGGCCGAGGTAGTAGGGAAGCAGGAAGACCGTGCCGCTGCCGAGGACGTTGCCGCCGCCGCCATAGTCGAGCCTCCAGGGATCGGTGTTCCAGTGCTCGAAGTGACGGTTCTCGACGGGCAGCACCTTGCCGTCGACCGCGTGGCCACGGCCCTCGTCCCGCGGATCGTACAAATCCCGGGCCTGCTGCCGCGACAGCCGAACGATGTCGAGGCGATGCGAGTTCTGGTGCGGCCAGTTCAGGCGGTCGAGCGGGAAGCCGCGCAAGGTGGCCATAGCGTCCTCATGCCACCCGTCCCACGGATGCACGGAGAACTCGCCCCAGACATTCCGGATGTCCTTGCCCAGCGCATGCGCCGCGAAGGCGAAGTTGAAGAAGGGATTCCGCTCCGGAGCCTCCATGGCCCAGTAGGCGTAGAAGGAGTAACGGACCCGGTCCGTGATGGAGGGATCCTTCCCGTAACGCAGGAGGTTGTAGAAGCACATGAAGGCCATCTCGTCGTCGGAGTGGTTGCCCGAGCCCGGACCGAACTGAACCTTGGGAAACATCAGGTTCTGGGCATATCCGTGGCGATCGACCAACTCGCGGTAGGCCTCGAGGTACTTGGGATCCCCGGTGACCTGGCCCGCCACGGCGAGATAGCTGAGGATGCTCAGCGAATTGAGTCCGCGCTCGGCGGCCCAGCGCTCGTCCCGGTTGAGCGAGTCGGGACCAAAACGCCCCCACCGGGTCGGCTGGCCATCGATGTCCACGAGGTTGAATCCGTGGCTCATCAGGTGATCGGCCAGGTCGCGGACCACTTCGCGGCACCGGTCCTTCTCCTCGGGCGTCTCCGCCACATGCTCGAAGTAGGCGGCATGGAAGAAGAAGTGGCCGTCGAGTTCGTCGCTGCTCGTGTCGCTCTTCCAATACCAGCGGCCATCGGCGCTCTTGGGCCAGCGGGGCTCGTAGACCTTCCACAATCCGTCGCGCTTGGCTTCTTCACGGTCGCCTTCGATGCGTCCCACATTCGGGTCGGGCCCTTCCACCGGTCGGATGGTCCGGGCCACGTAGCCCTTCGGCGGACTCGGGTTCCCGCCTTGGGTCACCGTCTGCAGGAACCGCAGCGCCTCGAAGGCCTTGGTGGCGCGGACCTTGGCCTTCGGGTCCCGGGTCGCCGCATAGGCGAAGCACTCGCCCGCCCCGTACATGGCGGTCCACAGGCCGTCGTTGTCGGAGTCGTCAGGCGAGGCCGAGGCCCGGTCGCCCGGGATCTTGAGCGGCGCCTCGGCGGTGAAACCAAAGGGGGTGCGGCGGATGTGCTGATCGATTTCCCGTTCGTAGTGCTCCGCCTTCTGGGCGAGGGTCATGGCCTGCTGATCGATGAAGCCCACCCCGTCAGCCGTGGCGAACCAGGCGAGGCCACCGGGTTGGACCAAGGCTTGGGAGACCGCATCGGAAGGCAGCCACCGCGGCCCTTGGCGGTATTGGAACCGCGAACCGGTCCAGCGGATCACGCCACGGGACGTGGTGAACCAGACCTCACCCGCAGGCCCCGCGGCGATCCCGGTGAACTCGTTCCACGGGAGTCCGTCCTTGCCCTCGAAGAACCGCCAGCCTTTCGGCGTGCGGCACCCCACCCCGGCCTTGCTGGCGAACCAAAGCTGCCCCGAGGCATCGACGGCGACCCCCAGGACCGAACGCACCGCCCAGGCCCGGTCACCGGCATCGATGACGGACTCGGGCTCCCAGCCGGAGGCGGTCCGACGGACCAATCCATGACTGCAGGCAGCCCACCAGGTGCCATCGCGGGCCACGGCCACCTGGGCCAAGGCCCACCCCTCCGGCCAGGGTTCCCGGGTCCACTTCCCGGAGTCCCAACGGTCCAACCGGTGGGTGGAGACCACCAGGAGCCCCTGCCCCATCGGCAGCACCTGGATCACCGAGGTTTTCGGGAGGTCGGAGGCTACCAGGTTGCCCGCGTCATCTGGAAGGGTGAAGCGCCCCGCCGGAACACCCGATCCCGGAATCAAGGGGTGCCATCGCCCCTTCCGATGCTGATGCCAGCCACCCTGGCCATGGGTCCGGACGGATCCGTCGGGACCGGCAACGAGCAACGACACCCGACCCTTGGGGGCCGCCGGATCGGCTTGGAACCGCCCGGCCACCTCCTGGAAGAACGCCTGCGGCGCCGGGGCTGGGCGGGCAGGCGAGGCCGGTGGGGCTGCCGCAGTGCCGAACGTGATCGCCCAGACTCCGAGGCCGACGGCAAGGAAGACGCGTTTCATGCAAGCCATGGCCGACGCGACAGGGGAACCCTGCATTCGAGACTCAACGGACCGAATGCACCGCCTCGGCCAGTTCCCGCACGAACCCGCCCACCCGCTCGACGAGGTCGGGCGACGTCCCGTGTTCGGCGATGCGGTTGACGATGGCGCTGCCGACGACGATGGCCTCGGCATGCTGGGCGACCTGTCGGGCCTGGTCTGCGTTGGAGATGCCGAAGCCCACGGCGATGGGCAGCGGCGAATGGCTGCGGATCTTGGCGGTCATGAGGGCGATGGTGTCGCTCACCTGGCTCTGCATGCCGGTGACGCCTTCGCGGCTGACGTAGTAGACGAAGCCGCGTGCGCGGGGTGCGATCACGGCAATGCGGGCATCGGGCGTCGTCGGGGCGATCAGGTACACCGGGCACAGGCCCGCCGCGGCCATGAGCGCCTCGTAGCTCTCGGATTCCTCGGGCGGCAAGTCCAGGACCAGCAACCCGTCCACGCCCGCGGCGGCCGCCTCGCGGATGAAATGATCCACGCCCACGCGGTGCAGCAGGTTGAAGTAGATGTAGAGCACGATGGGGATTCCCGACTCGCGTCGGATCTCGGCGACGGTGGCCAGCACCTTGGGCGGGGTCGTGCCACTCTCCAGGCCGCGCTGGGCCGCCAACTGGTTGACGATGCCGTCGGCCAGCGGATCGCTGAAGGGCACGCCAAGCTCCAGGATGTCCACCCCGGCAGCATCGAAGGCCAAGGACAGCCGACGGGTGGCCCCCAGGTCCGGATCCCCGGCCCCGATGTACACTACCAACCCCCGTTGACCCGACGCCTTCAGGCCGGCGAAACGCTGCTCGATGCGGTTCATGTCCCCGACGTTGGGACGGCCGCAGGAGGCGAGGCAAGGTGAACTTGCCCCGCCCTGCCGGACGCCTGCCCACCGACCCGCCGACACCTCACCGGACGACCACCCGGAAAAACCGGGCCTGGCCCGACAACGGCACCGGGATGCGCCGTGTGGCCGCCTGGGAAACCGCCGGCACCTGCTCGAGGACCTTCCAGACCGGGGTCGCGAGGTCCTCGCAGACCTCCACCGCATAGGCGCGGCCCGCCTCGGCGTCGAACCGGAGGGTCAATCCATCCAATCCGGCCTCGATGGAAACCAGCGGACGTCGGGATTCGGAGCCCACCTGCAATCGCAGCTCCTGACGCGTGGTCAGCACTCCGTCCGCCGCCTCGAAGGCGACCACGTAGTTCCCGGGCCGATCGAAGGTGGCCGAGGTGCGGGGGGACTTCGGATCGCTGAAACCCACCGCCCCCGGGCCGCTGACCTGCGTCCACGCGAACGCGGGCACGCCTGGCGGCAGCGGCAGGCCGTCGTCGGAGAACTGCGCGTCGAGGACCACCGTGCCCGGGGCCGACAGCAGGCGCTCGCCCCCCAGCGACACCGTCGGCGCCCGGTTGGACGGCAACACCATCGCCACCAGCGCAAGATCGAAGCCCAGGTCGCTCGAGGAGGCGGCATTCTGGTGCACCTCCACCGCCAGCGTGTTCTCGCCCGCCCGGAGCAGGGCAGGATCGAGTCGATACTCGAAGTACGTGGTCTCGTCGCTCCCGCCGACGGCACTGTTGGCCAGCGTTCCCGGGCCGACGTCGCCCTCGGGCAGGTTGTCCTTGGCCGCCTGGACGCCGTTGAGCCACACCACCATGCCGTCATCCCGCAGCACCTGGGCCATGAGGGCCGTGACCGACGCCGGGTCGGGCACGGTGAACTTCGACCGGAAGTAGGTGGTGATGAACTTCGCGCCGGAGTTCGGGCCGAACCCCACGGAGGTCGCCTGCCCGGCATCGCCGTAGCCCAGGATGCCCTTGCCGGATTTCCAGGCGCCGTCGTTGAAGCCGGGGGTGCGCCAAGCGGAGGTAGGATCCACGCCGGTGTCCAGGTAGCGCCAGACGGAGCCCTTGGACACCCAGGTCGCCTCGCCGCCGGAGCGGGCGGCGGTAAGCACCACCTCGTCGGACCCGGTCAACGCCCCGTCGGAAACGCTCAGGCGCACGGTGTAGGTGCCCTGGCCCGGCAAGCGGACCCGGGTGACCCGCTGGTCGGCCGCCTCGATGACCACCGGGCCGGGACCGCCGGTCTGGCTCCATCGATAGGTGAGACGGCCATCCGGCTGGCCGTCGTCGGTCACCGACGGGTCAAGGGCCAGATTCAACGGAAATTCCGTGACCGCGGGGAAGGACTGGTCCGGGCCGGCATCGACCCGCGGTGGCCGGTTGCTGCCGGCGGTCAGGCCGGGCAGGGGCTCGCCGGGGCTGGCCGTCCATTGGGCGGGATCGTCCCCGAGGGCGGCCGGCAGACGCCGCTCCAGCGACCGGCCCAAGCCGGCGGCCTCCGTGGGCCACGGCGGCTTCGGTGCATAGCGCACCGTGTCCACGAGGAGGAAAGGCACCCGGACCGTCACCTGCCCCAGCTGGTTGGTCTCGAGGTCCGGCTCATCGGGCCGCAACAGCTCGATGCGCTCGCCCTCATCCTGGAGACTTCCGGGCCATGGACCGAGCACGGGCACGGAATCCGGAATGCCATGGCGTTGCCGGAACCAGACCGGGTCGCCCCCCGACACCACCAGGAGACCGCCCGACGGCATCGTGATCCCGGCAGGGAACCGGAAGTCCACGCCCGACAGGCGCCAGGTGTTGGTGGGATGGCGGGGATCGAACAGCGGCACGGGCTGCGCCGAAACGTTCTGGAGCTCGATGAATTCCACGGCCCCGGGACCGGGCTGGTAGTCGATTTCGCTCAAGATCACCGGACCCACCGTGGGCCCCGCGTTGGGGGCTCCGAGGCTCGTCGCCCGTTGCGCCGCCCAGAGCACCTGTCCCACCGAGTTGGTCAGGCGGCCCAACGACACGCCGTTCGCGGTCGCGTCAAACGAGACCCCGTCGCTGAAGCCCGTCAGGTTTCCGGCCGCATCGGCCGAATGGAGCCACACCGAATCGCCATGCGAATCGAGCCGGAAGGCCCGGGCGCCGAGCGCCGCATCGGCGAACTGCGTCTCGTCGACCACCAGATACCCGCCGGCCGGCAGGCGCGTCCCGTCGGGCACGCGGTACTTCTTCGGCTCGTTGCGGTCGTCCGAGAGGAACCAGCCGCCGAGGTCGACCGGCATGCCACCCGGGTTGAACAGCTCCACCGCATCGCGCTGGGGCGGGTCGGTATGGGCGAGGATTTCGTTCACCTGCACCACCGGCACCGACAGCACGGGGTCATCGGCCCCCGGGGACCCACCGACCCGGGCGCTGGCCCGCCAGGCCGTGGCCTCGCTGCGGGTCGGGCCGTTCGGATCCACGGGCACCAGCGAGAAGCCCTGCCCGTCGGCCACCGCGGGCCATGGCGGCAGCGTCCCGTAGGTGACCTCGAAGAGCGGGGTGCCGGTAGCATGGACCCAGGCCACGCGCTCGCCTCCGTTGGAGAGCCGCCCGCTGTAGACGCCCCCGACCGGCACGCCCGGATGCCTGCGGGCGAACGCCTCGGCATCCGCCACCAGGACCACCCGCTGGCCGGGTTCCAGACGGCTGCCGACCGGGAACGTGAAGCCGACCCCGTCGACGCACCGGACCCCGCTCAGGTCGAGCGTCGACGCACCCACGTTCTTGAGCTCAAGGAACTCGAAGGCGTCGCCGTCGACACCGCCCTCGGCCGCCGGATGGTAGGCGATCTCGGTGATGCGCAAGGTGTCGAAGGTCTGGAGGACCGTGAAGGAGGCCTCGGTGAGCGCGCTCCAGGTGCCGGCAGCCAGGACGCGGGCGCGGAGGGTGGTGCTCTGGTCGAGCGGGATCTCTCCCGAATACAGACGCGAACCCGGCGCCACCGCGCCGCCGAGCGACCGGGGATCTGATCCGTCCAGCGTGTATCGGATCTCACCCGTCGGCGCGCTGAGGCCCAGGCGGAATCCCGCCGGGATGTTGCCGCCGTGCTGGGAGAACGAGGGTGCGACCGTGGCCGGATAGAGGTTCCGGGTCCGAAGCTGGGCCAGCACGTTCGTGGTCCGTTGGCCCATGTAGTTGGCCAGGATGTCCCGCACCCGGGGCAGCCAGTGCTGGTCGCGGTTCAGCGGGGCCGACACCTTCGAATCACCCCAGCGGGCCGATTCCGCGACCACCGCCGAAAACAGCTCGTTGGTCCGGGCCGAGAAGCGGGCCCGAGCCGCCGCAGGCGTCAGCGCGCCGTCGTTGAAGAAGTGCTTCTGGACATGGTCGGCGACGCGCAGACGGAACTCGGCGTTGGCGCTCAACTGCTGCCACAGGTACTGGGGGTTGCTCTTGGGCAGGCTCCAGCTGGTGGCCGTTCCGTAGGGCCCGGTGCGGTTCTCCGCGACGTTGAGCAGCGTGTGCTCCGAGTCGTGGGCCGTGAACCGGAAGCCGCCGTGGCGGCCCGTCCGGTCGCGCTGGCCGTACCAGTTGTTCGGCGAGGTGTTGCCCAGGAAGTTGGAGATCGGCGCATCGAGGTTGCCGCCGTAGAGGATGACCAGCATGTAGTCGATGAGGTTGTCCACATCGAGCAGGGTCTCGTAGGCCGGGTTGGGCGTGCCGTCGGCGTTGCGCCCCTCGAGGCGGAAGTACGCCGCATTCTCCGAGAGTCCTGCCCGGGCGGCGTTGTAGAGTCGCGTCCACGCGTCCAGGGTGCCGTCGGTGGCGTTGATCGTGTAGGGGCCTGCCTCGACCTTGACCACGTCGTAGTCGTCCTTGTCCCCGCCATAATAGGTGGCCGCATAGGCCGCCTCCGGCCGCTCGCAACTGTTGAAGATGCCCCAGTACTGGCCATTGATGTAGAGGTGGTAGTAGTCGCCCCGTTCGCCCTGCCGCCCCATGGCCAACTGGGTGTCCCGGCTGAACTGGTCCCGGATGAAGACGCCCCGCGAGTCACCCTGGAAACTCCACGAGTAATTCTGGAAGGTGCGCAGGTCGAGGGCGTCGAACTCGTCGGTGCCCTTGTCGCCAAACAGGGGGAACCTGAGCTTGGATTCCCCGTAGGACTCCCGGAAGAAGAAGCGCAACGCGTGCTTGGGATTGCCGGTGCTCCGGGAGAACCCGCCCCGGATGCGGATGCCGGCGTCGATCTGGAAGCCCTTGCTCCCGTCTGGGAAGACCAACTCCAGCGAACAGGGCCGCTCCCAGTCCCGGCCATCCTGCCCGGGATTCGCATAGATGCCCGTGGCGGGGTCGAAGAGGTGCTTGAGGTCGGTCACCACCGAGAACGACGGCAGGGACTTCAGGGCCGGCACGATCTGGTCCCGGTAGGTCGCCGAGTCGACGATGTCCGGATCCATGCCGTAGTCGCGGGTGTTGGAGCCCCAGGAACTCGGCCAACCGGGCGGCGGCGCCCCGTTGGGCGACTGACGGATGACATCCCCCAGGAACAGGTAGGTGTGGGTCTTCACCGGGCTGGGTTGCAGGCCGTCCTTGAAGGCGGCCGCCCGGAGCAGGGTCGTCTCGCGGATGCGCAACGGACCGGCGTAGACCAAGCCCGTGGTCGCCGTCGGCCAGGTGCCGTTGGTGGTGTACCGCAGCACCGCCCCGGGGGTCTCGGACGACAGGGTCAGGTCGAACGGCGCCTCGAAGAACCCACGGGTCTGGCTGAAGCGGGGCGCCTCCACCCAGTCGGCGAAGCCACCCATATTGGCGGCCCCGGGCGATGGCGGTTGGAAGTAGAGGGCTTGTCCCGCGCGGAAGCCGTAGGACACGTCGGGCTGCTGCGGCGGAAACACCGGCGCGAACTCGCTGGCGGCCGAGCGGGCTTCCGGGGAGAAGAGGCCGAGGTACTCGCCATCGGCCGAGAGGCTGAAGTTGGCATGGAGCGGCGCCCCGGCCACGGCCCGGTCCTTGCCCGAGGCGAAGACCACCAGGAAGGCCCCGGCGTTCAGGTTGGTGGCCGGCAGGCGCCATTTGGCCGGGTTGGCCGGGTCGTCGGTCAACGTCCACCCCAGCAGGTTGACGGCCGTGCTGCCGGTGTTCTGCAGCTCAATCCAGTCAGGATGGTCCCCATCGGCGTCGGCCAGGATCCTCGAATTGCTGGCAAGGAACTCATTGATCCTCACCGGTGACTGGCCAAGGACGGTTCCGATGAGGGAGATCCCGAGGAACAGCGCACGGAGGAGCATGCAACGACCTTAGCGAGTCCCGGGCCAAACCCAACCGAAAGGTCGAACCACGCCTCACGGGCCTCGCGGGATCGACCGGACAGGCCGACCTTCGGGATGCGGCGGACGAACGCCCAAGGCTATCGCGGCGCCGCCGCCCGTCGCCCTGATGGATCGATCGGGAAATCCCCGACGGGACCTCGGGTGGGCATCGGCCATCGGACCTTCCATCCAACCTCCCCGGGGGCCGGGGCGGGCTTTACCAGGGCCCCGGTAGGCCCCATCTTGGGCGGGTTGAAACTGGAGATCTTCACCCTGTGCGACTCGGCCGTGGATTACGGCGGCAAGGTCTGCATCCTCGGCGCCTTCGACTCGGTCGCCGCCAGCGAGGCGCCCTACACCCTCGCGCACTGCGCGGTCGTGGCCCGCATGCGCTTCCACCGCATCGAGGAGGGCAACCACAAGCTGCGGGTCACGCTGGCCGACCAGGACGGCCGGATGATCATGCCCAATGTCGATGCGCAGGTGGGGGTCCGCTTCAGCGAGAAGTCCCAAAGTGCGACCTTCAACCTCGTCATGCAGATCAACGGATTGAAGCTGGAGCAGTTCGGCGAATACACGGTGGATCTGGCCGTGGACGGCGTACATCAGGGTTCCCTGCCCCTCTACTTTGCCCAGAAACCGTCGCACGAGCCCGTCTGAAACCGCAGGAAACCGGACCGTCCGGCACCGGACACCGGACCTGCGCATGGATCGGGGTCATCGGACGGGGAACACAGGACAGGCACTGTCCGGGTTGGGGGCTGTCCGAAGGGTTGGAGCTTTCCCGAAGGCTTTGAGGATTTCCCGAAGGGGTTCGTGGGGCGCGTGAACCACCGACCGACCTTGGGTCGATCCTGGGTAACCCCGGCAAAAGCTGGCGGAGAGGGAGGGATTCGAACCCCCGGTAGGGATTAGCTACGCACGCTTTCCAGGCGTGTGCCTTAAACCACTCAGCCACCTCTCCGCCTCGAAGGCCTCGGACGATGCCGAAGGCTCCGGTCGGCCGCAATCGATTTCAGCGATTCATGCGCATGCGAATTGCGCCAGCGAATTGCGCCAAAAGGTTTGTTGCCGGCAAGGGGCTTGAACCGAGGGCCCGAACGGGTCGTTGCGCCAAAAGTCCTGTTACCGTCGCCAACAGGGACACATCGATGGATCCCGGCCGCGTCAGGAGGCGCTGAGGACGAGAGGGGGGCAAACCCCGGGGCCGCGGGGTCCAAGGGGGCAACCTCGCCCCGCTACGGCGCCCTGGGGGAGAACCACCGGAAACGGTAGCCTTCGGCGTCCGTGGCCCCGCTGAGCGCCTGCAGGGTCCAGTAGCGTGCGACCGCCTCGAACGACGGAAGGCGCTTGAAATCGGCCCAGGACTCGACGGCCTGCACGGTCTCGAGACTGGTGGTTCCGGCAGGCATCACGCCGGCCAGCGACTCCGAGGTCCGCAGGGCCTCCCAGACGGGGCGCAACTCCAGCGAGGGCTGCGAGAATCCGAAGAGGCCCCGCCCGGTGCCGCCCACCCCGGCCACCGCCTCGGACCACCCGGGAATCGCCGCGACGCCACCGGGTGCGCCCGGGGTGGGCGTCTGGACCGGGGTGGACGTCTGGGCCACGGCAGCCGTCGCGTTGGTGCCCGGCGCCGGCGCGAACGGAGCCTGGGGGGCGGGCGCGGCAGGGACCGCCGGGACGGTGGTGTTGCCGGGGGGCGTGGGCGCGCGTCGCCCGGAGGCCGCCGCAAGGTAGGCGTCCATCGAGGGCCCATCGCTGGCGATGACCACGTGGGTCGGGGCCGGGACCATCTGGAAGGCGTTCTGCGCCCCCCCCTTGGCGGCCACCGTGGCCACCATCACCTTGCGTCCACCGGGGCCGGTGCGCTCGGAGAACTCCAAGGCCCCGGCCTGCATGTGGACCAACGCCTCAAGCGCCTTCCACCCGCTGGTCAGCCGGGCCGGATTCGGGGAACCGACCATCTGGACCCGGCCGGACCATCTCAACTGCAGGAGGTTGGTGCCCGTCGGGGGCAGGCTGAAGGTGATGAAGTCGTCGCCGAGGTTGCCCACGAGGTCGCGCTGGAGGTTGAAGTTGGGATCGAAGACCTGACCCGCCGACTCGACGGTGATGCGCGCCAGCTTGCCGAGATTCGGCGACACCCGCTCGAGCGAAGACTCCAGTGCCTTCCAGCCGGCGGCTCCATCGATCCGCCAACGCTGGAACGAGGCCACGCCGTCGGGGATTCCCTCCGGCAGGCCCGCCTCCTTGGGAAGGATCTGCATCACCTGGGTCAACCCGGCCCGCTTGGCCGCGGGACATTCGACGACGAGGTCGGCGGTCATGCCCGCCCCCGTGGCGGTGACCGCACCGGCTACCGCGCCGATGGACTCGAGGCCGGTGGCCGGCACCACCTTGGCCGGATCGGCACCCAGCAGGGACAGCATGCCGAACACCCCCTCCAGGCCTGGGGCGATGCGCTGGTACACGGCGGCGACATCGACATGGAACCAGGCCGGCCGATCCTTGAGCGTCGACGACCAGAGCCGGGCGAACGAGGCCCTGCCGGCCATTCCGGCGGCGGCGTTGGTGGCCGCCAGCCTCGGGATCACGTTGGAGACCGCCGACCACGACGGCCCCGCCACGAAGGCCGAGCCGACCTGTCCGAAGCAGACCTCCCAATGCAGGTTCTCGTCCTCGAGCTTCTCCGCCGGGACCTGGGCGCCCGGCGGGACGGACGCCTGCAGATCGAGGGTCAACCGGGTGAAGCGATGGCCGTCGATCTGCAGGTTGGTGGCGACCGAGGGGGCCTTGGTGGCCAGGTGGGCGCGGGCCTTGTCGAGCAGCCGGGCCAGCGCGTCGGAGCCCTCGCGCGCGTCGAGCAGCAGCAGCCACGGGATGCCCGGGGCCTCCGCACCGGGGGTCGGGGTCGGCGGCGGCAGCACGGCGAAGGTGGCCTGCCCGCGGGTCAGGGCGAGGAGTTCGCCCAGGTCCAGGCCCGACTCCCGCTCGATGCCGGCCAGCCACTTCTGGCGGAAGGTCCCCTCGAAGCGCGCGCGGAAATCGCCCATCGCCGGATCCGCCCAGAGACGGCCTGGATTGGACGCCTGCCAGGCCGAGCGGGCCGCGGGCACGTCGGGCAGGGTCACCACGGCCAGCGTGTCCGGCGGGAGGAATTGCTGCGGAGGAGCCACCTCGGCCAGGAGCCACGCGGAACCGGCCAGCCACCCAAGCATCCACCGCAGGAGACGTGTCATCGTGCCCCAACCGTGGCCGAGGGGCCGGCCCGGTCAAGTGTCCGGCCAAGCCCAGTCGGACGCCCCGACCCGCACCGGACTTGCCGGGTTCGCACCCGGCGCATGTTGCGGCTTGCCCCACCGCCCTCGAACCCCGACAAGATCACGTCCATGATCTACCATGTGGAGGATCTGTTCGACCTCAGCCAGACCTCTCACGGCGCCCTGTTCGAAGGCGTCGAACACTCCTGGGATGCCCTCAAGCGTCTGGCGGGGTACCTGTCGCAGGCCGTGCGGCCGGGTTCCCAGGGTGCCACGGTCCACCCGGGGGCGCTGGTCGGTCCGCAGGTGTTCCTCGGCGAGGGCACGGTGGTGGAACCCGGGGCGATGATCGTCGGCCCGGCGATCATCGGGAAGGGCTGCCAGATCCGGCACAACGCCTACCTGCGGGAGAACGTGATCGTGGGCGACGGCTGCGTGGTGGGCAACTCGGTCGAGTTGAAGCACTGCGTGCTCTTCAACCAGTGCCAGGTGCCGCACTTCAACTATGTCGGCGACTCGATCCTCGGCCACAAGGCCCACCTCGGCGCCGGGTCGATCCTGTCGAACGTGAAGCTCGACAACCAGAACGTCTGGGTGAACTTCGAAGGCACGCCCATGGACACCGGCCTGCGCAAGTTCGGCGGTCTCATCGGGGACCGGGCCGAGATCGGCTGCAACGCGGTGCTGAACCCGGGATCCATCGTCGGACGGGCCTCCATCATCTACCCGAACGTGTCGTGGCGGGGCATCCTGCCCCAGCATATGATCGCCAAGCACACCAAGCAGAACCACGTGGTGGTCCGCCGGCCCCGCGAGACCTGACCGGTCGGGCATCGCCCCGGATCCACCGTCCGCCGGGCCATTCGACCCACCTTATATCGGCCCGTGGATCGGCCCGGTCAACTCAGGCCCTGGGGGTGATCTTCACCACCAGCGATTCGTACCCGACGGGCCGCTGGTAGGCCTGCTCGCGCTCGACCCGCTCCTGGGCCGACAACACCGTGATCCCCTCGACCTGCTCGATGCACCGCTGCAACAGGGTGCGCACGAGCAGTCGGGCATGGGCCGCGCCGAGGCAGAGATGGGCCCCGAACCCGAAGGCCAGGTGCGGGTTGGGCTTGCGGTCGAGGCGGACCTCGAGCGGGTCGTCGAACACCGTCTCGTCACGGTTGGCCGACGCCCAGCACAGCGAGGCCCGGCCCTGCGGCGGCACGTGGACGCCATGGACGTCGGTCTCCACCGGGCACACGCGCCCGATGTGGGTGAGCGGCGTGACCACGCGGAAGAACTCCTCCGTGGCATGGACGACCCGCTGCGGATCCTCCCGCAGGAACGCCAGGGCCTCGGGCCGGCCGGCAAGATATCCGAGCACCGACGACAGGGTGTGGATGACCGTGTCGCGGCCGCCGGCGAAGGTGAGGTTGCCAAACCCCATCATCTCCTGCCGGGTCAGCGGCCGCCCCCGGAAGGTGGCCTGCGCCAGGGCGCTGAAGAAGTCGCGTCCGTCCCCACCGGCCGCCCGGTCGAACCGTTCGTGCAGGTACGCCTCCAGCGCCCCGCCCTTCGAGCCGCCGTCGCGGAAGACATGGATGCCCCAGCTGATCCAGAGGTCCGCATCGGACTCGGGCACGTTCAGGAGGTAGGTCATCGCCCGCGACTGGATCGGCAGGGCGAATTCCCGCACGACCTCGATCGACTCGCGGCCGGCGGCCTCGCGGAGCATGCCCCCGATGAGGGCCTCCACCTGGGCGATCATCCCGGGGTCCTTGGCCCGCTGGAAGAACGGCTCGACGATCCGGCGGTAGTCGGTGTGGTCGGGCGGATCGGTCTCGACGGGCAGTTGCCGCATGGTGCGCACGGCCTCCTCGGACGGGATGGGCACGCGGAACGGCGCATCCGAGCTGTAGGTCTTCCAGTCGCGGGCGGCCTTCCGGACCTCCTCATGGCGGAGGATCATGGGCACGGTCTCCCCCTGGAACTCGCACGGGAGCACGCCGTCCTGGCGGCGGGCGTGTTGGAACGGATCGTCGACGGGTTGCATGGCGATGGCTTGCGGCAGGCGACTGCACCGCCGGCCCGGCCGCCCGTCAAGACGGCAACCCGGGCCCGGCGGCGCCGGTCTCCGGCCGCCCCCCGCGCAGGCGCAGGACCGACCCGGTGCGGGCGGCCAGCTCGCGGTCGTGGGTGACCAGCACGAGGGCGGTGCCCGCGCGGGCGTTCAGCTCGAAGAGCAGGTCGGTCACCCGGGCCGCCGTGGCCGGATCAAGGTTCCCGGTCGGCTCGTCGGCGAAGAGGATGCCCGGGCGGTTGATGAAGGCCCTGGCCAGCGCCACGCGCTGCTGCTCGCCGCCCGACAACTGCGCCGGGTAGTGGTCCACCCGCTCGGCCAGGCCCACCCAGCCGAGCAGTTCCCGGGCGCGGGCCTCGCCGTCCAGCACGCCTTGGAGTTCGGCCGGCACCAGCACGTTCTCGAGCGCGGTGAAGGTCGGCAGCAGCTGGAAGTTCTGGAACACGAACCCCACATGCGCGTTGCGCACGCGGGCCAGCCCGTCCTCGTCCAGCGAACCGAGGTCATGGCCCGCCAGGCGAACCCTCCCGCCGGTCGGCCGGTCGAGGCCGGCGCACAATCCCAGCAGGGTGGTCTTGCCCGAGCCGCTGGGCCCCACGATGGCGCAGGTTTCCCCGGGCATCAGGCGCAGGTCCACCCGATCCAGCACCGTCAGGGCCCCGCCGTCGGCGGTCGGATGCACCTTGCGCAGGTCGCACACCTCGAGGATCGGCTCGGTCATGGCGTGCATCGAATCACAGCGCCCCCCGCCGGACCAGCGCGACGAGGGCGGCGGCAGACACCCATCTCTTGAGCGCAGCGTGCGATGACGTCCCCAAAGCGCAAGCCCCGGCCCGGGGCGGGGCGAACCCCGGCCCGGAATCGATGGCCCGGGACGTCGGCTCAGCGCACCAGCTCGTAGGCCGCGCCCTTGAGGTACTCGGTCTCGGGGATGCTCGGAAGGATCGGGTGGTCCGGCGACTGGGAGTAGGTCGCCACCCGGCGGAGCAGCTTGCGCTGGTCGTAGGCGGCGCTCAGGGCGACATCCTCGAAGAGCCGGGCATCGACATGGTGCGAGCAGCAGAAGGTCGCCAGCGTGCCGCCCGGCTTGAGCAGCTTGAGGGCGCGCACGTGGATCTCCTTGTAGCCCCGCAGCGCATCCGGCACCGAGGCGCGGTTCCGCGTGAAGCTGGGCGGGTCGAGGATGATGAGGTCGAACTGCGGCACGAGGCGCTCGTTGGGCCCGGTAACCGTGCGCGCCTTGAGCCAGTCGAAGACATTGCACACCTCGAACTGCGTGACCCCGGCCAGCCCGTTGCGCCCGGCATGGGCGTTGGCCGCGCGGATGGCGTCCTCGCTCTGGTCCAGCGCGATGACCTGCCTGGCCCCGCCCCGGGCGCAATGCAGGGCGAACCCACCCAGGAAGGTGAAGCAGTCGAGCACCACCGCGTCCTTGGCCAGGGCGCCGACGCGGGCATGGTTCACCTGCTGGTCGAGGTACAGGCCGGTCTTGTGGCCGGCCTTCAGGTCGGCCGTGAATCGCAGCCCGTTGAGGGTCACCTCCACCGCCTCCACCGGTTCGCCGGCCAACAGGCCCGAGACCGGGGGCAGGCCCTCGAACTTCCGCGAGGCGATCTCATTGCGCTCGTACACCGAGCGCGGCTGGAGGACGCGCTGGATCGCCTTCACGATCTCGGCCTTGCGACGTTCCATGCCCAGCGAGCTGATCTGCAGCACCACCACGTCCTCGTACTTGTCGATGATGAGGCCCGAGAGCAGGTCGGCCTCGGCGCTGACCACCCGGAAGGAGGTCGCCCCGGGCAGGTGGCGCCGGCGCACCTCGAGGGCGGCCCGGAGGCGGTCGGCGAAGAAATCGGCGTCCACCTCCACCCGCTCGGGCGCGATCATGCGCACGTGGATCTTGGACCGGGAGTTGAAGAAGCCCACGCCCAGCAGGCGCTGGCGGTGGTCCTTGACCTGGACGAGGTCGCCATCGACCGGGCTCTGGACGCAGTGCTGGATGGCGCTGGAGTAGACCCAGGGATGACCGGCGACCAGCCGGTCGGCCTCGCCGGGTTTCACGATGACGGTGGGGAGGATGCTTTCCATGATAGTAGACAGTCCGTGCGCTCGCGGAGCCTCGAGCATCGACAGAAAACCCGCCCGGGAGCGAGGCGGTTTTCCAACCCTCGCAGGACCGGGGACCCCCGGTCTCCCCCGTTTTTGCCTTTCGCCGAAAGCGCGGACCCCGGCTAGGTTGGGCCCATGAGATGGCTCATCGGTTCCTGGTTCGCGGGCCTTGCCTCGATCCTCCTCGCCCAGCACGGGGCCCCTGCCCCGGCATGGTCCGAGGCGGCCGACGGCGCCAAGCGTTTCCAGCTCGGCCCCGGACTGAAGCTGGAGGTCTGGGCGGCCGAGCCCCAGCTCAGCAACAGCGTGGCCTTCGCCTTCGACGGCAAGGGGCGGGTCTACCTCGCGGAATCCGACCGTTGGGCGATCAGCGTCTTCGACATCACCCAGAAGACGAACTGGCTGCTGGCCGACATGGCCTTCCGCAGCGTGGCCGACCGGGGAACCTTCCTGACCAACGCCTTCGCCACCAACCTCGCCTTCCTGACCCGCGAGAGCGAGGTCGTGCGCCGGGTGAGCGACCGGGATGGCGACGGCCGCGCCGACCACTCCGAGATCCTCGCGCAGGGATTCCGCGACGCCGTGGATGGCACGGCCGCCGGGGTGCTCGCCTCGCCGGACGGCCTCTACTTCGCCAACCTCCCGAGCCTCTGGCGCCTGCCCCATCCGGGCGACGGGCCGGTGGCTGCACCGCTCGAGGCCCCGCGCCTCAGGCCGCTGGCCTCGGGCTTCGGGGTGCACATCGGTGTGTCGGGCCACGACCTGCACGGCCTGATCCAGGGCCCGGACGGGCGCATCTACTTCAGCTTCGGCGACCGCGGGGCCAGCCTGACCAACCGCGAGGGTCGACGGATCCACCTGCCCGACTGCGGTGGCGTGCTGCGCTGCGAACCCGACGGGCGGTCCCTCGAGATCTTCTGCCGCGGCCTGCGCAACCCGCAGGAACTGGCCTTCGACGACGAGGGCAACCTGTGGACCGTGGACAACGACACCGCCGGCGCCGACCCCTGCCGGGTGCTGCACCTCGTGGAGGGGGGCGACTACGGCTGGCGCACCGGTTACCAGCACCTCGACGGCTTCGGCCAGTGGGTGACGGAGGAACTCTGGAAGGGGGGCCGGGACGGCACGCTGCCGCCGGCAGGCACCGTCAGCCAGGGACCCAGCGGCCTGGCCTTCCATCCGGGAACGGGGTTCGGGCAACGCCTCAAGGGCACCTTCCTGCATGCGGATTTCCCGGGTGGCGTGTGGGCCTACACGGTCCGGCCCTCGGGTGCGAGCTTCGTGGTCGACCGCAAGGAGAAATTCCTGTGGAACTGCTGGCCGACCGACGTGGACTTCGGCCCGGACGGCGCGGCCTATGTGCTGGACTGGGTGAGCGGCTGGGGGCAGACGCCACGCGGCCGCATCTACCGGATCACGACCGACCAGTCCGCATCCGCCGGGGAGCAGGCCGTGCTCGACGAGGTGCGGCGGCTGCTGGCCGAGGGCTTCGGCGGGCGTCCCGACGACGAGGTCCTCGCACACCTGGGCCACGACGACCGGCGGGTGCGCCTCGGAGCGACCTGGGAGCTGGCCCGCCGCGGGACGGCCGTGCGCGACCGGCTCGTGCATACGGCACTGACCGGATCCCCGTTGGCCCGGCGTCATGCGGTCTGGGCCCTCGGGCAAATCGGCCGCCGGGATGCCGGTTCCGCGACCACGCGCGCCCTGCAGGCGCTCGTGCCGCTGATCGGCGGCGAGGATGCGGTCCAGGCCCGCTGCGCCGCGCAGACGCTGGCCGAGAATGCAATCGTGGCCGCCCATCCGGCCCTGGTGGCGCTGCTCGACGCGCCCGAGGTGGCCCGCCGCGCCACCGCCATCGACGGGCTCCGGGTCCTGCGCTCGCACCGGACCCGGGACCGCCTGGAGCCGGAGTCGCGCGCGCCCAGCCGGCCGGACCGCACGGAACCGCAGACCCCGGGGTTCCGCCTCGGGTTCCCGTGGAAGGCCTTCCGACAGGCGGTGCTGGCCGACGGGGGATCGGACCTCTTCCTGCGGTCGATGGCCGAGCGGTGCCTGCGCCACGAGCGGTCCGCCGACGCCGGCGGCCGTTCGGCCTTGGCCGAGGCCGGGGCGGATCCGGACCCCCGCATCCGGGAGCTGGCCGTCGGGGCCATCCGCTGGATCCGGAACGAGGAGCCGGAGTTCTCCGGAGAGGCCGCCGAGGACCTGCGCGCCTTCCTAGGCGACAGCCACCCCGGAGTGGTCACGGCCGCGGCCCGGGCGATCCATGACGTGCCCTGCGCGGAGGGGCTGCCGGCCCTGGCCCAGTTCATCACCCGAGTGGACTGCCCCACGAACCTGCTCAGCCGGGTGATCCTCGCCTGCCGGCGCCTGGGAGCCCCGCAACACGCCCAGCAATTGGCCCAGGTGGCCAAGCGCCGGGACGCGCCCGATGCGGCCCGGGTGGCCGCCCTCGACGCACTGGCCACCTGGGCCCAGCCACCGCAGATCGACCCCGTCTCGGGCCTGTGGCGACCGGCCTTCGGTGGCGCCGCACCCTTCGAGCTGCGCTTCCCCGCGGAGGCGACGCCGGGAACCGTGCCCGGGCGCGGCCCCGACACGCTCTCGCCGATCCAGCCGGGCGCGCCCAAGGCCCCGGCGGCGACGACGCCCCCGACGGCCCCGTCCAATCCCCTGCTCGCCGCCGCCCTCGAGGCCACCAGCGGCCGGGGCACCGCGCCGATTCCCCTGCCGCGGCTCCCGTCGGACCTCGGCCGATCCCTCGACTTCGCCGACGTGCAGACCTTCCGCCGCAACGCCGAGCCGGCCAAGCGGGCGTTCCTCAAGGTGGCCGGCGAGATCATGAACCCGCAGACCCCGGACGAATACGGCCTGAAGCTCGGCGGCGGGCCGTCTTCGGAGGCGGTGCAACGGGCCGTGGTGACCACGGCACGCCGGCTGGGGACCCGCGAGGCCAGCACCCCGCTCTTCGATCGGCTCACCCATCCTTCGACCCCGCCGGCCGTCCGCCGGGAAATCGTCCGGACCCTCGCCGAACTCCGCGCCGGACAGGCCCAGGAGGCGCTGCGGTGGGCCATGGAGGATCCGGACCTCCGGTCGGCCGCGGTGCCCTACCTGGACCGCCTGGGCGACGGCCCGGAGGTCGCCGGCCTGCTCTCCAACCTGGTCGCGCAGGCCGCCTCCGGGGAATCCCTCAAGACCGGCCAGGCCGCCCTGCTGGCCCTCGGCCGGCTGGGCGGAGAGGGCGCGCAACCCGTGCTCGCCGCCATGATCCAGCGCTGGAAGGCCGGAACGCTGCCGGCCGGACTGGAACTCGACCTGCGCGAGGCGGTGGGTTCCACCCCGCTGTCGCCGGCGCTGCCGACCCGGACACCGGCGGCCGGGTTGGAGGATCCGATCGCCGCCCACCGGGCCAGCCTTGTCGGAGGCGATGCGGTGGCGGGCGGGCGGATCTTCCGGGAGCACCCGGCCGTGCAATGCCTGCGCTGCCATCAGGTCGGGGCCGACGGCGGCATCGTGGGACCGAAGCTCGACGGGATCGGCCGGCGCCAGACCCGCGAGCAACTACTCGAGAGCATCGTCTGGCCGAACCGCCGGATCGCCGAGGGCTTCGAGACCGTGGCGCTGACGCTCCGAGACGGCTCCGAGGCCAAGGGCACCGTGAAGGCCGAGAAGGAGGGGGTGCTCACCGTGGAGACGACGCTGGACGACGGCACGGCCGCAACGCGGACGATCCGAACCCTGGACATCTCCCGGCGCGAACGCGGCCCCAGCGCCATGCCGGAGGGACTCGCCGAATCGCTCAGCCCGAGGGAGTTGCGCGACCTCGTGGAGTACCTGGCCACCTTGCGCTGAACCGGCAACGGACCGATGCCCATTCGGCGGTGGCTGACCGCCGGGATTGGCAGAAGGCTGGGGCCAGGACCAGCCCCGGATCACCAACCCCACCGCCGCCCCATGCGTCACTTGCCCTCGTACTTGCGCAGCGACGCCTCGAGCTCGGCCTTCGCGGCCGCGGGCGCCAGCTCGATGGCCTTCTTCTGCTGGGCGACCGCCTCGGCCTTCTTGCCGTTGTCGAAGAGCGCGCGGGCGTAGGTGTCGAGGAGCGCCGCCTCCTTGCCGCCCGACGCCCCCACGGCCGCCTCGGCGACCTTGAGCGCGAAGGCCGTGTCGCGGGTCTTGATCACCGGGGCCGTCAGCACGTTCCAGGCGATCGCGTTGAGGATCTGGGGATCCTTCTCGGCCATCGTCACCAGCGCCTCGCCCAGGGGGGCGAGATCCTTGGCGTCCGGTTTCGAGGCCGCCTCCATGTACTTGCCGAAGGCCTTGTTCAGGTCCTGCAAGCGGGCTTCGCGGGCCGCCCGGCCATCGAATTCCTTCTGGGCGGCGGCCAGGTCGTACTTGGCCGCAACGATCTGCTCCAGCGCCTGGTCGAGGCCTCCCATGGGGTGTCCGACCCAGGCGATGCGGCCCTGCTGGTCGACCACGAAGGCCGTCGGGATGCCGTTCTGGCGGAAGGCCTGCATGTAGTCCCGGGAGGTCTTGCGGTCGTCGTCGAGGGCCACGGCGTAGTCCATCTTGGCGCCCATCTTGTCGACGAACGGCCGGACCTCGTCCTCGGTCTCGTCGGAGATGCCGACAAAGGTCACCCCCTGGTCCTTGAAACGCTTCTGCAGCTCGGTCAGGTGCGGGATCGACGTCCGGCACGGGCCGCACCAGGTGGCCCAGAACTCCACCACATACACCTGCTTGCCCTTGCCGGCCGACAGGTCGACGGCCGTGCCCTTGACCGTCTTGGCCAGGCTCAGCGGCTTGGCCGGATCGCCCAACCGGGCCGCTTGGGCGTTGAGGATGGCGGGTCCCAGGAGGAAACCCAGGGAGAGGCCGCAAGCCATGGAGAGTGCCACGAAGGAGAAGCGGGAACGAAGCGTCATGGGGAGGAAAGGTCGTCTCTGGACCCGGCGGCAAGATCCGGGATGGCAGGTCCTTGGCAAGCCCTCAATCGTCCGCAGGATCCCACCCCTTCCTCGGGCCAGCCCCCCATCGGACCGGGAATACCCCCTGAAGGGGCCTCGGAGCCGGAAACTCAGGAGGGGTCCACCCGCCGCAGCAGGCGCAGGCTGTTGAGGACCACCAGCACGGTGCTGCCCTCATGGGCCGCGACACCGACCGACAGCGGGAGGTTCGAGGCCGCCAGCGCGAGCACCGCCATGCCGAGGATGGTGCCGAGGGACAGGACGATGTTCTGCCGGATGATGCGCCGGGACCGCAGGCTGAGGTCGCGGGCTGTGAGGAAGCCCTCGAGGCGGTCGTTGGCCAGCACCACCTCGGCTTGCTCGATGGCCGCGTCGGACCCCCGCGCGCCCATGGCGATGCCCACGTCGGCCGCCACCAGACATGGCGCGTCGTTGACCCCGTCGCCGATCATGGCCACCAATCCGCCCCGCTGCTGGAACTCCCGGATGGCGGCCACCTTGTCCTCGGGCTTCAGGCCCGCCCGCACCTCGTCGACCCCGGTGGCGGCGGCCATCTCGCGCGCTGGCGCGACCCGGTCGCCGGTGAGCATGACGGTGCGCAGCCCGGCCTCGCGCAACCGCCCCACCACGGCCTTGGACTGGGGACGAAGGGCGTCCTTGAGCACCCATCGGGCGAGCAGACCGCGTCCGGCGATCCAGGTCTCGGAGGCCTTCTCCACGGGCTCGGGCAGCGAGGCCGGGGCGCCTCCCTCCCGTTGGGCGAGGAACTCCCGGTTGCCCAGCAGCATCACCCGCCCGCGCCAGCGGCCGGAGAGTCCCTTGCCGGCGACGGTCTCCGTTGCCTCGACCGCCTCGGCCGGCAGGCCCTGCACCTCGGCCCAGCGGGCGATGGAGCGCGACACCGGGTGGTTCGAGACCCGGGCCAGGGCCACGGTCGCGGCCACCAGGTCGCCCTCGGCACCCTCGAACAACTCCACCCGGTCCACCGCGAGGCGTCCCTCGGTCAACGTCCCGGTCTTGTCGAAGCACACCACGCCGACCCCGGCCAGGTTCTCGATGGCGGCCCCGCCCCGGCACAGCACGCCCCGACGGGCACCGGAGGCGATGGCCGAGAGGATGGCCGACGGCACCGACAGGACCAGGGCGCACGGCGACAACACGACCAGGAGGGTCATCGCGCGGTAGAAGGCGCTGGCCTGCCTGTCCGTGGTGAAGAACGGCGGCCGTCCGGCCCCCTGCCACTGGTGCAGGAGGGTGCCGAGGCAGGCCAACAGGACGAATCCGGTGTAGGCCGTGCCGAAGCGGTCGGTGAAGCGCTGCGAGGGGGCCTTGAGGTGCCTCGCCTCGAGGATGAGGTTCAGGATGCGGTGCAGCGCGCTGTCGCCGACCGGCCGAAGCACCCGCCCCTCCAGCACGCCCCAGAGGTTCAGGGTGCCGCCCATCACCGCGTCGCCGGGGACCTTGGGAATGGGCTCCGACTCGCCGGTCAACGACGACTCGTCGCAGGCGCTCTGGCCGCGCAGGACGCTCAGGCCACCGGCGCGAGTTCGCCCGCGGTGACCCGCAGGATGTCGCCCGGCTTGAGGCTCTCGACGGGCACCCGGCGCTCGGCACCCTCCTTCTCCAGCAGGACGGCCGTCTTCGGCGCGCGCCGCATCAGCGCGTCGATCTCACGCCGGGTCCGCCCGGCCGCGAAGCTCTCCATCGCCGACGAGGCCGAGAACAGGAAGAGCAGCAGGGCCGCCTCACCGAGCGCCCCGACGGCAACCGATCCGGGCACCACCAGCAGCATCAGGAAATGCGTGTCGAAGCGCAGGATGCGCAGGTCGGTCCACACCTCGCGGGCGAGGTCCCATCCGCCGGCGAGGAAGGCGACCATGAAGGCCGCGGTGGACACCGTCGGCCACCGGCCCGCCAGCACCCAACCCAGCACACCGGCGACCAGGCAAACCGCCGACCGCGCCGCCATCGGCTTCCAGGCGTGGACGGGCGAGTCGGCGGGGTTCATGGCGGGGTCGGCTCATCCCAGACCGGATCATGCGGACCGGATCATGCGGTCGGCACGGTCTTCCGGTTCCGGGAACCCTTGGGGGCTTTCCCGGCCTTGGCGGCCACCACGGGAGGCTCCGCACCCACGGCTTCCTCGGCCTTCGCGACCTTCTTCCGGGGGGCAGTCGGGCGGACCTTCGGCGCGTCGGCCCAGAGACCCTCGATGTCGTAATGGGCGCGCACGTCGGCGCTCATGATGTGCACGATCACGTCGAAGAAGTCGGCCACCACCCAATGCGACTGGGCCGAACCCTCGGTGTGCACGGGCTTGAGGTCGTGGTCGCGGCGCAGGCCGTCGAGCACCTCGTTCTCGATCGCCCGGAGATGTGGCTCGCTGGTGCCGGTGGCCATCACGAAGAAGTCGGTCACCGTGGACAGCTTGCGCACATCGAGGACGACCAGGTTCTCGGCCTTCTTGTTGTCGGCCAAGGCCCGGCAGGCCAGGGCCAGTTGTTTCGAATCCATCGGGGATAGGATTGCCGGAACCCGGGGCCGAAGAAAGCCGATTTCCCCGGGCCGTCGGCCGGGCGTCCAACCCGGCTCCCCAGGCCCCCCCCGGGCCGCCACGCCCCGCATGACGCCTGCGGACAGACGGATCGCGGGCGAGCATGTCCACGATGAGGATGGCGAAGTGGCCGTCCCGGTCGACATCGGCCACGTCGAGCCCCATCGACGAGCGGCTCCCGTGACGCACCGCGTCGGTGGCGATGGCGCGGAAGGTGCCCCGGCCCGTGTTGATCCAGAAGCGGTCGGGCGAGCCGTTGTCGTTGGAGACGACGAGGTCCGGTGCCCGGTCGCCGTCGAGGTCGCGGAACTGGACGCCGAGCCCCCAGTCGCGCGGCGGGTCCATGGGACGCCCGTCGGCGTCGAGGAAGGTGCCGGGTTCCTGGCCGATCGGCGTGAAGCGTCCTCCGCCCTCGTTGCGGTAGAGCCCGTCGGCCTCGGGCACCTCCACCACCTCGCCCTCCGGGCCGACCCGGAAACGTCCCAACCACCGCGGATGCGTGGCCGGCAATCCGTTGACCTGCGAGATCCTGCGCCTGCCGCCCTCCCTGGAGACCACCACCTTCACCGTCGGGTCGGCCAGCGCGACCAGGTCGCTGTAGTGGGCGCAGTACAGGTCGAGATCGCCGTCGCCGTCGCTGTCCGCCAGCGCCATCGACATCGGGGTCGCCGAGCGGGACAGGCCGGAGTCGGTCCCCTCCGTGAACCCTCCACGGCCGTCGTTGCGGCAGAACCGGGTGCCGGCGGCGATCCCGTTGGCCAGCAGGTCCACATCCCCGTCGCCATCCACGTCGGCCAGGACGGCCCCGGTCGACAACTGGTCCGGGCAGGCGGCCGCACCGATCGCCCGCTCCTCGAAACGCAGGTCACCACGGTTCAGGAACAGCCGGTTGGATCCCTGGAGGGCGCACAGGTAGATGTCGGGTCGGCCATCCCCATCCACATCCCCGACGGCCACTCCCGACCCGTTGTTGGCCACGGCATTGGTGAGGAAGGCATCCCCCTCGAGGCGGTTGGTGAAGGCGATGCCCGTGCGCAACCCGTCCAGCCGGGTGAAGCCCACGGTGGTCTTCGCCCCCGGCGCCGGGGAGGAGGTCCAGGACTGGGCCACGAGACCGGGGACGACCGTGCCGGCGGGGGCGGCGGGAGCGACGGCGGGCACCTCCGCCCGGAGGAAGAGGACCGGGAGGGCGACCAGGAGACCCGCCCATGCGGCCAGCCTCCGAACCGGGCCCGGGATCGACCACCGGACCCATCGACCCATCCAGCGGAGGCGAGGCGTCATCGGAAACCCGAGGAAACGCTCCTGACGCTCCCCGCCACCCGGTGCGGGGTCAGGCCGGGCGATCAGGCACGGGACCAACCCGGGGAGGCGCGGCCCGCCACCGTCCGGCCCGGCCGCACCGGCCGACGCCCGGGCGCCACGGGCTCGCCTGGGCGCAGGAAGGGACCGGTGCGGCTCTCCGGGACCCGGGCGACATGATCCGGTGGACCGGCCGCGACAATCCGCCCCCCGTCGTCCCCGGACTCCGGGCCCAGGTCGATCAGCCAGTCCACGCAGCGGAGCAGTTCGACATGGTGCTCGATGAGGACCACCGAATGCCCCTCATCCACCAACCGCTGGAAGACCCCCAGCAGGATGCGCACGTCCTCGAGGTGCAGGCCGGTGGTCGGCTCATCCAGCAGGAAGAGGGTGGGCTTGGGCCGTCGCCCCCCACCGTCCGGCCCCGATGCGGCAGGCCCGGCGGCCCGGCCCCGGGTCCCGGGCGCAACCGGGGCCTCGGCCGCCGTGCCGGCCAGGTGGCTGACGAGCTTGAGACGCTGGCTCTCCCCGCCCGAGAGGGTGTTCAGCGGCTGCCCCAGCCTCAGATAGCCCAGCCCAACCTCCAAGAGCAGCGCCAGCTTCGCCCGGGCCCTCGCGGCCGGCCGCGACCCGGGAAACGCGTCGAGGAACCGGACGGCCTCCTCCACCGTGGCCTCCAGCAGGTCCGAGATGGAAAGGGGCTGCAGGCCCGATCCGTCCGGCGGGCCCACCTTCACCGCGGCCACGCGGGCCCGATAGCGACGGCCGCCGCAGGCCGCGCACCGGATCAGCACGTCGCTCAGGAACTGCATCTCGATCTTCTCGTAGCCGGCCCCACGGCAGGTCTCGCACTGGCCCTGGCGGGAGTTGAAGCTGAAGCACCCGGCCGGCAGGCCGTTGGCGACGGCCTCGGGGCTCGCCGCATAGAAGGCGCGGAGGTCGTCGAAGGCCCCGATGTAGACGGCCGGATTCGATCTCGGCGTCCGCCCCAGCAGGGACTGGTCGACCAGCACCACGGCACCAAGATGGGACGTGCCGTCCAACTCGGCCGCATGGAGGGCCGCTCGGGCCTCGCCGATGGACTCGCCGTCCACCTCGTCCTCCAGCGCCGCCCCGGGATCGCCGGGAGCGTCCGCATCGCCGGCACTCAGTCGCGCCTCGAGCATCGGCAGCAGGATCTCCCGCACGAGGGTGGTCTTGCCGGAACCGCTCACCCCGCTGACGCCGACGAGGCGGCCGAGAGGCACGGTCACGGTCAGGTCCCTGAGGCAATGCGCCGTCGCATGGCGCAACTGCAGGGCAGGCAGGGCCTCCTCCACGGGCGCCGTGACCGGGCGGATCGCGCCGGGCAGGGCGTCGTGGAGCCGCAGCGGATCCGGGGCGGTCTCCGCCTCGAGGTAGGAACCCACTTCCCCGACCGCGGTCCCCACCCGTGGCAACGGTACCGGACGCCGCCGGGACCGACCGACGGATCGGCGGCCGGCCAGGTGGTCGCCCGTGAGGGATCCCGGGGTCCGGAGCAATTCCTCGGGGGACCCCTGGAACATCACCTGCCCGCCGAGGATCCCCTGCCCCGGACCGATGTCCACGATCTGGTCGGCTGCGCGCATCACCTCCGGTTCGTGCTCCACCACCACCACCGTGTTGCCGGCATCGCGCAGCGTGCGAAGCACCCGGATGAGCCGCTGGCTGTCCCTCGGGTGCAGGCCGACGCTGGGTTCGTCGAGCACGTAGAGCGTGTTCACCAGCCGGGTGCCGAGGCAGGTCGTGAGGTTGACCCGGGCCGTCTCGCCGCCGCTGAGGCTGCGGGTCGTCCGGTCGAGCGTGAGATAGCCGAGGCCGACGGCCTCGAGGTAGGCCAGGCGCGAGCGGACCTCGGCCAGCACGAGACCCACCGGATCGCGTGCCAGCAGGCGCAGCGCCCCGGCCGCCGTCTCCAGGAGGGCGAGCGCGTCGCGCACGGGCAGCTGATAGAACCCGGCCAGATCCAACGACCCGGTCCGGCCCGGCGGACTCCACCGGAACGACAGAGCCTCCGGACGCAGGCGCCGCCCCCCGCAGGCCTCGCAGGTGCGGTAACTGCGGTAGCGGGACAGGAGCACCCGCACATGCATCTTGTAGGCCTTGCTTTCCAGCCACCGGAAATAACCCCGGACCCCGTACCATTTGTTGGGCCAGGACCGGTCGGGATCCTTGGGGTCGTAGTCGGCCTCGCCGTCCATCACCCAGCCCCGGTGGGCCTCGGACAGGTCACGGAACGGCACGCGCGTCGGGATGCCTGCACTGCGGGCCTTGCGCATCATGTCCTGCTGGCACTCGACGCCCATGCCGCTTTGCCACGGCTTGACCACCCCGCCCTCGATGGACTTTGACGGGTCGGGGATGGCCAGCGTGGGGTCGATGGAGATGATCCTCCCGAAGCCCTTGCAGGACGGGCAGGCACCCAGCGGGTGGTTGAAGGAGAACAGCGCGGGCCCGGCCTCCGGGGCCTCCAGGTCGCAGGCCGCACAGTGCCTCGCCCGGGAGAAACGGCGGGGCGAGACCGCCTCGCGGCCCCGGAGTTGCCAGACCGTGAGCCGCCCGTGACCAAACCGGTAGGCGGTCTCGCAAGCCTCGCGGAAGCGGTGGCGCTGGGGGGCCTCGACCTTCAACCGGTCGGCGACCACGTGGACGGAGGCCGTGCCCGGCGGCAGCGTCCCGGCGCCCTCGTCCAGCCTCAGCACCTGCTCCCCCGCCACCCACCGTTGGAAGCCCTGCTGGATCATCCACTGGAACTGCTCGGACACGGCCATCTTGTCGGACAGCGGCACCTCGAAGCCCACCAGCACCTCGGTGCCGCCCCCGCCCGTGAGCAACGGCTGGGACACCAGCTCCCAGACGCGGTCCGGGGACTCCGCCTCGACCGACCGGCCGCACCTGAGGCAATGCGGCCTCGCCAGGTGGGGCCAGACGACCTTCATGTGGTCGCAGACCTCGGTCATCGTGCCCACCGTGCTGCGCGTGGAGCGCACCGAGTTGCACTGCTCGATGGCGATGGCGGGCGGGATGTTCTCGATCCGGTCCACCGCCGGCTTGTCCATCCGGTCGAAGAACTGGCGCGCGTAAGGCGAGAACGTCTCGATGTAGCGCCGCTGGCCCTCGGCGTAGAGGGTGTCGAAAGCCAGCGAACTCTTGCCCGACCCGCTCAGGCCGGTGATGACGATCCACTTGCCGAGCGGCAGATCGAGGTCGAACCCCTTCAGGTTGTTCTGACGGACGCCCCGCAACCGCAGGCACGGTTCCGGGGTGATCTCGGCCGGAGCGCCCCCGGTCCGAAGCCGGGGATTGGGACCGGGTCCATTCATCGAAGCGGCCAAGCTATGGCGCAAGTCGGGCGAGTCAACCCGCCGACAGAAGGGCGGGATCTTCCGCGGGATCTGCGGCGGGATCTGCCGCGGGATCGGAGGCGCCGAAGGACCCGGGAACCGGAACAGGTCACGCCGGGATCTCGTCGGCGCGGAAGAAGCGCTTCACCTCGATCTCCGCGTTCTCCACCGAATCGGAGGCATGGGCGATGTTGAGCATGTTGGTCTCGCCCAGGTCGCCGCGGATCGTGCCCTTGGCCGCCTTGCGGCTGTCGGTTGGCCCGAGGAGATCGCGCACCGTCACCACGGCGTTGTCGCCGGTCAGGATGAGCGCCAGCACCGGCGCCGACTTCATGAAGGTGACGATCTCCGGGAAGAACGGCTTGTCGGTCAGGTGGGAGTAATGCTCGGCCAGCAAGGCGTCGGTCAACCGGAGAACCTTGGCCGCCTGGATGCGCAGGCCGGCCTTCTGGAGACGGGCGGTCACCTCGCCGGCGAGGTTCTTTTGCATGCAGTCGGGTTTGCAGAGGATCAACGTGCGTTCCATGGGCGAAACAGACTAGCCGAGGCACGACCGCAAGTCCACGAAACGCCGAGCCCCATCGGGCACACCGAACCCTCGACCCCCAAGCAATCGGGACCACTTGCAGGTTGCAGCGCCGACTGGTCGGGGCAGCATCTCCGCATGATCACCCGTCGGGATTTCCTCGGGACGACCGGGGCCTGTGCCGCCGTCGCCATGGCCTTACCCCTGAGCTGCAACCCCGGAGCGGGCGCGACCGGAATCATCGACACCCACACCCACTTCTACGATCCCACCCGATCCCAGGGCGTCCCCTGGCCGTCGAAGGACGACGCCGTCCTGCACCGCCGGGTGATGCCGCGGGATTTCCGCCGACTGGCCGAACCGCTTGGCATCACCGGCACCGTGGTGGTCGAGGCCAGCCCGTGGGAGGAGGACAACCAGTGGATCCTCGACCTGGCCGCGCAGGACCCCTACCTGCTCGGATTGGTCGGCCACCTCAAGCCCGGGCGGCCGGGGTTCCGGGACCCGTTGCTCCGCTTCTCGGCCCACCGCCGATTCCGGGGCATCCGGACCGGCGGTTGGGACGGAGGCCTACCGCTCGACAACCCCGACTGGAGGCGCGACATCACCCTGCTGGCCGACCACGACCTCAGCCTGGACCTGCTGATCGGCCCGGAGCGGTTTCCCGATGCCGTCCGCATCGCCGAGGCCTTCCCCGGGCTGCGGATCATCGTCGACCACTGCTGCAACGTGCCCGTGAAGCACCCCCTGCCGGAGGCCTGGCTCTCAGCCGTCCGGGCGGCCGAAAAGCATCCCAACCTGATCATGAAGGTGTCCGGATTGGTCGAGGGCACCGGGAAATCCGATGGCACCGCCCCGAGGGACACCGAGGCCTACCGCTTCATCTTGGACCCCATCGCCGAGGCCTTCGGCGAGGACCGCGTGGTCTTCGGCAGCAATTGGCCCGTCAGCGAGCGCTTCGCCCCGCTGGCCACGGTCTTCAGCATCGTCGACGACTACTTCAGCGCCCGGGGCGCGACCGCGCGGGCCAAGTTCTTCACCCACAACGCTCGGCGCATCTACCTGGGAGACACCCCCGCCCGAGGGGCGCGGCGCTTGCTTCCGATCCCGACGCATCCCCAGTATCCGACCCTCCGATTCGGATGAACCACCTGCTCTCCTCCCTCGCCCTCGCTCTCGTCCTCGGGCTGGTCTCGGCCCAATCGGCCGCCCGGGCTGCCAGCCTGCTGCTGAAGGACGGCTGGATCTTCACCGCCTCCGGCCCGGTGCTGACCAACGGGTCGGTGCTCGTGCGGGACGGGCGCATCGAGAAGGTGGGAGCCGGACTGACCGACACGGCGGACACGGTGGTGGACTTGCGCGGCCAGCGGGTGTTCCCCGGGCTCATCGCCCCGACGACCGTGCTCGGATTGCTGGAGATCGACGCGGTCCGGGCCACCCGCGACACGACCGAGGTGGGCCAGTACACGCCCGACGTGGCCTCCTGGATCGCGGTGAACCCGGACAGCGAACTCATCCCCGTGGCCCGTGCCAACGGGTACACCCACGCGCAGGTGGTTCCGTCGGGCGGCACCGTCTCCGGCGTCAGCGGCCTGATCCAACTCGACGGGTGGACCATCGAAGACCTCACGGTCGACAAGACCGTGGCCCTGCACCTCCGGTGGCCGGGCTTCGGACTCGACACGACCCCGAGGCCACCCGGCAAGGATTCCAGCCCCTCGCTGGAGGACCAGGTCCGGGACCGGGACCGCAAATTGCGGGAGATCGACACCTTCTTCACCGAGGCCACCGCCTACTCGGAGGCCCGGAAGGCAAGTGGGCCGGGCTTCCGCGTGGTGCCGGCCTGGGAGGCGATGTTGCCGTTCGTTCGGCGGGAGAGACCCCTGTGGATCCACGCCGACGAGGCGCGCGCCATCCGCTCGGCTGCCGAATGGGCGGTGCGCAGGAACTACCGGGCCGTGATCGCCGGAGGACGCGACGCCGTCCGCGAGGCCGCCTACCTCGCGGAACACCGCATCCCGGTGGTCTTCGAGCACGTGTTCACGCAACCGGCCCGGGACACCGATCCCTACGACATGCACTACGCCGCCCCGGCGGCGCTGGCCAAGGCCGGGGTGCTGTTCGCCCTCAGCGAGGGCACCGACCAGTTCGGGGCCAGCAACATCCGGAACATCCCCTACGCGGCCGCCCAGGCGCGGGCGTTCGGACTCTCCCACGAGGAGGCCGTTCGGGGGCTGACGCTCAACGCGGCGAAGATCCTCGGGGTGTCCGACCGCCTGGGCTCCCTCGAGCCGGGCAAGGACGCCACGCTCTTCGTGGCCGACGGCGACGTGCTGGACCTCCGGGCCAACGTCCGACGCCTGTGGATCCGGGGACGCGAGGTGGACCTGTCCTCCCGTCATACCCGGCTCTACGACAGGTACCGGAAGCGAC
Source organism: Verrucomicrobiota bacterium (assembly GCA_016871615.1). Taxonomy (GTDB): domain Bacteria; phylum Verrucomicrobiota; class Verrucomicrobiia; order Limisphaerales; family UBA9464; genus SXXZ01. Next base: position 46,946 of record VHCX01000022.1, read on the forward strand.
CCGCCCCGACGGTTCCCGGCGCCCCGGTCAAACCCACGCCCTGAGCGGGCCCAAGGGCCAGCCTGGTTCCGATCGGACCGTCGGCGATCCGACCCCGACGCCCAGGCTCTCAGGACACCGCCTTGGCAGCCGGACCGACCGGGGCGCCCTGCAGGTGCACCGTCTGGGTGGGAAACGCGAACTCCAAGCCTGCGGCGTCGAAGCGCTCCTTCACCTGGAGGTTCAGGCTGTGCAACGTCGCCAGGTGGGTCGGCAAGTCGCGGGTGTTGCACTGGTAGTTCACCTCAAGGTTCAGCGACGACGCGTCGAAGCGGTTGAAGGTCACCTGGCACTCCCCGGTCAAGGGGTGGCCCGTGAAGATCGACCTCAGCAAACGCGCCGCCTCGTCGATGCGGGCGGCCGGGGTGTCGTAGGTGAGCCCATAGTTGAGCACCGTGCGTACCGAGGGGCGGGCGCTGACGTTGACGACCGTGTTGTTGCCCACGGACTTGTTCGGCACGGTGATCAGGAACCCGTCCGCATGGCGCAGCTTGGTCGCACGAAGCCCCATCGTCTCGACGACGCCGTCCACGTCGGAGCCCACCTTGATGCGGTCCCCCACCTTGAAGGGCTTGTCGACAAAGACCGCCACCGCGCCGAAGAGGTTGGCCACCGAATCCTGCGCGGCCAGGCCGAAGGCCAACCCCAGCACGGACACCGAGCCCAGGATGGCGGTGATGTCCACCCCGAGGTTGCCCAGCAGGGTGAGCAGGGAGATCAGAACGAGCGCCGCCTTGATCAGCTTGCCCACCAGCAGGACGAACTGGTCGTTGAAGGCGGCGTCGCCGGCGGCCCGGGATTGCCGCCGCCACAGGGAGACCGACAGGTCGATCACCCGGAGGGCGATGAAGGTCAGGGCAATGGCCCCGACGATGAGCGAGAGGCGCGAAACGCTGGACTCCAGCCAGAGCGGCCACTCGTAGAGCTGGAGGCCGACATGGACGAGGAACACCAGCGTGATGGCCTTGACCGGACCGCTGACGAGCTTCACCAGGAGGTCGTCCCACTCGGTCTCCGTCCTCGAGGCCCAGTGCTTGAGGCGGGTCTGAATGAACCGGTCGAGACCCCACGACACCAGGACCGCCAGCAGCAGGTAGATCAGCGACGCGGCGTATTGCCACAGGGGGATGCCCTGAAGGCGCTTGTCCATGCCGGGGAGCCCGTTGAGCCAGAAGGACAACTCGGCCTCGTGGCTGTGCACGAACTCCTCGTCGATCACCTTCCGGGTGAGGGCGCTGGCCTTGGCGGCGAGGTCCGTGGCGAGGGGCGAGACCGTGTTCGTATCGGCGGCCGACACGGTGGTCGACCACAGGCTCCAGACCAGCGTGGCGGCACAGAGGAGCAAGCCAAACGATAGGGCCAGTCGGGGCATCAGGCGTCGTATCATCGCGGTGACGAGTTAGTCGCGAAGACCGGGACTGGCAAGGTCCTTTCGGCCCCGGGGGCCGCTGCGGGTCCCGGGTCGAGGCGGCGTCCGGCCGGCTAGCCGGACTTGTGCAATTGGGCAGCGGTTTTCGGTGATTTGCGCCGGTCGACCTGCGGTTTTCATCGATAAAACGACTCTTTGAACTCCATGGGCCAGCGAATTTCTCTGTGGAGCAGACCTGCCCCCTTGTCTCAGCTCCGGGATTTTCGGATCGGATGTCGGCCTTTGTTCCTGCGCTGCCATCGACGCAAGAAGGACCGGAAGATCCACCGATCCTGAAGCATCGTGGAAAGCAGCCGTACTTCCCGAGGCCCTGTTCAACGCCATGTCCTCCATCTGGGCGAGATCAACGATTCCCAACTCGCCTTTTGGGAAAAGGCCATCACCGTCTTCGGCAAGCAGCACTCCGCCGAACGCCCGCCGGCCCTCTACCCGGCCGACCGACCTTTGCCCGAACATGCTCGCGAGCATGGAGTCTCCATCCGTCTCGACGCCCTCTCCATCCGACGTCCACGCTTGTGGGGGGCCTGTTGGATCGCCCTCGAACTTTGGCGCGAGCTCCGGCTCGACTCCTTTTGGTCGGCCCGTCTGGGCTCATCCTGCGAGGGCACCCACTGGGAGACCGTCCTCACCGTCGTGGTCTCCCACCGGCTCATCGACCCGGGCAGCGGATGGCGTCTGCATCGTCATTGGTTCGACCACACGGCGCTGGCCGATCTCCTGGGGGGTGACTTCGCCTTGGCCGCCAAGGATACCCTCTACCGCTGCCATGACCGCCTGCTTGATCACAAGGAGGCACTGTTTTCGTGGAGCGATTCTGATCCAAATGCTCAAGGCCCCCGACCGGACCAGCGAATCGATTCAAACTTGCCCGTTGCCTGCCGGTCGCACCGTGGCTTCCATGGCTCGCAACTTCTCCGATACCGCAATGACGCCTTTCCCCATCCTTTCCCTGCGCCGCCAGGCCTTCACCCTCATCGAACTCCTGGTCGTCATCGCCATCATTGCCATCCTAGCCAGCATGCTCTTGCCCACCTTGAGCAAGGCGCGGCAGAAAGCGCGCGCAATCAAATGCATTTCGAACCTTCACCAATGGGGGTTGGCTTGGACCTTCTACACGGACGAGAATCATGGCTCCTTCAGCGAGGGGTCAGCGGTTGGGTGGGCTCGGGGAGAGTGGCTTAATGCCCTGAGTAAACATTATCAGAGGCGGCCCTACTTGCTTTTGTGCCCAGAAGCCACACAGCGGAGGAGGGAGGGCTCCCCAAGCCGTGAAATTCCTGCCGCAGCCTCCTCCGCAGGCTTGGCCGCTTATGGCGGCCCTCGCACCGCCTATGACTTTCCAGTACCGGACTCTGATGCCCCAGTCAGTGGTAGCCGTCTCATCATCTCCAGCTATGGGCAAAACAATTGGGTCTACAATCCTCCCTCGGGGGTCACCGCCATCCAAGGGCGGCCTAGTCGTTATCACTGGCGCAAGATTGACAATGCCGCCCAACCTACGGAAGTGCCCCTTATGCTCGATTCGATGTGGCGCGGTGGCGGACCTCACCATTTTGACCCATCGGTCCTCACCGCGCCTTCGTCCCATGGACAATGGGGTGGGGCGAATATGGAGATGTGGCACTTTGCTCTCAGGCGTCACGGACGTGCTTGCAACGCCGTCTTCCTCGACGGCTCAACGCGCGCTCTGAGAACTACCCATCTTTGGTCGCTCAAATGGAACACCGAATACGATCAGCGGGCGAGCCCGTCGCGTGGTTTCCCAGCATGGATGAATTGAACGTTGATCCAGCAGTTGAATGCATTCGGCGCACCCCATGTCCTCCACCCTTGCGAGAAGTTGTGACGATTCCGGGTTTTTGCGTTCGTCCGCCAGCCTGTTCTCACCGGGCCACCTCAGCGGTCAGGCTGACAAAGCCTCCGCAACCAGCGCCCGAGAAGGGGACAATTGTTGTGCCGGATACGTTGAGGGCCCTTACAACACGGCCAGCCAATCTGATTTGCGGTCTCCAAGCCCGCGGTGATGGCGTGCGTCGATGAGATTTGCGGGTTGGATTTCGAGGAGTGCGAATGCGATGGCCTTCTCCTGCGGTCTTCGCAACGTCGGAGAGCCGGCCACCGTGGTTGAGACCGTCACCGCGGGCTTCGTCACCGGCGTCACGGTGACCTCCGTCGGCTTCCGGGGCGATGGAGGAACCGGCGGTCACGATCACTGGGGGGACAGGGAACGCGCCCGGACCCTCGGATACGATGGTCTCGGTCCCCGTGCCCCCTGAATCCGACCCAGACGGGGCCTTGGCAGGGGATCCGACCGGTGGCAGCATCCTTTGGCTGAACACCCGAATTCATC
>VHCX01000023.1 GCA_016871615.1 Verrucomicrobiota bacterium
GGTGCGGAAGACCCAGTCGCTGTGGTTGTCGAACTTCACCAGTTCCTTGCCGTCGGAAACACGGGTCACCCGCACGCTCTTGTCGGCGCCACCGGTGGCGACCCGGGTGCCGTCGGGCGACCAGGACAGGCCGAACACCGAATCGGTGGCGAGGCGGAACGACTGGGCCTGGCGGGCCTCGGCGACGTCCCACACCTGGATCTCACCGAATCGGGCGGGGGCGCCGCCGCTGACGCCGAGGGATTTGCCGTCGGGCGAGAAGGCCAGGGACTCGATGCGGGGCGATTCGCCGACCAGGCGACCGGTCAGCGACCAGGCGTCGGTGTCGAGCAGCAGCACTTCGTGGTAGCCCGCCACGGCCAACCGCCTGCCATCGGGCGACACGTCGAGGGCGCTGATCACCGGGGGGAGCGCGTAGGTCGGGGGTTCCTTGAGCTTGGTCGAGTAGGCGTCGGCCGGGGTGTCGTCCTTGGCCCCTTCCTGGATCCAGCGGGTGATGAGGGCCACTTCCTGCGCGGAGAGGGCATCGCCCTCCTTGGGCATGTCGGGCTCCTTGCCCGAGATGGAGGCGATGATCAGCGACTTGGCAGGGTCTCCGGCGACGAAGTTGGGGCCTTCCTTCCCGGGCTTCATCAGGCCGGCGAAGGTCGAGGTGTCGACCTCGCCCTTGAGCTTGTTGGGATTGTGGCAACCGTTGCAGGAGCGCTTGAAGAGGGGCGTGACGTCGCGCCACCACGAGACGGGCTTGTCGGCGGCCAAGGCCGTGGTCGAGAGGTTGGCCACGGTCATCAGGGCAGCCAGGAGCATGCCGGACCGTCGCCGCCCTGGCATGGCGGCGAGGTTCGGGGTCAGCGCGGCGGAGGGCGAGGCGATCCGGGAGGTCATGGCTTGGCCGATGGGGTGGACGGTTTGGATTCGGGGGGCTTGGCCGGGGCATTCGATGGCTTCGGCTTCTTGGCATCGGTCTTCGCGGAATCCGTCTTGGTCGACTCGGTCTCGGGCGCGGTGAGGGTGAGGTGGACGGGTTGGGTCTTCTGCCGCCAGATGCGGTCCTGATGCGTGGAACTGGCGGCGACCCGGAAGGTGTGTTCCTTGCCGGTCTGGGCCTTCGACGTGGCCTTCAACCGGATCGTGGCCTCGGTCTTGTTGGTCCGGATCGGGGACACCGTGGCCTCGACCCCCTGGGGCAGGTCCTCGAGACGGAGGTCGATCTCGCCGACCGCACCGCGGCGGTCGACCTTGACCACGAACTCGGTCTGGTTGGCCTCGGAGGAGGTCCCCTCGGGCAGCGCCACGGCCGACAGGCGGACGGGGTCGGTCCGGAAGAAGGGCGATCCCGGCAGCATGGCGGTGAGGAACAGGGGGATGGGCTGCACGGTGAACGGCACCGAGGTCGGCGCGTGGGTCACGACGCTGCGTCCCTTCGCGGTGGCCTCGGCGCGGATCATGAGCGGGCGGATGCCCGTCTCGGCATTCTGGGCCACCTGCAACGCGAGGCGGGCACGCGCCTGGCCCGGGGGCACGGTGACCGCAGGGATCGAGACGCCGGCGAGATCCTCGGCGACGAGGCGCACCTCGCCGTCGAATCCGTCCCGACGCTGGACCCGGACCTCCAGGGTCGCGGCCGAGTTCTGTTCGGCCAGCAGGCTGGCCGGTGCGACGCTGAGGTCGAACGGCACCCCGGGCAGCACGGTCAGCCAGGCCATCTCGGCAAACGCCACCGGCCGGGTGATCGGCTTGCCCTGGTGGTCTCCGAGGGCCGTGGCCTTCAGCGGGACATACCCCAGGGCGGCGTCGCTGTTGGCGGAGATCACCCACCATCCGATCGAGGCGCCCGGACCCAGGATCAGCGGTGCGGCCCAGGCGCCCGGGGGCAGGCCCGAGGGTTCGATGCGGACCAGGCCGTCGAAACCGTTTCGGCGATCCACGTCGCAGCGCACGGCCACCGAGCCGCCCTGGGCCACGCGGAACCGCCCGCCGCCGATGCGGACGCCGAAATCCGGGGTGCGGTCCGCCGGTTGCAGGATCATCCGGTAGCCGAAGCGGTCTCCGCCGCGCTGGGTGAGGTCGCGCACGGTGAGGCGGTATTCGGCGTCCTTCTTGGCGTCGAACTCGATGCGCGCATCCGGGCCTGCGGCATCGTCGTTGCGCTGGAGCACCGCGCCGTTGGTGTCCGAAAGGGTCAGGAGGGCGTCGAGGCGCGAACCGAACGCTCGGGCCTGCACTTCGATGATCCAGCGCTGGTCGGCCGGCGCCTTGAAGCGGAACACATCCACATCCTTCTCGGACCCGATGCGGCCATGGACCACCCGGGGGAGGCCGAGGGACTGGGCCTGCTCCGAAGTGTCGTTGGGTTCGGTGTCGGCGGTCTCCTCGAGGTCACCCACCTCGAAGGGCAGGGGGTTGGAATGGCCAATCGGGGTGCGGGCCCGGACCTCCTGTCGGCCCAGCGGGGCCATCGGTGCGATCTGGAGCGGCAGGGTCTCGACGCCCTCGAGGTTCCTTCCGATCCACTTGAGCTCGACCGACGAGCCCCGGCGCCCACCGAAGGGGAGGATCGATTCCAGGTAGGGCAGGTGACCGGCCACAAGCCGGTAGCGATAATCGGAGCCGCCCTGATAGCGCAGGTCGTGGATCTCCACCACGAGGTCGCCGTCGGTGACCGGGGTGTATTCGATGAAGGGGTCCAGCCCGTGGGCATCCTCGCTGCGGGTCAGTTCCTTGCCCGCGGCGTCCCGCAGGATGAGGTTGGCGTCCAGCGGGGATCCGTCGCGATTGGCCTGGAGGTCGAAGATCAAGGCCTTGCCGGCGCTGGCCTTGAACCGGAAGAAGTCCGACTCGGTGTTCGTGGTCAGCACGCCCGACACGGCCACCGGCAGCGTCAATGGGGCGGCTTTGGCCAAGGTCACGTTCGTGCGCGGGTCGGGAAGTTCCGGCAGGTCGCTGAGCTGGAGGGTGAGCGGGTTGGACACCCCATGGGGGCCCGCCACCCGCACTTCGCGGGGTCCGAGCGCCGCATCCGGGGTCGAGACCCAGTGGAAGGTGAGGGCCTGTTGCGAATTGGCCGCACCGCTCGAGAGCCCACCCGCCGATCCCTCGAGGGCCACGGCCGACGCCTTCGGGGCTCCCGGTCGGGCAGAGACCCCGCCGCCCTGGACCAGCACCTGCGCGATGCCCTCGAGGGCGTCTCCCTTGAGGGTGATCTCCTGGGTGGTTCCGCGTTGGAGCCAGGTGACGGAGGCCGAATCGAGTCGGGGAGGGGTCTGAGCCAGCACGCCGGGAAGGCAGGTCCAGAGCAGGGACAGGGCCGACAGGGCGAGCAGGACCGGGGGGACTCTCATGGGGAGGCGGTGCGGCGTCCCGACGCCGGAGGCGCCGGGTCGATTCGGTCGCGGGGCGGCGGGAGCACGCGCGGGTGGAAGGGACGGTCAGCCGGGCTCAGCCGAAGAGGGCGGTGACGGGTTCGGCCTGCACCAACTCGCGTGGTTGGTTCAGGTGGTTCATGACGATGGTGTGCGGGTCGATGCCCAGCGCATGGTACACCGTGGCGACGATCTGCGTGGGGTGCACCGGCGTCTCGATGGGCGACGATCCGGTCGCATCGGACTTGCCATGGAGGGCTCCGCGCCGGATGCCCGCCCCGGCGATCAGAGCCGTGTAGCAATAGGGCCAATGGTCTCGACCGTCGGGTGAATTGGTGTTTCCGCTGGTGCTCACGCCGAGGCGGGGGCTTCGGCCGAATTCGCCGAGGGCCACCACGAGGGTCTCCTTCAGCAACCCGCGCTGATCGAGGTCTTCCAGCAGTGCGCTGAGTCCGGAGTCGAGCTTGGGGCAATGCAGGTTGCGCAACGGGCCGAAATTGGCCGCGTGGGTGTCCCAGGCATCGACGGTCGGGTCGCCGTTGGCCACCGCGGGCCAGTTCATCTGCACGAACCGCGTGCCGGATTCGAGCAGGCGGCGGGCCAGCAGGAGACCCTGGCCGAAGGTGTGGCGACCGTACTGGTCGCGCAGGGAGTCCTTCTCTTTCGACAAGTCGAAGGCGTCGCGCGCGCGGCCGCTGCTCACGAGGTCGAAGGCCTTCTGATAGTAGCGGTCGAGGGCGTACTTCTCGACGGCCTTCTCCATCTCGGGCATGGCGTCGTTCACGGCCTTGAGGAGCGTGGACCGCCGGTCGAGGCGTTCCTTGGTGACCTCCTTGCGCAAGGTCAGGTCGTCCAGATTGATGCCCTTGGCCGGGTCCTGGTAGAAGTAGTAGGGGTCGTAGGCCGCGCCGAGGAAGCCGGCCGTGCCACCCTTGCCGATGACGTTCGATTCCTGCAGGGGACGCGGCAGCATCACGAAGGGCAGCATCGGGATGTCCAGCGGCTTGAGGCGCGAGATCTGGGCGCCCATGTGGGGGAAATCGTTGGGCGCCGGGGGCTCCAACTGGCCCGAGGGCGACACGCGGTCGGGCGTGTAGCCGGTCATGATCTGGTAGATCGCCGCCGTGTGGTTGAAGAGGCCCGCCGGCGTGTAGCTCATCGAACGGATGAGCGTGGCCCGGTCGATTTGCTGGGCCAGCTTGGGCATCACCTCGCTGAGCTGGATGCCGGGCACCTTGGTGCGGATGGGCTTGAAGTCGCCTCGCACGTTGGACGGCGCATCGGGCTTGGGGTCCCAGATGTCGATGTGGCTCGGGCCGCCCTGCAGGTAGATCATCAGCACCTGTTTGGCCGAACCCCAGCCGTTCTTGGGCTGGCCGGGCGCGGGCCCTGCGGTCTTCGGTTGCTCGGCCTGGAGCCGCAGGATGTCGGCCAGGCTCAGGCCGAGCAGGCCCGCGCCGCCGAGGCGCATGAATTCACGGCGGTTGAAACCGTCGCAGGTGGCGCCGGAGAGGCCGGGGATGGAGATCATGGTGGGTTCGGGTTCGGGTGGCGGTGCCGTGGAGGAGGTACGGTGGACTGGGCGCGGCAGGTCAGCGGTTGAAGAGGAAGGCCGGGCTGTTGATCAAGGCCCAGGCGAGGTCCTGTGCCCCTTCGAGGCGCTCGGCCCCCTGCCCGAGGCGGATGCTCGACAGCTCCTTGGCGGTCGGCGGCCGGTTCAGGCAGCTCAGGTAGATCTCCTCGATCACCTTGCGGTCGTCCGCGAACTCGGACACCAGTTGGGAGAAGCGGTTGTCGGTGCGGCTCACGCACTCGCCCAGCGTCTTGCCGTTGATGAGGTTGAGGGCGTGGGAGAGCGTCACGTTGCTGCTGCGCTCGCATTCGCAGGCGCTTTGGCGCTTGGGCCGGCCGAAGAGGCTCAGGAAGTCGTTGCCCGGCACGAGTCCGTCGGGCAGTTGCGCGGCGCGCATCCCCTCGGGAAGGTTGGAGAATTGAAGGGGGCGACCCGTGGCCACCGCGATGGAGTCGAGCATCTGCTCGGCGCTGAGCCGTCGGGGCAGGGCGTGGGAAAAGTTCACCAGGTCGTCCTCATTCCAGCGGTTGGGCACGATGCTGAGCTGGTAGGCCCGTGAGGTGACGATGTGGCGCATGAGCTTGCGCACATCGTGCCCGTCGGCCACGAAGCGCTCGGTGAGGGCCGCCAGCAAGGCCGGGTTGCTGGGAGGGTTACCGGCGCGGATGTCATCGACCGGGTCGATGATCCCGCGCCCGAAGAAATAGCTCCAGAAGCGGTTGGCGGTGGACTTGGCGAAGTAGGGGTTGTCCTTCGAGGTGAGCCAGGCGGCGAAGGCCTCACGACGGTCCTCGCCCTGGGCGATCGCCCGGCTCTGGCCATAGGGCACCTTGGGCGGGACGACCGCATCATTCTTGGGGTGCTTGACCTCGCCGCCCTGGTCGTTGGGGTAGACGATCTCCTCCGACACCTGCTCATGGGCGTAGGTCTCTCCGGAGCGGATGATGTGGTCGCGGCCGAGGGTGCCGCGCTTGAAGGCCACCTGGGCGAAGAAGGCCCCGAACTCGTAGTACTGGTTCTGGGTCCAGCGCTCGAAGGGGTGGTCGTGGCACTTGTTGCAGTTGAAGCGCACGCCCAGGAAGGTCTGCGAGATGTCCTCGGTCATCTTGCCCGAATCGCGCAGGGCCCGCAGGTAGTTGCCGGCCGGGTTCTCGAAGGTGCTGCCTTTGGCCAGCAACAGGTCGCGAGTGAACTGGTCGAACGGCCGGTTGGCGGCAAACTGGTCGCGGATCCAGTTGCGGAACACCCAGACCCCCTTCTTGCCGAGGATCTCCGAGTTGCATTGGAGCAGGTCGGCGAACTTGTTGGCCCAGAACTCCGCCGAGGCCCCCGAGCCGATCAGGCGGTCGACCAGGGCCTCGCGCTTCTTCCGGGACTCGGTGGTGTCGGCCAGGAAGGCTCGGACCGCCTCGGCCGTGGGCGGTTGGCCCGTGATGTCGAGGGAGACCCGGCGGATGAACTCGGCGTCGGTGCACAGGTCGCTGGGGTTGATCTTCAGGCTCTCGAGCTTCGCGTTCACCGCCTTGTCGATGAAGTTGTACTCGGGCATCGCGGCGAAGCGGAAACCGGTCCGGTCGCCCATGACCGTCACCTCGCGGGCGTCGTACTGGCCTTCATAACGGACCAGCACCGCCATCTCGCCCCGGCGCAGCGGGACCACCGTGTGGCCTTGCACCAGGCCCACCTCCTCGTTGTTGCTGCTGAGCACGGCCTCGCGGGTGACGTCGCGGGTGGAACCGTCGGGATAGGTGGCGATCACCAGCAACTGCTGCCGGCGGCCGGGCAGGTCGAGTTTCACCTGGGCCGGCAGGACCTCGATGCGGGTCGGCCGGTTGGGGGCGACGTCCTGGAAGCGGGCTCCCTCGGCGATCCACTGCCGGAGGGTCTGGTGATACCGCGAACCCGGCACCAGCGCCTGGCGGCCCTCATGGGGGATGTCGCCCAGGGGCTTCTGCAGCATGAGCGATTCGTCGACATGCACCCGGTTGAACCGGCGACCGCTCAGGTCGTTGACCAGGGCCTGGTAGTCGTAGTCCGGGTCGTACCCGCGCAGGGCGAGCTTGAAGCCGTTCTTGCCCTTGGCCGAACCGTGGCAGGGGCCGGAGTTGCACCCGGCACGGCTCAGGATCGGCTCGATGTCGCGCACGAACCCGACCTCGGGCGAGGTCATGCTCTTCACCTCGACCTCGAGGCGCGCGGTCTTGCCGGCGGCGGTGACCGCGACGTTCGCCTTGCCGGTCTGGCGTGCGACGAGATAGCCCTCGGCATCGACGGCGACGGCCGGCGACTCGGGCTTCAGGACGGCCGTGGGGCCGAGGTCGATCCAGGAGCCGTCCGCGGTCCCGCCCAGCACCAGCACCTTCCGCGAATCCCGGGCGTCGAGCAGCGTGAGCTTGGACGGCTCCAGCCTCAGGGCACGGATCGCGGGCAACGGCGGCGCCGGCGGGATCGGCTTGTCGGAGCCGCGCTCGGCCACCAGCACCGCAGGCAGGCCAACGAGACCACCCCAACACAGGGTGGCCATCCAGAGCGATCGGGTCCTTCGCATAAGACGGGAGGGAATCTGGCACCAGACTACGCAGGCGGGCCGCCGCTCGACAAGAAGCCTTCCCGGCTCGTCATGTTTTTCCCGGGAGCCGACACGACCACCCGACCCGGGGGCTCCGCAAGGTCCAGAAATCCTTAGAGACAAGCGGGAACCGCCCGGTATAGGCTTGCAGCGTTCATTTGTGCCGTCCGTATCGTCGTTTGTATTTCCGATGAAGAGCCATTCCGTCTCCAAGCGCTCCGGCATCCTTGCCGGCGGCAACTGGATCATCGATCGGGTCAAGATGGTCGATGCCTACCCGGGTCTCGAGCAGCTGGCCAACATCAAGAGCCAACACCTGGGCACCGGAGGCTCCCCCTACAATGTGCTGCTCGACCTCGCCAAGCTGTGCGTGGAGTTCCCGCTCCTTGGGGCCGGCCTCGTGGGCAAGGACGCGCTGGGCGCGGCGATCCTTGAGGATTGCGCCCGGCACAAGGTCGACATGCGGCATGTCAAGGCGACCGCCGAGGCCGACACGAGCTACACCGACGTCTTCACCGTCCAGTCCACCGGCAAACGCACCTTCTTCCACTACCGGGGCGCGAATGCCTTGTGGGATGGCAAGGACCTCGATTTCTCCAAGATCAAGGCCCGCATCTTCCACCTGGGGTACCTGCTCCTGCTCGACAAGATGGATGTCGTCTCCAAGGACGGCACCACCGCCGCCGCGAAGATCCTGGCCGCGGCCCAGGCCGCCGGCCTGAAGACCAGCATCGACGTGGTGAGCGAGGCCAGCGACCGCTTCAAGACCGTGGTCACGCCCGCCCTCAAGCACTGCGACTACGCCATCATCAACGAGTACGAGGCGGGCATGGTCACCGGGTTCCGGATCCGCAAGGAGGGCGTGCTCGACACCGTGTCGCTGCGCCATGCCGCCGGGGCCATCCTGCAGTTCGGGGTCAAGGAACTGGTCGTCATCCACTTTCCCGAGGGCTGTTTCGCCCGGACCCGCGACGGCAAGGATCACTGGCAGCCTTCCCTCAAGGTGCCGGCCAAGGCCATCGCCGGGTCGGCCGGTGCGGGCGACGCGTTCTGCGCCGGCGTGCTGCTCGGCCTCCATGAGGGCTGGGACCTTCAGAAGTCGCTCCTGACGGGCGTCTGCGCGGCCGCGGCCTCGCTGTCCGACCCGACCTGCACCGGCGGCATGAAGCCCCTGGCCCAGGTCGAGGCGCTCCGCAAGAAATACGGGGTGCGCCCGCCGCTGGAACCCGGCGAGGATTGAAGGGCAGCCCGGGCTTCGGGGATTCCCAGGTCGTCAGGCCGGGTTCAGCCCCACCGGCCCGGGGTCATCGGTCCGGCGAATTCGGTCCGGCGAATTCGGCCCGAAACCCCAAGGCTGCAGCATCGGGGCCGCAGGGTCGGGAGTCAGCGGCCTCGCGCTCGATGGTGGTGCCGCCCGGCGACGGGTTTGGCGGACGAAGGAGTTTAGGGGAGTTCCTCGACCGTGATGTCCTTGAACTGGACGCGGGTCTTCCCGTCCCCATGGATCTGCACGGCGATCCGTCCGTGCGGCACCACCTTGGGATCCTTCTCGGTGTAGTCCACGGTCTGGATGCCGTTGATCTTCAAGACCACCCGGTCGCCGTCGGCCCGGATCTCGTAATGGTTCCACTGGCCGGGCTTCACGGCCTTCTTCACGACCGCGGGATCGGGTTTGGCGAGGATGGTGTTGCGGCGGGACTCGTCGTAGAGGGCCCCATGCCAGCCTTCGCCGATGTCGGCCTGGTACCCGACCATCTCGTGGTGGTTCGGCACCCGTTCGCTGCGGATCTGGACCCCGGAGTTCACAAAGCCCTCGGTGCCCTCGATCTTGAACTGCAGGCGCAGGACGAAATTGGTGTAGCCGCGAGTCGTGGCCAGGAACTCGTTGCGCTTGGCCCGTTCATCGACTCGACCGGCGGTGATGGCACCCTCCTGCACCGACCAGATCTTCGGGTCGCCCTCCCAACCGGCCAGCGTCTTGCCGTCGAAGAGGGACCGGGGTTGTCCGGCCCACAGGGGCAACGCGGCGAGGACGGGGATGATCGGCAGGCAACGCAGGGGGTTCATGGCTCGGAGTCTGGCGGAGCGCCGTCCTCGAGTCCAGCGCCCCGGGGCGTCCCGCGGCCGGAGCGACCCCGTCCCGTCAGGTGCCGAGCTTGTCGCGGAGGGCCTTCACGACCTCGGGCGCCACGAATGGCGAGACATCGCCCTTGAGACGGGCCACCTCCTTGACCAGGCGTGAACTGAGGAAGGAGTAGGAATCCTTCGGCATCAGGAAGACCGTCTCGACGTTCTCGTTGAGCCGGCGGTTCATGAGAGCCAGCTGGAACTCGAACTCGAAGTCGCTGACGGCCCGCAGCCCGCGCACGACCGCGCAGGCCCCGTGGCGGACCACGTAGTCCACCAGCAGGCCCTCGAAGGTCTCCACCACCACGTTGCCCAAGCTGGACACCGCCGAGAGCGCCAGCCGCTTGCGCTCGTCCAGGCTGAAGAGCGGGTGCTTTCCCTCGTTCCTCGCGACGGCGAGGATGACCCGGTCGAACATCTTGGCCGCCCGCTGGACCACGTCGAGATGGCCGTTGGTGATGGGATCGAAACTCCCCGGGTAGACGACGGTTCGCATGCCGACGAGGGTACGGCATTCCCGGGGAATGGAAAGCGGCCCGAGACGCGCCCGGACCCCGCCTCCGGGATTGAATGTCGGCGCCATTTCGGAGTCGATTGCCGCGTTGGCCTCCCTGCCCACAACCCCGCTGCTGGTCCCCATGGCCCTCGTCGCCGCGAGCTTCTTCTTCGCGCTGGCGGAGTCGGCGCTGTTTTCGCTGGGCACCTGGCGTGCGCGGCGGCTCGTCGAGTCGGGACGGCGCGGCAGCGAGAGGGTCGGGGCGTTGCTGGCCCAGCCCGCCGACGTCATCGCGGCCATCGCCCTCGGCAACACCCTTGCCAACGCGCTGCTCGTGGCGATGACCGTCACGGCCAGCCTCGAACTCGACCGCGGGATCCCCGGCCTGGGTTGGGCGGCGCTGGGGTTGTCCCTGCTGCTGCTCGGATGCGAGGTGACGCCCAAGGCCCTCGGCGTGCGCAGCCCGGAGTCCTGGGCCCTCCGTGTGGCCGAGCCGCTCTGGCTCTTCGTAAGCCTCACCCGCCCGGTTCGCCGTGTCGCCCAGGCCTGCGTCGACGCCATCGTCGAGCGGCTGGTGCCGCGTTCGACGAAGGCCCAGGCGGGCGTCTCGGACGACGAGTATGCCGACCTCATCGAGCTGGCCCACCAGCAGGGCACACTCGGGGCCGGCGAGAAGGAGATCCTGCTCCAGGTGCTCTCGCTGGACCAGCGCACCGCCGGGGACGTCATGCAGCCGAGGGCCCGCATGGTGCTGCTTCCGGACGACCTGCCCATGGACCGGATGGTCGCCGAGGCCAGGCGGTCCGGACACCACTGGATACCGCTGTACGACGAGACCCCGGACAACGTGGTGGGCGTGCTGAACACCCGCACCCTCCTGCTCGATCCCAGCCCGACGCCGGACCTCTTCATGGCGATGGAGTTCCCGTCGTTCATCCCGGAGAGCATGAACCTGCTGAAACTCTTCGAGTCGATGCAGCGGCAGCACCGGGGGGTGGCCATCGTGCTCGACGAGTACGGCGGGACCGCCGGGCTCCTGACCCTCCAGGACATCCTCGCCTCCGTCGTCGGTCCCATCCGGCGCGAGGGCGAGGCCCGCGGCTTCGTCTTCGAGCGGATCGCCCCGGGACGCTGGCGCGTGCACGGGGCGATGCGGGTCGAGGATTTCCGGCGGGAGCATCCGGCGCTCAATCCCCCGGGCGACGTCGAGACGATGGCCGGCCTGGTCCTCTGGCTGGCCGATGTCGTCCCCGGGACCGGGGAGGTGTTCCGATGCCAGGGCCTCCGGATCACCGTCCGTGCCGCGGATGAACGGCGCATCCGCGAGCTGCTCGTGGAGACGGAGGCACCCGCATGAGCCACGACGCGATGCATTGGATCTCGATCGCGGGGTGGTTGCTCGTGTCGTTCTTCCTCTCGGGCATGGAGGCCGGCGTGTTCTCCCTCAGCCGTCTGCGGGTGCGGCAGCGCGCGCGGGCCGGCAGCGGCAATGCCCGGAGGCTGCTCGCCTACATGGACCGCCCGGAGGATTTCCTCTGGACCATCCTGGTCGGCAACACGGTGGCCAACTTCGCCGCCGTGGCGCTGATCCTGCAGGATCTCCAGGGGTGGTCCGGTGGGCGAGACTGGGCCCGGGTGCCGATGCTCCTGGCCACCGGTCTGGTGATCTACCTGGCCTGCGAGCTGTTGCCCAAGCGGCTCTTCCAGCGCATGCCCAACCGGCTGTGCCTCCTGCTGCTCCCGGTGTTCTCGGCGATCCACTGGCTCCTGTCGCCGGCGGTGTTCCTGGTGGGCCGCTTCGCCCAGGCTCTGCTCTGGGTGACCGGCGACCGAGCCCTGAGCGGCCGGCTCTTCGCGAACCGCGACGAACTCAAGGCGTTGATCCAGTCGAGCACGGGCGGCCTGTCGAAGACCGAGCGGTCGATCATCAACCGCGTGCTCGACGCCCAGAACCTGACCCTGTCCCGGGTGGCCCGGCCGATGGATGCCGTCCAGTCGGTCCCCGCGACGGCGACGGTCGACGAGATCCGGGACCTCTGCCGGCGCCGGGGCCACACTCGCATGCCCGTGTGGAACGGGACCGGGGCGGCCCGGAGGATCGAGGGCATCGTCAGCCTCAAGGACGTGCTCCACGGCAACCCGGCCGCCGGCCGGTCCACCGCGCGGGACTGGCTGCGTCCGGCGCTCTTCCTCGACGACTCGATGCGCATCGAGGAGGCCCTGCGCGCCTTCCAGCGGTCGGGCGAGCTTCTGGCCATCGTGCGCGGGCCCGGCGGCGCCGAGGTGGGCATCGTGAGCCTCTCCGACGTGCTCGGGGCCCTGTTCCTGGAGGTGGCCCCGTGAGCAGCGAGCCGGCCTCGATGCTCCAGGTCGTGGGCAAGCTGTCCCTCGCGCTGGCGCTGGTGGCCTTCAACGGATTCTTCGTCGCCGCCGAGTTCGCGCTGGTGAAGATCCGCGACACGCAGCTCGAGGCCCACATCCGCCGGCGCCACCGCAGGGCGGGAATGGTCCGGCACATCCTCGCCAACCTCGACGGGTACCTGAGTGCCTGCCAGCTCGGCATCACCCTGGCCAGCCTCGCGCTGGGCTGGGTCGCGGAGCCGGTCTTCGCCGCGCTGCTCGAGCCCGTGTTCGGGTGGTTCCGCATCGAGTCGACCCAGCTGAGGCATGTCCTCTCCGCCTCGGTGGGCATCATGGTGGTGACGTTCTTCCACGTCGTGGTGGGCGAGCAGGCCCCCAAGTTCATCGCCATCAAGCGTCCCTTGCCCTCCTCCCTCTGGGTGGGCTACCCGCTGCACTGGTTCTACCTCGTCACCTACCCGCTGATCTGGGTGCTCAACCGGACCTCGCTCTGGGTGCTCGAGCGCCTGGGCATCGAGTCGTCCGGGCATGGCGAGGAGCACTCCGAGGACGAGCTGCGCCTGATGCTGGGATCGACACTCGCCGCCGGCGGAAGCTCGGTGCTGGCCCGCGAGATCGTGCAGAACTCCCTCGACCTGGGACGGCGCCGTGCCCGGGAGGTGATGCGACCCCGGCGCGAGATCGTCACCCTCGACCAGCGCCGGCCGATCGCCGACTGCCTGAGGATCGCCGACGAGACCCGGTACTCGAGGTTCCCGCTCAGCGAGGATGGCGATCTGGACCGCCTGGTCGGGGTGGTGCACGTGAAGGACATCTACCTGCGACGGGATGCCGGGGGGTCGGCCACGGGCCTCCGTTCCACCTGCAAGCCGGTCATCTACGTGCCCGAGACGGCCCGTTTGGACCGCCTGCTCCAGCTCTTCCTCGACCGGCGGCTGCACCTCGCCATCGTGGTCGACGAGTACGGCACCACCACCGGCATGGTGACGCTGGAAAACGTCCTGGAGGAACTGGTCGGCCAGATCCAGGACGAGTTCGACCAGGAGAAACCCCGCATCGAGCCGGTGGCCGAGGGCCAGTGGCGCCTCGACGGAGCCCTGCCGCTCTTCGAGCTCTCGGAACTGGTCCGCGAGCCCGTGGAGGGCTCCGGGGCCCACACGGTCGGCGGCTGGATGACCGAGCGCCTGGGGGGGTTCGCCAAGGTGGGCGATTCGGTGTCCTTGGGGACCTTCCAGGTAAGCGTCTGCGAGATGGATGGACTGCGCGTGTCCCGGCTCCTGCTGTCCAGGGTGACCTCCGCGGCCCAGGCGGCCCAGGCGGCCCGGACCGATGGTTGAAGCCGCGAGGCCCGCCCGCGTCCGGCACCGCAGGGGGATGGTCAACCATCGGCCGGCCCGGTCCGCCGGGCGAGCCTCCATGCCGCCGAGGCGGCGAGGAGGAGGGTTCCTGCGAGGGCCGCTGCCATGGAGTGTCCGGCCGAGGCGAGGCCTGCGGTCTGGGCCCCGGTGAGGACGATCCAGGCCAGGGCCGGCCAGGGATTGGGGGTCTCCGGGACCGGTTTCTTGACCAACCACCATACGCTCCCGCCCACGACGGCCACGGCGACCCCGGGCACGAGGGCCAGCAGGCGTTCCGGCCGCGGGGCCATGCCGGCGAGGGCGAGGCTCATCACCAGCGACAGGGACGCCAGCGCCGTGGTGCCCGTCAGCACGGCAACGCCGTAGCCCGGGCGACCCCGGCGGCTCCGGAGGAGGAGGCGCACCAGGCCCCGGGTGCACAGGATGTGGCTGAATCCCAGGAGGGCCGACAGGGCGAGGGCGGGTCGGGACGCACTCCCGAGCGCCGCCGTCACCGCGCCACCGCCGAGGGCGACCAGGATCGCGGAGGCGACCGTGTTCTGGCTGGGCAGCCAGCGGTGCGTGTCGAGAGCGATGGCGACCGTGAGCAGGGCCAGTCCCGCCGGGGAGACCGGGAACGGTGCCATCCCCGGGGGGGCCTCGAGGGCCAGCATCCCGGCCCAGGCGACCCACGCCACGGTTCGCCCGGCCCAACGGGCGGCGGGTGGGATGGGAGGCAGCGGCGTTCCGGCGGGGCGCATGGTGCGGGCACCAGTGAACCCCGGAACCGCTGGCGAGACCAA
The DNA here is from genome assembly GCA_016871615.1 of Verrucomicrobiota bacterium. Taxonomy (GTDB): domain Bacteria; phylum Verrucomicrobiota; class Verrucomicrobiia; order Limisphaerales; family UBA9464; genus SXXZ01. The sequence continues at coordinate 14,629 of VHCX01000023.1, forward strand.
GCGCAGGTGTCGGGGGAGGGGGGCACGGCGTGACATCCCCCCGGGGCGGGTCTTGGCCTGCCTGGCTGGCGCCGCCTCGCCGACACGGGCGCCATGCCATCGGCCGTCTTGTTCCGGCGGATGGGCCCGGATAGCCTCGCCGACGTGACGCGAATCCTCATCAACGGTTCCAAGGGTCGGATGGGCCAGGCGCTGCTCGCCTGCGCCAAGGACCATCCCGGTCTCCGGGTCGTCGCCGGACTCGACGTCGGCGATGATCTCGAGGCGGTCCTCCCGGGTGTCGACGCGGTGATCGACTTCACCCACCACGATGCCACGGCCGGGGTCGCCGCCCTGTGTGCCACGCACGGCAAGGCGCTGGTGATCGGCACCACGGGGCACAGCGAGTCCGAGAAGGCGGCCATCCGGTCGGCCGCCATGCACATCCCGATGGTCTGGGCATCCAACTACTCGACCGGGGTCAACACCCTCTTCTGGCTCACCCGCAAGGCCGCGGAGATCCTGGGACCCTCCTTCGATCTCGAGGTCGTCGAGACGCATCACCGGCTGAAGAAGGATGCGCCCAGCGGCACCGCCACGACCCTGCTGGAGATCCTCGGCGAGGTGCGCAAGGTCCAGCTCGAGGACGCGCTGCGCCATGGTCGCCACGGCATCGTCGGGGCACGGACACCGTCGGAGATCGGCATCCACGCGGTCCGCGGCGGCGATGTGGTCGGCGACCACACCGTGCTCTTCGCGGCGGTCGGGGAGCGTGTCGAGCTGACGCACAAGGCCAGCAGCCGCGAAACCTTCGCCCAGGGCGCGCTCCGGGCCTCGGCCTGGGTCGTGGGACGTCCGCCGGGCATCTACAGCATGCAGGACGTGCTGGGCCTGAGGTGAATCCGCCCTCTTGCCAGTCGCCGACGACGCACGGGGGTTCGTGTCCGGCCACGGAGACCGGGGACCCGTCGGCGGCCGGAACCCGCCGGGTCGTGGTCGCCCTCGGTTCCAACCTCGGCGACCCGGTGGCCAATCTGCGGTGGGCGATGGACCGTCTCGAGGAGAGATCCGCCGCTCCGCTGCGACGCTCCTCGCTGTGGACCAGCACCCCGGTGGACTGCCCCCCGGGTTCGCCAGTCTTCGTCAATGCCGTGGCGATCCTCCGGCCCCTGCCCGGCGAATCGCCCGAATCGCTGCTCGACCACCTCCAAGCCCTCGAGCGCGAAGCGGGTCGCCGTCCGAAGGTGGTCCACAACGAATCCCGGATCCTCGATCTCGACCTCGTCGCCTGGGACGACCGGATGCTGGACACGCCCCGCCTGGTGCTGCCGCATCCGCGGGCCACCGTCCGCCGGTTCGTGCTCCAGCCCTTGGCGGAACTGACGCCCGGGTTCCGGTTCCCGGGTGCGACCGCCACGGTCGCCGACCTCCTCCGTGTGCTGCCCCCGGATGATCAACTGAGGATCTTGGCCGACGCCGGCCCGGGAAGGTTCCCCGGCCCACCGCAGGATTGACGCCCGATCGATCCCGGGGAATCTCTGGAGATTGTGAGACACCAACCCATCGCCGCCGCCCTCTTCGCCAGGAACCGACAGCGTCTCAAGGCCCTGTTGCCACCCGGGGCGCTGGTGATCCTCAACGCCAACGACGTGCTGCCCAGCAATGCGGACGGCAGCCTGCGTCTGGTGCCGAACAGCGACCTGTTCTACCTGAGCGGCGTCGAGCAGGAGGAGACGGTGATGGTGCTCTTCCCGGATGCGGAGGACGAGCGCATGCGGGAGATGCTCTTCGTGCGGGAGACCAGCGAGCTGATCGCCATCTGGGAGGGCCACCGGCTCACCAAGGCCGAGGCAACCGGGGTGTCCGGGATCGGCACCGTCCATTGGACGGCCGAGTTGCCACGGTTCCTGCACCGGCTGATGTGCGAGGCCCGCTCGGTCTGGCTGAACACCAACGAGCACCGGCGTGCCGTCGTCGAGGTGCAGACCCGGGATGCCCGGTTCATCCACGACCTGAAAGGCCGGTACCCGCTGCACGAGTTCCGGCGGCTCGCGCCGCTGCTCCACACCCTGCGTGGGGTCAAGGATCCCCTGGAGGTGGACCTGATCCGGCATGCCTGCGCGATCACCCGGGCCGGCTTCGAGCGGGTGTGCCGGTTTGTCGAGCCCGGCGTGAACGAATGCGAGGTCGAGGCCGAGTTCGCCCACGAGTTCATCCGGCGGCGGGCGGGTTTCGCCTACAACCCGATCATCGGCTCGGGACGCAACGCCTGCGTGCTGCACTACCTCGCGAACGACCAGGCCTGCAAGGCGGGCGACATGCTGTTGCTGGATGTGGCCGCCTGCTATGCCAACTACAACTCGGACCTCACCCGCACGATCCCCGTGAGCGGGCGCTTCACCCGGCGCCAGCGGCAGGTCTATGATGCGGTGCTTCGGGTGCTGCGGGCCTCCATCGCCGGCCTCACGCCGGGCAAGCTCTGGAGCCGGTGGCAGTCGGAGGCCGAGGACCTCGTGGCCGCCGAGTGCGTGGGGCTCGGCCTGCTGAAGCCCAAGGATCTCAAGGTGAAGGTCTCCGATCCGTCGAGGAAGCCGGTGAAGAAGTGGTTCATGCACGGCAACGGGCATCCCATCGGGCTCGACGTCCACGACCTTGGGCACATGAACGAGCCGTTCGCCCCGGGCTGGGTGATGACGGTCGAACCGGCCATCTACATCCCCGGGGAGGACCTCGCGGTGCGCCTGGAGAACGACGTGCTGATCACCGAGGACGGCCCGGTCGACCTGATGGCCGACATCCCGATCGAGGCCGAGGAGATCGAGGCCCTGATGCGCTGACGGGGGCGTGGGCCCGCGGCCGGACTCACCGCGTGCGTTGGGCCGCGAGCACCGGAAGGAGCGCCAGGAACTCCGCCTCCACCGCCGCAAGCAGGTCCCGGGGGGCCTCCTCCCAGCGTCCGGAGGCCGCCTCGGTTTCGAGCCGTCCCGCCGCAACGCCCAGGCGGCGCGCGCCCAGGTTGTTGGCGCTGCCCTTGAGCGTGTGGGCGGCCACCCGGAGGGCGGATGCGTCCCGGCGGCCCGCCGCGTCGCGGGCCTCGCGGATCCGCTCCGGGGTGTCCCGCAGGAACAGGTCGACGACCTCGGCGAGGGGGTCGGGCTCGCCCTCGAAGCGCAGCGTGCGCAGGGAATCGAGCAGCGAAGGGTCGAGCACCTCCGGCGGCGCGGCGGCATCCGGCCCGGTGGCGGGGGTCCCGGCGGGCGGGACGACCGGCACCGTGGACGGGGCGCCGATGGCCCGGGCCAGCACCCCGGGCAGCTGGTCGAGGTCCAGCGGTTTGGTGAGGAACTCGTCCATGCCCGCCGCCAGGCATTTCTCGCGGTCCCCGGCCATCGCGTTGGCGGTCAGGGCAATCAGGAAGGCCGGTGGACGCCGGCCGTATTTCCGGTCGGCCTCGAGACGGCGGATCTCGCGGGCCGTCTCGTAGCCGTCGAGCTCGGGCATCTGGCAGTCGAGGAACACCGCGTCGAAGGCCTGGCGGCCGAGGGTCTCGAGCGTCTCGCGGCCGTTGGAGGCCACCGCCACCGAATGGCCCAGCCGGCGGAGCTGGGTGACGGCGAGCTTCTGGTTCACGAGGTTGTCCTCGGCCAGGAGCAGTCGAAGGGTCCGCCCGGCGGACGGGGCGGCGGACGGGAGACCGCCGCCGACCTGGGCGGTGGTCCCCAGCAGGCTCTCGCCCGCCGCCAGCGCCCGGAGCGCCTCGCGCAGGCGCGACTGCTTGAACGGCTTGATGAGGTGTCCGGCGATGCCGACGGTGCGCAGGAGGTTCGGGTCCGGGCGCTGCGAGACCGCGGCCACCAACACGATGCGGACGGCGGCGATGGCCCCGATGGTGTGTACTTCGTGGGCGACGGTCAGTCCGTCCATGTCCGGAAGTTGCAGGCCGATGAACGCGGCGTCGAAGGGGTGCCCGCTCTCGGCACCCCGGCGCATCGCCTCCAGCGCCTCGGCCGCCGTGCCGACCGGGGTGGCCTGCGCCCCGCAGCGGGACATCTCGTGCACGAAGCATTCCCGCGTTGCGGCGTGGTCCTCGGCGATCAGCAGCCGCAGCGGCAGGGGCGGTGGCGCGGCCGCCGGAGGGGCCAGGACCTCGAAACGCGCGGTTATGGTGAAGGTGGAGCCGCGCCCGGGCTCGCTCGACACCGCGATGTCGCCACCCATGCGTCGGGCCAGTTCGCGGGAGATCGAAAGCCCGAGGCCCGTGCCGCCGAACCGGCGGGTGGTCGACCCGTCGGCCTGGGTGAACTCCTGGAAGATGCGCCCGAGGGCGGCCGGCTCGATGCCGATGCCCGTGTCGCGCACCCGGCAGGCGATGCGGCACTGCCCGTCCTCGATCCCGAGCACCTCGATCTCCACGGCGACCTCGCCCCGCTGGGTGAACTTGATGGCGTTGCCGAGCAGGTTGGTGACCACCTGCCGGATGCGCCCGGGATCGCCGCGAAGCAGGGCCGGCAGCCCATGGTCGATGCGGGTGGACACCTCCACGCCCTTGGCCTGCGCGATCTCGGCCAGCAGCTCGACGGTCTCCTCGACGAGGGGGCGCAGGTCGAACTCGATGCTCTCGAAGGCCAGCTTGCCGCTCTCGATCTTGGAGAAGTCGAGGATGTCGTTGAGCACCTTGAGCAAATTCTGCGCGCTGTGGAGCAAGGTGCCCGCGTACTCGCGCTGCTCCGCCGTGAGCGGGGTGTCCAGGAGGAGTCGCGCGAAACCGATGATGCCGTTCATCGGCGTGCGGATCTCGTGGGAGGTGTTCGCGAGGAACTGGGACTTGGCGCGGGCCGACTCGAGGGCCACGTCCCGCGCCGCGGCAAGGGCGGCATTGGCCTCGTTGAGGTCCCGCTCTGCCCGCTTGCGGGCGGTGATGTCCTCGACGGTGCCCTCGTAGTAGAGCAGCCGCCCGGTGGCCGGGTCCCTCACGGCGCGGGCGTTCTCGCTGATCCAGATCTTGCGGCCGTCCTTGCGGTACACCTCGCTGTCGAAGTGGTCGATCTTGTCGTTGCGCGCGAGCAGCTCCTCGAAGCGGTCACGCTGGCGCGGATCGACGTAGAGCTGGTGCTCGATGTCGGTGCGGCTGGCGAGCAGCTCGTCGACCGTGTCGAAGCCGTACATCTTGGCCAGCGCGAGGTTGGCGTCGAGGTAGCGTCCGTCGGGCGTCGTCTGGAAGATGCCGTCGACGGCGTTCTGCACGAGGCCGCGGTAGTTGGCCTCGGTGCGCTCGAGCTGTTCCTGGGCCGACTGCAGCTCGGTGACGTCGCGGGAGATGCCGAAGGTGCCGATGATGTCGCCCCCGGGCGAACGCAGCGGCATCTTGCTCGTGAGGGCCCAGCGGACGCGCCCGTCCTTCAGGTTCTCGCGCTCGAGGCGGCCGAGGATGGGGCGTCCGGTGCGGAGGATGGACAGCTCGTCGGCGCGGGCTGGGTCGGCGTATTCCCGCTCGAAGAGGTCGTGGTCGGTGCGCCCGATCAGCTCGGACGGATCCAGCAGCCCGACCCGCTCGGCGAGGGCGCGGCTGGCCCGCGTGATGCGGGAGGCGGCATCCTTGAAGTAGATCGCGTCCGGGGCGTGCTCGAGCAGCGAGTGCAGCAGGTCGCGCTCGTGGGCGAGCTGCTCCTCGAAGCGCTTCTCCTGGGTTACCTCCCAGAAGCTGCCTTGGATGCCCACCGGCTGCCCGCCGGCGTCCAGCAGCAGGGTCTTGATGACGTGGAACCAGTGCCGCTGGCCGTCCGGCGTGACGTTCACCTCGGTCTTCTCGATCGGGAGGCCGTCGTCGATTACCCGGCGGTCGTCCTCGACGTATCTTCGCGCCAGGTCCTCCGGGAAGAGGTCGAAGTCGGTGACCCCGATCAGCTGTTCGCGGCTTCGCTGCAGCGTCCGGCAGAAGGCGCCATTGACGAAGGTGAACCGGCCGTTGAGGTCCTTGCGGAAGATGTTCTGAGGCAGCGATTCGACGAGCGCCTGGAAGTAGGCCTCGTTGTCCTTGAGGCGGTTCTCGGCCTTCCGGTGCTGCTCGGTCGTGGTGGCGAGGTCGCTGGCCTGACGGCCCAGCTCGAGATGCACCATGACCTGGCGGGCGATGGTCTGCAGTCCGGCGCGCTGGGACGGGTTCAACCGACGGGGCGAGCGGTCGACCACCGCGATGAGCCCGACGAGGTCGCCCCGGGTGCGTCGGGCCGGCAGGCAGGACAGCCACCGCCACCCCTCCGGCAGAGGGGCCTGGGAGTCGCGCAGCTCGGTCCAGTCATGGATCCCGGCGGCGAGCCCGGCCACCACCGGCAGCACGGCTTCGACGAACTCCGGCGGGCACCCGGCCAGCCCGGCGGGCGTCCATCCGCCGGCGTCGGCGACGAGCACCAGGGCCGCCGGCGCGAAGCCGACCTGCGCCGCGAGGTTCGCCAGGTCGTCCAATGGGCCACCGGGCCGGAGCGCGGTGTTGTTCATGGCGGTGGAGCCTACAGCCACGTTGGCCGGTTGGACATCCGGAAAGCCGGTGGCTGCCGGTCAGCAGGGCAGGGGAAAGCGCGCGGTCAGCGCCTTCACCCGGTCACGCACCTTCGCCGCCGTGGCCGGGTTGGCGATGTCGAGGAGCACCTCGCTGATCATGTCGGCGATGGCCAGCATCTCGGGCTCGTGCATGCCGCGGGTCGTGACCGCGGGAGTGCCGAGGCGCACACCGCTGCCCTCGAAGGGCGAGCGGGTCTCGAAGGGTATGGTGTTCTTGTTGGTCGTGATGCCGGCCACGTCGAGGGCCAGTTGGCATTGCTTGCCTGTCAGCCCGCGCGCGCCCACGTCGACGAGCATCAGGTGGTTCTCGGTGCCGCCGCTCACGATGCGGAAGCCGTTGCGCTTCATACCGTCACACAGGGCCGCCGCGTTCCGGACGATCTGCTGCTGGTAGGCTTGGAAGCCGGGCTGGAGCGCCTCGTGGAAGCACACCGCCTTGGCCGCGATGACATGCATCAAGGGACCGCCCTGGATGCCTGGGAAGACCTGCGAGTCGATGGCCTTGGCGTGCTGGGAGCGGCACAGGATGAGTCCGCCCCGGGGGCCGCGCAGGGTCTTGTGGGTGGTGGTGGTGACGAAATCGGCATGGGGCACCGGGCTGGGGTGAACCCCGGCGGCGACGAGTCCGGCGATGTGCGCGATGTCGGCCAGGAGCATCGCGCCCACCTCACGGGCGATCTCGCCCATGCGCTGGAAGTCGATCCTGCGGGAATAGGCCGAGGCCCCGACGGTGATCATCTTTGGTCGGTGCTCCCGGGCCATGCGCGCGAGCTGGTCGTAGTCGAGCAGCTCGCTGTCCTTGTCGACGCCGTAGTGGACGATCTCGAAGAACTTGCCGGAGAAATTGGCCTTGTTGCCATGGGTCAGGTGGCCGCCGTGGCTGAGGTCCATGGTCAGCAGCTTGTCGCCCGGCTTCAGCATGCTGAAGTAGATGGCCATGTTGGCCCCGGAGCCACTGTGGGGCTGCACGTTGGCATGCTCGGCGCCGAAGAGCTGCCTGGCGCGGTCGATGGCCAGCTGCTCGGCCTCGTCCACGTATTCGCAGCCGCCGTACCAGCGCTTGCCCGGATATCCCTCGGCATACTTGTTTGTCAGCACGCTGCCCTGGACCTCCATGACGGCCGGGCTGGTGAAGTTCTCGCTGGCGATCAGCTCGATGTTCTCGATCTGGCGCAAACGTTCGTGGCGGATGATCTCGGCGATGCGGGGGTCGACGGTGGCGATGGATTGGGACATGTCGGGTTCGATCTTGTTCACGCGGCGCTCGTGGCGGCCGCCTTCGAAGGGGGTGCGCAGGAAGGCCTCGACGATCTGGAGGGCCGAGTCCGTGGAGACGAACCTGGCCCCGAGGCACAGCACGTTAGCGTCGTTGTGCTGACGGGCAAGGACCGCGCCTTCGACCGTGTGGACCAGCGCCGCACGGATGCCCGGCACCTTGTTGGCGGCGATGCTCACGCCGACCCCGGTCGAGCAGACCAGGATCCCGAGGTCGGCCTCCCCGGCGGCCACCTTGCGGGCGACGTCTCGGGCGTGGTCGGGGTAGTCGGTCGACTCGGTCCCGTGGGCGCCCTGGTCGCTCAGGTGCACGCCCCACCGGTAGAGGACCTGGGACAGGGTGGTCTTGAGCGGGTATCCGGCGTGGTCGCAACCGATGGCCACGGCGAGGGTGGGCCGACCGGTGCCGCCCTCCCGGACGAACCGGACGGCCGCGTCGACGGCCCGGCGGATCTGGTCGCGGCACTCCACATATCCCTCGAGCGGACCGCCGATCGGGTCATGGATGTCGAGTTCGAGGTCGGCCACGTCGTCCTCCATCTCGCGGAGCACGAAGAGCTTCTCGGCCGCCTCCGGATAGAGGCTTGCGATGCCCTCGGCATGCCCCCGGGTCAATCCGAAGATGTAGTCGGCCTCCTGCACCAGCCGCCCGGTCAGCATCTGCGCCCGGTGGCCGGAGATGTCGAGACCCAGGGACCGGAGGGCGGTGACGGAATGGGCGCTGACCGGTTGCCCATTCAACGCCCCGATGCCCGCCGAGACCACCTTCCAGTCCGCCGAGTCGCCCAGGGCCTTCCTCGCCAGGGCGGCGGCCATGGGGCTTCGGCAGGTGTTGCCGGTGCAGACGAACAGCAGGGTCTTCATTCGTGGGGACGATGAACTGAGGAAAGGTGGGGCTTCGTGAAGTCCGGTCAACGCTGATGTCTCCCGGAGGCAAAACCCGGATCGGAGACGCCGTCCGGTGACGGCGGGAACCGGACCCTGGGGGGAGCGGAACCGGTGGCGGGGTCAGTGCTGGCTCCAGCCCCAGCGCCGGCTCAGGGGCCAGAACACCCAGCCGGACTTGCCCACGATGCGCTCCTGAGGGAAGTCGGGCACCGGCCACATGCGCGAGTCGGAGCTGTTCATGGTGTTGTCCCCGAAGCACAGGACATGGCCGGGGCGCACGGTCACCTGGGCCTTGGCGTCGGGGAAGTTGGGCACGGCCATCGTGCGCCGGGTGTCGAAGTCGCGAAGGTTGCCGTCCAGACGCGTCTTCGGGGACGCGCCTGCGGACGGCCCCTGGGTGAAGCGCCGCCATACCAGGGCCTTCTCCTCGGCGAATTCACGCAACTGCTGCGCGGCTCCGGGCTCGCGGCTGCGCATCAGCGAGAACTCGGTCTCGTGGGTCGCGAACCACTGCCCCTCGACGAAGCCGAGGCCGTTGACGTGGCCGGAATAGACGCTCGAGGCGGGATGGCGCGATGGATCGAATCCGTACACGTCCGCGAAACCCGGCGTGGAGGCGTCCAAGCGCGTTCCGTCGATGACCGCGTGCCGGTCGTCGCCGATGCGCACGGTCTCGCCGCCAAGACCCACCAGGCGCTTGATGTAGTGGGTGTTGGGCGTCATCCCGGGATGCTGCATCGACTTGAAGACCACCGTGTCGCCGCGCCGGGGGTTGCGGAAATTGTAGGTGATGCGGTCGACCATCAGGCGGTCGCCGGACTTGACCCGGCATCGGATGATCGGCTCGCCCCGTTTGAACTCCCGTTGGGGCATGAATCCGTGGTCGTTGACCAGGCCCATGTGGCGCAGGAAGTCGCTGGTGGTCTCGCTCATCGAGGTGCCAAGGGTGTAGGTCACCGGACCGACCTCGAGGTCGAAGGTCTTGCGCACCGCCCCGAGCAGGCCATTCGACGAGGCCGAGGGCGACACGCCGCCCAGTTCCCCGTCCTGCTGGGCGACGACCTCGTAGTAATGATGGCCGAAAAGGGCCCACTCGACGGCCTGGACGGCCAGGTTGGGCACCGAACCACCGTTGTGCCGCAGGTCCTCGCAAGTGATGCCGTTGAAGGTAGGCTGCGCCGACCCGGTGGGGATGGCCATCGGCTGGAAGAAGAACTGCCGGAAGGCGAACAGCACGATGCCCATGGTCAGCAGCCCCTCGACGTTCTCCCGCAGCGAGGCGTGCGGGTAGGCCAGGAGCGAGGTCTGGGCGGTGGCCTCCACCCGTGTCATCGCCGCGGCGACCTCCTCGCGGGTGCCGGTCCGGCGGGTCGACTCGAGGTCGGTGATGGCGTGCTTCAGTTCGGAGATCCGCTCCGGTTTCAACAGGTCGCGCTGGTGGTCGAGGATCTTCCGGGCCTGGTCGGACAGGTGGCCTGCGTCCCGGTAGACGCTCCAGAAGACGTGGCGGAAAAGTGACATGCGGCTGGGCTGGACGGTCCGGCAAAACGACCGGGTCATCCAGAGAAAAGCGGGCCGACCACACGGGGCTTCCTAGCGCGCCGGGAATCGGACAGGCTGGCGTCCGTGAGACTTCTGTTCCTGGGCGACATCGTGGGCGAGCCGGGGCGCCGGGCGGTCCGGCTGCTCCTGGAGGGCCTCGTGTTCCGCGAGGCCGTGGATTTCGTGGTTGCCAACGCCGAGAACAGCGCCGGTGGCAACGGCATCACCGTCGGGATCGCCGGCGAGCTGTTCAGCTACGGGGTGGACGTGATCACCACCGGGGACCATGTCTGGGACCAGAAGGAGACGGCCTCGTTCCTGACCACCGAGTCCCGGGTCCTCCGCCCGTCGAACTACCCGCCGGACGTCCCCGGCAACGGGGCCATCGTCTGGAACAAGCCGGGCCTGCCGCCGGTGGCCGTGCTCAACCTGCAGGGGCGGACCTTCATGCCCCCGCTCGAGAATCCGTTCCTGAGGGGCCAGGCGGAGGTGGCCCGTCTGCGGACCGCCACGCCGGTGATCTTCGTCGACTTCCACGCCGAGGCCACCTCGGAGAAGATTGCCATGGGCCGGATGCTCGACGGGTTGGTGTCCGGGGTCGTCGGCACCCACACCCATGTGCAGACCGCCGACGAGCAGGTGCTGCCGGGGGGCACGGGCTACCTCACCGACGCGGGGTTCACCGGCCCGCACGACTCGGTGCTCGGCCGCATGGTGGAGCCGGTGCTGAGGCGTTTCCTGACCGGCCTGCCGCAGCGCTTCGAGGTGGCCCAGGAACGCATCCTGCTTCAGGGCGCCTTGCTGGACATCGACGAGGCCACGGGCCGGACCCGGTCCATCACGCGGGTCTCGGAGCCCCTCCACTGACCCTTCCGCCGCCGACCCGACACGCGTCCCCGACCTCATCGATGGCCAAGGTCTCCAAGAGCCAGTGGAATTTCGCAGGCGATCTCTTCCCGGAAGGAGGGCGGCCGGTGCCCGAGTCGGTGACCGAGCTGACCCAGAAGCTCCGGCGCCAGCTCGAGGGGTCCTTTGCCGGGCGCCGCGTGGCCGGTGAGGTGTCCAACCTGCGCGTGCAGGCCTCGGGGCATGCCTACTTCGTGCTCAAGGACGCCGGGGCGCAGTTGAACTGCGTGCTCTTCCGCGGCCAGGCCGGCGGAGCGCGCTCGACGCTTCGGGACGGCGCCCAGGTCGTGCTGACGGGCGACATCACGGTCTACGAGCCCCGCGGCGCCTATCAGCTCCGCGTGGACTCGGTCGAGGCCCAGGGCGTCGGGGCGCTGCAGGCCGCCTTTGAGCGCCTCAAGGCCCGGCTGTCGGCCGAGGGCCTGTTCGACGCGGCGAGGAAGCGGCCCCTGCCCCGGTTCCCGGCTCGGATCGGCCTGGTCACCTCGCCGACCGGGGCGGCCATCCAGGACGTGCTGCATGTGCTCTCGCGGAGGTTCCGCCCCGAGGTGATCCTGGATCCGGTGCGGGTGCAGGGGGCCGGCGCCGGGGCGGAGGTCGCCGCGGCCATCGCCCGCTTGAACCGCTTCTCCGAACAGGGGCCGCCGCTGGACCTGATCCTGGTCACCCGGGGCGGAGGCTCGCTCGAGGACCTGTGGTGCTTCAACGAGGAGATCGTGGCCCGGGCCATCGCAGCCTCCGGCCTTCCGGTGGTGTCCGCGGTGGGGCATGAGATCGATGTCACCATCGCGGACTTCGTCGCCGACCTGCGGGCCGCGACGCCGAGCGCGGCGGCCGAGATCCTCACGCAGGACTGGGTGGACAGCCGGGAGTTCGTGGACCAGGCGGGCCAGCGTCTCTCCTTCCTCGTCCGGCGGCGCATGGGGCGCTGGCGCGAAGTGGCCTCCACCCTCGTGCGCCGATTGGCCCGTCGGCATCCGCGACGGCGGCTCGAGGAGCGTTCCCAGCGGCTGGACGAGGCCGTCGGGGCCCTCGGCCGGTCGGCCGTCCGCGCCGTGCGCTCCCTCGCCCGGACCCTGGAGGCGAGTCGCCAGCGCCTGTTCGCCCAGCGCCCGCAGGCGAGGCTCCGCAGCCTGGGGCAGGCCGTCGGCAGGCTCCGCTCGATGCTGGCGGCCGCGCCCGGGCGCGCCGTCGAGCGCCGGCGGCGGCGGTTGGAGGCGGCCCTCGGTCCGCTGAGGTTGCTCTCGCCGCAGAACGTGCTCGAGCGCGGCTACTCGCTGACCTTCGATGCCGCCACCGGGAGGCTCCTGCACTCAAGCGAGGGGCTGGAACCAGGAACCCGCCTGCGCACCCGTCTCGCCTCGGGAGAAGTGCCCAGCGTGGTGGGCGGCCCGGGGGCGTCCGGGACCCCCTCGGTCCCGGGATCCGCCCGCGCCAGGTCCTCGTCGGGGAAGGCGAGGCCCTCCGCCGGACGCCCCCCTGCGACCGATTGACCGCTTGAACCCGGGGCGGCCTATGGGATTCCATCGGCGCGGACGTCCATCTCCAATGCCTGTGAAAACCTCCCCGCCGACCTTCAACGCCACCCGAGTCGCCATCGCCGCCCTGACCCTCGTCGCCGCCGGTTGCGCCTCCTCGTCCTCCTCCGCGACCAAGCCCTCGCTCTCGATCGAGCACATCATGGAGGATGGCTTCAAGGGCAAGGAGTCGCTCTCGGCCCGGATCGCCAAGGGGCAGGGGACCGCGGAGGACTTCAAGAAAATCGCCTTCCTGACCGAGGAATTGGCCCTCAACCAGCCGCCCAAGGGCGACCTGGCCAGCTGGACCGAGAAGACCCGGGCGCTGAAGGCCGCGGCGGACGACTTGGTCGCCGGCAAGGCCGGGGCCGTCGACGCCTACAAGTCGGCTGTCAACTGCAAGGCCTGCCACTCGGTGCACAAGCCGGACTGAGTGCCCCGTCGGAGTGCCTCGGCGAGGGCTGGGCCGGTCTCATTGAGTCTCGCACAATAGAGTGACTTGTCCGTGGCTTCCGGGTGGGGGAAACGGTTGTCACCGTAATAGCCGAGCCTCAATAAAGGCGGTCTTCGATGCCGAAATTGGGCCGTTACTACGGAAGCCCATGGAGGAGTCAAGCCCATGGAGGAGTCAAGCCCATGCGGCAGTCGCCCGTCGCCTGCGGTGGGCGGGGGGCACCGGCGATTGCCGGTCCGCCTGGAGGGCCTTGGCCGCCTGAAGGGCCTTGAGGATCCCTCTCAGAGGCGCTTGAGGACGAAGCTCGCGGCGTCGAATTCCGCCGTGCCGGCGTCGGCACGCAGTTCCGCCTTCAGGACCACCTCGCGCGGGGAATCCCCCGCACGTCCTGATCCACCACCTGGACCACCACCACCACCGGGGCGACGGCGGCCCCAGTCGCCCCGGGACGGCACCGTCCACTCGCGTTGCAGCGGGGTCCACCCGGAGGAGCCAGTCAGCCCTTGGGCGGGTGGTTCGCCCTCGTCGAACCGCTGGTTGCGACGGGCCCACTCGGCATCCAGGCAGGCACCGAAGCCGGAGACCGCGCGGGTGCGGGCCTTGGCCTCGAGGCGGTACCGGCCGGGCGGCAGGAGCAGGCGCTTCTGCAGCGAGACCGGCATTCCCTCGTTGCCGGCCTCCAGGCGCAGGACCTCGGTGCCGTCGTCCGCCCGTTCCGGGGAGGCGGGCTTCGGGTCGGCCTCGTCGGCCGTCCCGGGTTGCCAACCGGTGAGACGCATGTGGCCGTCCGCGTCGAACCGGGCCGCCTGCGGGGGTTGGTAGCGCTGACCGGCAAAGGCCGCCATCCGCTGGCGGGTCCGGCGCACCGTGTCGTCCACGGCACGCTGCACGGGCTCAAATTCCCCGTCGCGCTCCTCGAGCGACAACCGCGCCCGCAGCCTCGTCTGGGCATCGGCGGCAACGCCGTCCACGAAACGGGGCGTGTACACCGAGTTGGTCAATTCCCTCATGCGCTGGCTGAGGCGGTCGGCCATCGCCGGCAGGGAGAACAGCCGCTGGCCCAGCAGGCTGGCGAGCGGCGGGTTGAACGAACCGCGCGGGTTCCTCCAGAGCTGGTCCATGCCGTGGGGCATCAGCACGAAGCGGTCCGAATCCGGGGCGTGGTAGACCCGGTAGTTGTTGCGGTTTCGCAGGTAGCCGTCCCAGTCGTCGAGCAGGATCTGGAGCGCGGCGAGGGTGGTGATGCGACCGAGGTCCAGGCGCTGTGCCACGTCATCGAGGCGCCCGGCCGGGTCCTCGATCTTCAGGGCGCGTCGCAATGCGGCCAGGTCGGACCAGTCCGCCGGACCCTCGCCGGAGTCGCGTTCCAGGTCGGCGTCGAGGTCCTTGAGGAAGCCGGGGTCGTAGAAGTTGCCCTTGGACGAGCCGAAATGCTGCTTGAGGAAGGGCTTGTCCCAGCCGCCCTTGAGCACGTAGATGCCGAGGTAGCGCCCGTTGAGCGAGACCAGCGCGCGGGTGGCCCTCGGGGTCGGGACCCCGGACCGGATATACATCTCCGAGGCGAGGATCTCATCCAGGCGGGCCGAGTCCTGCACCGAGTTGTTCAGGTGGAGCTTCCGGTGGCCGAGGCAGGTCTGGCCGTCCTGGAACTTCCCGAAGTTCAGGGTGAGCGCGGGCAGGTCGTCCACCGGGCGGAAGCTTCCGGCCGCGCCCTTGAGATGGATGGCGACATTCGTCCACACCCGGCCGCCGGCCCGGATCGTGGCATGGGCATCCTCGTCGGCCTGCCGGTTCCATGGGCCGCCGGACCGCCTCAGCGTCGCGAGGTCGTCCCGCCGGACGAGCACCTCCCAATGCAGCACCGGGCCGTCGAAGAGCTCCTCCCGGAGCACCTCGCCCGCCGGGGTGGCCCCCGTCGTTTTGGTCGCCGCTTCCAGGGGCCCATGGAGGCCCAGCAGCACCGCCCCGAGGGCGAGCCATTTCGCGATCCATCCGCGGCAAAGGGCCTGCGCGACCGGGTGGACGTCGGGCGACTGGAAAGGGCGGGTTCTCACGTGGGGCAGGGTCGGAAGACGAAAGCCCCGCCTTGGAGGCGGGGCTTGGTGCGGGGGGGTCAGACGAGGGCCTCTTCGCCCTCGAGGAATCCGTTGAGCTGCCGCAGGCGGGTCGGGTGCCGCATCTTGCGTAGCGCCTTGGCCTCGATCTGGCGGATGCGTTCGCGGGTCACCTTGAACTGCTTGCCCACCTCCTCGAGTGTGCGGCTGTAGCCGTCGAGCAGGCCGAAGCGAAGCTCGAGCACCTTGCGCTCACGTTCGGTCAGCGAGTCGAGCACGTCGGCCAGCTTCGACTTGAGCAGGCTGTAGCTGGTCATGTCCGAGGGGTTCTCGGCGGCCTTGTCCTCGATGAAGTCACCGAAGTTGGTGTCGTCGGAATCGCCCACGGGGCTCTGCAGCGAGATGGGCTGCTGGGCCATCTTGAGCACGGCCCGCACCCGCTCGACGGGCATCTGCATCTCGTCGGCGATCTCCTCCGGGGTCGGTTCGCGGCCGAAATCCTGTATCAACTGCTTCTGCACGCGCATCAGCTTGTTGATCGTCTCGATCATGTGCACCGGGATGCGGATGGTACGGGCCTGGTCGGCGATGGACCGCGTGATGGCCTGGCGGATCCACCAGGTGGCGTAGGTCGAGAACTTGTAGCCGCGGCGGTACTCGAACTTCTCCACCGCCTTCATGAGGCCCATGTTGCCCTCCTGGATGAGGTCGAGGAACGACAGACCGCGGTTGGTGTACTTCTTGGCTATGGAGATCACCAGGCGCAGGTTGGCCTCGACCATCTCGGTCTTGGCCTGCAGGGCCTTGCGCTCGAAATGCTTCAGCTGACTGAAGGCCGTGGTGTATTCGTCCAGGGACAGGCGGACAAACTCCTCGAGCGCCTTGATCTTCCGCTCCTCGGCGTGGATGATCGCCTGCGCTTGGGTCAGGCGCCGCTGGGGCTCGAGTTCCTTGATGGAACGGACGGAGGTCTGGAACTTCTCGTGGATGTTCTCGGCGACGAGGGACATCTCCTCGACGACCTTCTGCTTGTAGTAGAACTTCGGGAACGACTTCTGCAGCTTGTCGTCCAGCTTCCGGAACTCGGCGAGGATCTTCTCGCGCTTGGTCTTGGACTCCTCCTCCTGCAGGACCCGCCAGTGCTCGTCGACCAGCTGGTCGATGGCGCGGACTTCCTTGGTCAGCTTGCGAAGGGTCTTGAGGTGCTCCTCGCGGACCTCGATCTTCTTGTCGACGATGACGCGGTCGAAGCGCTCCTTCGGCGGTTCCGAGGTGAGCTTGTCGGCGAGGGCGATGTGCTCCTTGCCGGCGAAACCGAAGGAATGGATGATCCGCTTGACCTCGTTCTCGTTCTCCTCGATGCGCTTGGAGATCTCGACCTCCTGCTCGCGGGTCAGCAGGGGGACCTGGCCCATCTGCTTGAGGTACATCCGGACCGGGTCGTCGAGGATGTCGAGACGGGACTTGTCCTCCTCCTCTTCCTGCTCGTTGGCCTTGGGCCGGTCGACCTCGGCCTGGTCGACGATCTCGATCTCCAGGTTGCGGAGCTTGATGTAGATCTCATCCATCTCCTCGGGCGACATGGGGGTGTCGGCGAGGGCGTCGCCGATGTCGCTGTGGGTGAGATACCCCTGCTCCTGGGACTGACGGACCAGTTCCTTGATCTTCTCGGTGATGTCGACGCCGGAGGCGTTCTTGATGGTCCCGATGTTGTTGCCGGCACCGTCGGCATCCCCGGCGGCAAGCTGGGCCAACTGGCTGACGGTGGGCCCGATTGGCACCGGCGGTTCCTTGGGAACCACGATGTCGGATTCCGGCTCGCCGCCCTTGGCTTCCTTCTTCGCACGGCGCTCCGGGGATGCCGCCTTGGCTCCCTTGCCCCCCTTGGGCTCGCTTCGGGCCGTCGCACCGGTGGCCGAGGGCTTGCCGGAACCCTTGCCCGCCGGGGTTGCCACAGTGGTCTGAGGCCTTGGGGTTTGGGGGATTGGAGACGTTTGGGCTTTGGGCTTTTGAGGAGGGGCGGCCTTCTGCAACGGGGCGGCTTGCCGGGGGGCTGCGTCGGAGGCCTTGGCTTCCGAGGACTTTGCGGGTGTCCTGACCGTGGGTGAGGGCTTCGAACCCTTGGGGTGGGATCCCGAAACCGGTTGCTGGGCCTTCCCCGTCGGATGCTTCACCTCACGCTGCGACGCCGCCGGGGGACGGGGCTGGGAGGCCTTGGAACCTCGCCCTCCGGCGGAGGCCGCCGCCGGCACCGCTTCCGAAGCCTTGGAGGAGGCCTTGGCAGAACCCTGGGCAGCGGCCTTCCGGGAGGCAGGCGCCGGACTGGCCGGGGCCGGTTTGGCTTTCTGGGAAGGGGCCTTGGCGACGGGCTTCTTCTCTTTCGTCTTGGACATAGTTGCGTGGCCACGCGGTGCGCGAAGCCGATCGAGCGGGTCAAGATGGGCAGCGTGCCACCCCAAGTCAAGCGACGGGTCGGACCGGATCAAAGCCAGAGGGCGATCCATCCTAGGTCGGACGGGACGGTCACCTTCGGATTGGGGTCCGGACATTCGACGAGGTCGACCGGTGCGCCGATGAGGCCGCAGGCGGCCGTGTCGTCGGTCACCAGGATTCCGCGTTCCCGGGCGGTCTCCAGGGCTTTCCGCAGCACGGAGACCGCGAAGCATTGCGGGGTCTGCACGGTCCACAGGCGGGCCCGGTCGAGGTGGCGTGCCACGCGTCCCCGGTCGTCCGCCTCCTTGATCGTGTCCACGGCCCGCTGGGCCGCCACCGCGGCCCCCGAGGCGTTGGCCGCCCGCAGGCACCGGGTGATGGTCTCGTCGGTGGTGCAGGGGCGTGCCCCGTCCTGGATCGCCACCCATCGGGTGTCCGGCGGGACCGCCGCCAGCCCGTTCCATACCGAATCCTGCCGCTCGGCCCCGCCGGGAACCAGCGTGTGGGGCTTCCGGAGATCCAACTGCCGCCCGAGCTCCGCGAAGTCCCGCTCCATGCCCGGCCGGACCACCACGCACACGTGGTCCACCATGGGATGACGGTCGAATCGCCGCCAGGTGTGGGCGACCACCGGATGGCCGGCCACCTCGAGGAACAGCTTGTCGATGCCAGGACCCATCCGGGTCCCACGCCCCGCGGCGACGATGACGGCGGTGGTCATTCCCACATCCCGCGGGGCCGGAACCAGGTCAGGGCAGCCGGGAACCGGGTCACTTCTTGTCCGCCGGCTTCTCCTCGGGCTTCTTGGCGCCCTTCGGGTCGGCCGTCTTCGGGTCGGCCTTGTCGGCGTCCGGCGGTGCCGTGGCGGCCAGCGCCTTGGCGACAGGTTCGCTCAGGTCGTTCTCCCCGCCGCTCAGCGTGGTGAAGACGACGACCGGGGTGCCGGTCGCCGACAGCGCCGATGTGTCCAGCACCGTGGCGTATCCACCGGACTTGGCCTTCTCCTCGATGACGCCGCGCACATCCCGCATGATCGACTCCCGGACCCGCCCGCGCTGCTCCATCAGGGCCCGCTGGCTGTTGCCCTGGAACTGCTTGATGTTGTTCTCCATCTCCAGGATGTCCTTGCGCTTCTTGTCGAGGTCCTTGCGGCGCTTCTCGGCCTCCTCCTTCGACAGGGCGGGATCGTTGGCGGCCTCGATCTGCTTGCCGAACTCCTCATTGGCCTTCTTGTAGTCGTCGTACATCGACTGGCCCATCTTCTCGAACTCGGCCAGGCGGTCCTTGATCTGGACGTCCGCCTGCTTGGTCCGCCAGAAATCGTCGAACACCTTGGTGAGGTTGATCACCCCGACCTTGCCCTGGGCCAGGGCGGACGGGCAGGGGAGCAGGATGGCAAGGGCGGCCACCACGACGGCGAGCGATGTGCGGTTCATGCGTGCAGGGTTCCAACGAAGAGGTTCAGGCTTTCAAAAGTCGCGGGTCCAGCCAACGCCAAACTGGAAGCGTCCGCCGCCACCGGTGTCCGGGCCCCGGGTGACCGGGATGCCGTAGTCGAGGCGCAGCGGGCCGATGGGCAGGTTGAGCCGGATGCCGACACCCCAGTTGTCGTTGTAGAGACCGGTGTCGCCGCGCACCAGCGGGTTGCCGATGGCATCCACCGCGCTGGTCTCCGGGGCGAAGCTGTAGGCCCCGGGGTACACCATGCCGATGTCGTAGAACATCGCGAAGCGGAGTCGCTCGATGATGGGGATGCTGTACTCGGTCGAACTGAACCAGTAGGTGCTGCCGCCCAGGGGTTCGCCCGAGTAGAACTCGCGGGGACCGACCGCGCGGAAACGGTAGCCGCGCAGGTTGTAGAGGCCGCCAAGGAACCACCGGTCGAAGAGCGGGACGCGGGTCGAGTCGCCGTAGTGGTCGACCACGCCGATGCGGCCGGTGAACTCCACGATGTGGCCCTCGAAGATGTCGCGGGCGATGCCCGAGTCGTCGAGCAGGCGCTCCGGGCTCCAGTAGTGCGCGATGCGTGCCTCGATTTTGTAGAAGTCGCTGTCGCCACCAAAGGGGCCGCCGACCAGTTCGCCCAGGACCTCGGCCCGGTGCCCCCGGGAGGGCATCTGGAAGTTGTTGCGCGTGTCGTGGGCGAGCGAGGTGCCGAACCGGGAGACCAGACGGCTTCCCTCCTCGGCGAGGATGGCGCTGCCGAAGCGCTGTTGCTGAAGCCGGTAGGCGTCCGAGAACCGGATTTGGATGTTCTCGAGGGTGTAGCTGACGTTGCCGATCAGGTTCCGGGGCAGCTGCCGGGTCAGGCCGATGCGAGCGCCGGTCTGCCGCTGGTTGTAGTTGTCGGACAGGAAGTTCAGGTCCCGGTGGTACAGGTCGACGCTGAGCGAGAGGCGTTTCCCGAGGAACCAGGGCTCGACGAAGGTGGCCACGTAGTCCTGCCGGCGCGAACCCACCTGCGCGCGCAGACGGGCCTTCTGGCCCGCCCCGGTGAAGTAGGGCGGGTTCGTGAGGTCGAAGTTGCCCTGGCTGACCTCGACGAATCCGATGACCGAGTCGACGGAACTGAACCCGGCGCCCAGGGCGACGTTGCCGGTGTTCTTCTCCTCGACGGAGATCACCAGGTTCTTGCGGTTGGGCACGTCGGTGGGCTCCGGACGCGTCTCGACCTTGTCGAAGAACTGCATCTGCTCGAGCCGGCTCTTGGAGATCTTCGCTCGGACCATGTCGAAGGTCTCGCCCGGCGTGATGGCCAGCTCGCGGCGGATGACCTTGTCCTTGGTCTTGGCGTTGCCCTGGATCTCGATCTTCTCGACGTAGAACTTGTCGCCCTCGCTCAGGCTGTACTTGAGGTCGAGCGTCCCCTTCTCGACGTCGGCGATCTGCTCGGCCCGCGCCCTCGACTCGATGTAACCCCTCGCCCCGTAGAAGTTTTCGATGGCCTCGGTGTCCTTGAAGAGCTTCTTGGGCGAGAAGATCTCCCCCTCCTTCAGCTGCAGGCCCCGTTTGGTCTTCTCGCCGTCTTTCGAGGTCAGGTTCTGGGTGATCTGCTGCTGGCTGAAGAGTTCGTTGCCCTCGAAGGTCACCTTGCCGACCTTGTACTGCGGCCCCTCTGAGACCGGCAGGTGGAGGATGAGGTTGTTGGTCTTGGGGTACTCGAACCGTGGCTCCTTGAGCTCCATGTCGATGAACCCCTTGTCGGCGTAGAACTCGCGCAGCTTGTCCTTGTCCTCCTCGAAGACGTCGTCCTTGAAGCGGCCCGAGCCGGTGATCCACGAGAACATCCACCAGCGCCGCGTCTTGATGACCTTGCGCAGCTTGCGCTGCTTGAAGGAGGGCGCGTCCTCGAAGACCACGTTCTTGATCTTCACCTTCGGAGCCTCCTGGATCTCGAAGGTCACGATGCCGCGCCCGAGCGACTCGGTGATGCTCGGCTTGTAGTCGACGGTGGTCCGCTGGAGGCCCGCCTTCTGGTACATCTTGAGGATGGCCTGGGCGTCGTTGAAGAGTTTGCGCTCGTCCATCGGCTCGCCGCTCTTGGAGGTGAGCTTCTTGCGGAGCTTGGAGGTGGAGTACTTCCTGTTGCCGGTGAACCGGATCTCGGTGACCAGGGGGCGCCCCTGGACCACGTAGGTCAGGGTGTATTCCTTCGGCACGCGGGTGCCGTTGGGGGCCAGTTCGGTTGCCGTGATGTCCTCGGTGACCCGGATGTTGAAGAAGTAGGAGGTGCCGTAGAGGTTCTTGATGTCGTCATCGACCGCGAACCGGCTGTAGGCCTCCCCCTCCTTGACGCGGATGTTGGCCCGGATGAGCTCCTCGCTGACCGCGGCCGGGCCGACGTGCTTGATGAGGATCTTGCGGACGACGGGCCCGTCTTCGGCCGCCGCCAGCTGGAGGCAGGCGACGAGGACGGCACAGAGCCGAAGGGCGCGGGACTTGGGATGTTTCATCAACGCTCAGTCTTCTGCGTCGAGCTTTGCCGCAGTCTCGAACCGTGTGAAGCTCTTAAAGAACGTCAGCCGGACGTCCCCCGTCGGGCCGTTGCGCTGTTTGGCAATCAACAGGTTCACCGGGTGCGACTCGACGGGCTGCCGGGCCTCGGACACGTCCTCGTCCTCCTCGGCGGGCTTGTAGAGCAGGCCGACGACGTCGGCGTCCTGCTCGATGGCCCCCGATTCGCGGAGGTCCGACAGCCGGGGCTTGCGGTTCTTGTCCTTCTCGAGCTCGCGGTTGAGCTGGGAGAGCACGATGACCGGCACGTTGAGCTCCTTGGCCAGCGCCTTCACGCCGTTGGAGATATCGGAGATCTCCTGCTGGCGGTTGTCCTGCGCCTTCCGGGAGTCGGAATGCATGAGCTGCAGGTAGTCGATGATGAAGAGCTTGATCCGGTGCTGCTGCCACATCCGCCGCGCGCGCGCCCGGAGCTGCAGGATCGACAGTCCCGGCGTGTCGTCGATGTGCAGCGGGCTCTTGGCCATCTTGGCGGCGGCCCCGGTGAGCTTCTTGAAGTCCTGCTCGGCCATGAACCCGTCGCGGATGGACCGGGCATTGACCCGCGCCAGCGAGCAGAGCATGCGCATGACCAGCGACTCGGAGGTCATCTCCAGGCTGAACACGCCGACGGGCTGCCGCTCGTTGATGACGACATGCTCGGCGATGTTCATCACCAGCGAGGTCTTGCCCATCGACGGGCGGGCGGCGATGACGATCATCTCGCCACCGTTCATGCCGCTGGTCATCTTGTCGTAGTCGGAGAACCCGGTCGCCAGCCCGGTGAGCCCGCCGGCCCGCTGGTGGAACTCCTGGATGCGGTCGATGGCCCCCCGGACGAGGTCCTTCATGGGCTTGATCGTCGTGGTCTCGCGGTCCTCGCTGATGCGCAGGATGTCCCGCTCGACCTCGTCGAGCAGCGCGTCGACCTCGCCCTGGTGCTCATGCACCCGCGTGACGACGGAGGTGCAGGCCGAGAGCATGCGCCGGAGCACCAGCTTCTCGCGGACGATCTGCAGGTAGTAGGGAAGGTTGGCCGCGCTGGGCACCGCGTCCTGCAAGCCGCTGAGGTAGGCCAGGCCGCCCACGCCCTCGAGCTGCTGGTGGTCCTTGAACCGTTGCTGGAGCGTGATGAGGTCGATGGGCTCCTTGCGGTCGTACATCTCCGCCAGCGTCTGGTAGATGAGCTGGTGCCTCTGGTCGTAGAAACTCTCCGCGCCGGCCTTCAGCGTCTCGATGCAGATGCCCATCGCCTCGTTCGGTGAGAGGAGCACGCAGCCCAGCACCCCCTGCTCGGCCTCGGTCGAGTGCGGTGGCAGGCGGTCGAGCGACGACAGGTCGAGCTTGGCCCGTACGCGCCGGGCGCGCTTGAAGTCCGGCCTCGGTTCCCCGGTCGCCGGTGCGGGCGCCGGATCCCCTCCGCCACGTTCATCGGGAAGCTCTTGCATGGGGGGATTGAGAATCCCGTACCGGCCGTTCGGAAGGAAAGATTGTCCGCAAACGCCGGAGAATAACTCCCTGTCTTCCAGGCTTGATTCCGGGAGCGTTTCCGGTGTCCGAATCGGGCCGGGCGTCAGGGCGGGGTGCCGGGTGGGCGACGGGCGGACGGCAGCCCGGGCGCCCCGCCCGGACCCCGAGGAGACACCCAGACCAGGCCCAGCGCCGCCACGTGGACGGCCGCGTTGGCCGGGTCGCCCGTGGTCCACGCGAGGGCCAGGTCGGCGGCCAACGGCACCGTGGCCAACCATCGGACGGGGCCGCGGCGCCGGGCGAGCCCCCACGCCAGCAGCCACGAGATGGAGAAGGCGCCACCGAAGGCGGCCCACCGGACCGCGGTCGATTCCCCGAGGACGAAGGCCAGGGCCTCGGCCGATTTCCAGCCCCAGGTGCCTCCGATGGGCACCGGGCCTTCGAGGGTGAGGCCCCTCAGGGCGCTGCCGAGGCCCAGCAGGAGGAGTCCGCCGGCTGGTTGGTGGCGGACAAGACCGGCGATGAGACCGCCGACAGGCCCGGGGTCGGTGCCGAGGCTCACAGGCCCTTGAGGATCGCCTTGACCCGCTCCCATCCGGCCAGGCGGGCCTTCTGGTTGTCGGCGCTGCCGGCGGGATCCTCGCCCGCCCGCATGAACCCATGGCCGGCCCCGTCGTAGAGGACCGGTTGGTACACCTTGCCGAGCTTCTTCATCAGGGCCTCGGATTTCGGGACCGTGGCGTTCACCCGCGCATCGTTGCCGCCGTAGAAGCCGTAGACCGGCGCCTGGATGCGGGACAGTTCCTTCTCGTCCTCGGAGCCGGAGCCGTAGAAGACCAGGCCGGCCTTGACCTCGGGATGGTTGGCGACGAAGCGGAAGGTCTGGCTGCCGCCCCAGCAGAAGCCGGAGACGGCCACCTTGCCATTGCAGGCAGGCAGGGCTCGGACGTATTTCACGGCAGCCGTCAGATCGGCGGTGATCTGGTCGGGCGGGAGCGATCCGATCTTGGCCCGCGCACCGTCGGGCCCGCCCAGCGACTCGGTGCCGCCGCCCTTCGGCCCGGAGCCAGAGAGCAGGTCGGGCGCGATGGCGATGTACCCGGTCTCGGCGAGTTGGTCGGCGACGCCCCGAACCCAGTCGGTCAGTCCGAAGATCTCGTGGATGACCACGACGGCGGTGGTCTTGTCCTTCACCTCGGGGTAGGCGACCCAGCAGCGAACCTCCCGGTCGCCATGGCGCACGGTGACCCATTCGAGATGGCGGGGTGATTTCTCGAGGCGAGCCTTGGCCCAGTCCTGGGCGAGGGCCGCTCGCCCGAGCGCGAGGAAGGCGATCAGGCAGAGGGGGCGGAGCAGGCGGGTGGGGAGGATCCGGATCGGGGATGTCATGGGCGGGTCCGGTTCGGGGTGGGGAGGGGGATCAACGACTGTCGCGGCGCAGGTGCCGGTCTGCGAAGTCCAGATAGAACTCCCAGTCGGCCCCGGTCAAGGCGTGGGCACCGGTGCGGACATGGTAGCCGACGGAATCACCCACCGACCGGTTCAGCGCGGGCAGGTCCGGCCCCGGGAGCCCCTCCCGTCCCAGCAGTCGATACACCGGGCCGGCATGCCAGCCGCTGAGGTATTCGCCCTTCGGGTCGGCCCACCGATCCTGCTCGGCGCTGGCGATGTAGACCGGTCGTGGCGCCACGAGGGCCACCAGTTCGTGCTGGTCGACCGGCAGGTCAGGAACCCGGTGGTTGTAGTCCTTGAAGCGCCCGTTGAACCAGTGCGGGAAGCTCGTGTTGATGCGCAGCGTGGTCTCGCCGAAGAAGCGCCGGGCCAGCGCCGCGCCGCCCTCGCCGGATTCGTTGGCGATGACCAGGGCGAAGCGGGGGTCCCGGGCTCCCGTCCAGAGGGCCGTCTTGCCCAGCCGGGAGTGCCCGATCACCGCCACCTTCCCGGCGTCGATGGCCGGGTCGCGGGCCAGTTGGTCGAGCGCCCGGGAAAGCCCCCACGACCAGGCCGAGATGGCACCCCAATCTTCCGGGGCGAAGCGGGAGCCGGGCCCGGTACCGGCGACGGTGCCGCGCAGCCCGTGACGCCATCCGCCATTGAAGTCGGCCTCGATGTCGCCGTAGTAGGCGGTTGCCAGGCCGTATCCGCGCCCGAGGATCCGCTCGATGGGCCACGCCGCCGTGTCGGTGCCGCGACTGGCCTCGGCGGCCACATGGTTGGTCACCCCGCTGCGCGGCCGGTTGGCGACCCAGCCCCGGGCCAGCGGAATATCGGTCTCCACCGTGACGGTGTGGTTGCCGTCGAAGTTCAGCCCGAGGAACACCGGCACGGGACCGGTCGCCGAGGCGGGACGGTAGACCAGCAGGTCCATCAGCACCGGCCGTGGACCCCGGGTCAGGGGCACCTGGATGCGCTGCCGGACGGCCTTGCCGCCGAGGGCGTCCCGTCGGGTTTCAACCACCCGGCCCGGCGCCCTGGGCAGCCCCTTGGGCACGCGCCCGTAGACATGGTCCTCGAACAGGCGCAGGAGTTCCGCCCGGCGTCTGGTCCAGTCCCGGGCCGATTCCACCCGGCGGCCGTCGCAGAAGGTGAGGACCTCGGGCAGCGTGTAGGGTGGCACGGCCTCCTCGACCTCGTTGATCGGGATCGTCTCCTGGGCGGCCTGGAGAACGATGCCTGCCGCCCAGAGGGCGAGGACCGCGGTCTGCCGGAAGGCCTTCGGGGAGATCATGGGGTGGAGATTCCCCACAAGCCGCCGGGATCGCAAGCATCGAGCCGGGCGGGGCCGGGACAAGGTTCACCGCCGGCCCACCGACCGGGCGTTCAAACTGATCCCCCGACGACCCGGACCTCGAAGGCATCGGCGCGTTGGGGCACATCGACGACGAGCAGACCGTCCGCGACGCCGGGACTGCCCGGAGATTCCTGGGGCACCCCGGCGATCCGGACGCGCGCGGTTGCCGGGAGATGCCAGAACACCAGCCTCCAGGTCCGCAGGCGGCTCGGGAACCGGCCCTCGGCCGGGCCGAAACCTACCCGGGTGGTGCGGCCGCGGCGTTCCTGGGTGATGAGTCGCCGGTGGAAGGCCCCGGTGCCGTGGTCCAGCGAGACCCCGTCGTCCTCGTACCAAAGCAGCGAGCCCTCGGGGCCTGGCCACAGGTGCAGTGCGACGGTGTCCCCGGCCACCTCCCGGGTGGAGTTGCGGACCGGTGCCAGCGGCAACAGACCGCCGGCCCGGACGTAGATGGGGATTCGGTCGAGGGGGGTGTCGGCCAGCACCGGGCGGCCTCCGACCCGCCGTTCCCCGGTCCAGAACTCGTACCACACGTCGTTCGGCAGATAGACGCTGCGCGACGGGCAGCCCGGCTCGAGCACCGGGGCGACGAGCAGGTCGCGTCCGACGAGGAACTGCGTGTTGCAGGCGACGGCGACCGGGTCGTTGGCATGGTGCCAGAGCAGGGGCCGCATCACCGGATCGCCCGTGTCGGCTGCCTGCCGGACCAGCCCGTACAGGTAGGGGATCAGTTGGTAGCGCAGACGCAGCGTTTCGCGGGCGACGGCCTCGACCTCCGGGCCGTAGGCCCAGGGCTCCTGGTCGCGGGTGCCGAGGTTGCTGTGGTTCCGCAAGAAGGGGGTGAAGGCGGCGAACTGCAGCCACCGGACGAACAGTTCGGCCGAGGCGTTGCCCAGGAACCCGCCCACGTCGCCGCCACAGAAGGGCACGCCGCTGAGGGAGAGGTTGAGCAGCATCGGCACGGCCTCCCGCAGGTGCTCCCAGTGCGAGGAGGTGTCGCCCGTCCAGACGATGGCGTGGCGCTGGATGCCGGCATACCCGGCCCGCGTCACCACGAAGGGGCGCTGGCCAGGGCGGTGTCGGAGCAACCCGTCCCGCGACGCCTGGGCCATGGCCTGCCCGTAGAGGTTGTGCACCGCGGCGTGGAGATGGACCCCGTCCCCGGTGTGGTGGCGGGCCGCGGGCGGCAGGGTCTTGTCCGGCCGGTCGAAATCGGCCGGCTCGTTCATGTCGTTCCAGATGCCGTCGATTCCCTGGTCGAGCAGGGCCCGTTGCTCGTCGCCCCACCACCGGCGCACCGCAGGATTCAGGAAATCGGGAAATCTCGACGCCCCGGGCCAGACGCGGCCGATGTGGTCGCCGGTGCCGCCGGGCGCCTCGACGAACGCCTTGCGGCGGCGACCCCGACGCAAGACCGGGAACCGCGGGTCGTCCTTCACCCCGGGATCGACGATCGCGACGGTGCGGATCCCGTTCCGAGCCAGCCGACGGGTCATCGCCGGCAGGTCGGGGAACCCTTCGCCCACGGTGAACACCCGGTATCCGTCCATGTGGTGGATGTCCAGGTAGAGCGCGTCGCAGGGGAGTTCGCGCCGGCGGAATTCCCGGGCCACGGCCTCGACGCGCGCCTGGGTCTCGTAGCTGTAGCGCGACTGGTGGTAGCCGAGCGCCCACTCCGGGGGCATCGGCATCGTGCCGGTCAGGCGGCTGTAGCCTCGGACCACCGACTCGACTGTCGGGCCGAGGAAGAGGAACAGGTCGATGATCCCGGTCCCGGCCCGCAGATCCCATCGACGGGGGTCGGTGGCACCGAGGTCCCAGCGTTGCCGCCCGGGATTGTCCCAGAAGAGACCGGCCGCGCGCCCCTCGCGCAGCGAGAGCGCGAACGGGATGGCGACATACAGCGAGGACAGGGCCGGGTGGATCGCGGGGGCGTGGCCCAGCACGTCGATGTTCCAAAACTCACGGACCGTGCCCCGGCGGTCGAGAATGCCCGTGCCCTCACCCATCCCGAAGAGGGCCTCGCGGTCGGCCAGATCGAGGGCGAAGCCGGGGCGTCCTTCGTGGTCGAATCCGGTGGATCCGCCCCGCGAGCGGAAGGCGACCAAGCCACGCCGGTCCATCAGTTCCCAGGCACAGGTCCGGCCATTCCAGTGGAATTCTCCCGAGGCCGTGGTGATGCGGATCCCAGTCCGGGACCGGCGGACGGTTGCGGAAACCTCCGGGGCCGGTCGGTCCACAACGGCCCCCGAGGGAGGAGTCGCCGGGCCGTTTTCCTGCCCGACACGAAGCCGGAAGACGTCGGGTGCCAAGACGGCGAACCGGGCGTGGATCCCGTTGGGCGCAGGAAGCGGGATCATCGCTCAGGCCTTCTCGGCCGATCCTACCGGGGTCTTCACCTCGATCACGTCGTGCGGCGAGGCCTCGCGCTGGCCGGCCGGGCTGACCCGCACGTACCGGGCCCGCTCGCGCAGGCTCGGCAGGCTGGCCGCCCCGAGATAGCCCATGCCCGACTGGATGCCCCCGATGAGCTGCGCGACGACGGAGTCGATGGAGGCGGCCACCTCCTTCAGGGCCTCGATGCCCTCGGCCGCCGCCTTCCGGGTGGCATCGGCGCTGTGCCCGTAGCGGGCCGCCGATCCGGCCTTCATGGCCGCATGGCTGCCCATGCCCCGGTACTGTTTGTAGAGCTTGCCGTTGATCTCGACGATCTGGCCGGGCGCCTCGGGGCATCCGGCGAAGAGGCCGCCGCAGATGACGCCCTGCGCCAGCGTGAGCGCCTTGACGATGTCCCCCGACTTGGTGATGCCGCCATCGGCCAGCAGCGTGACGCCGCAGGCGGCGGCCGCCCGGGAAGTCACATAGAGGGCCGTGAGCTGGGGGATGCCTACGCCGGCCACGACCCGCGTGGTGCAGATGGAGCCCGGTCCCTGGCCCACCTTGATGACATTGGCCCCCTGGGACGCCAGGAACTCCACCCCGGCGGCGCTGGTGACGTTGCCGGCGATGATCGGCAGGGCCGGGAACGCGTCGCGCACCCACCGCACCACCTCGCCCACCCCGCGGCTGTGCCCATGGGCCGTCGACACGGCCACGCAGTCCACGCCCCGGTCGATGAGCGCCCCGACATGACCGACGACCCGGTCCCGGTCGATGCTCCCGTCCTTGCGCCGCACCGTCGAGATGGCCGCGCCGCACAGCAGCCGGAACTTCGCATCGCGGGCCGGCTTGAGCGCCGCGCCGCTCTCCTGCGTGATGCGCTCGATGTCGCTCAGCGTGAACAGGCCCTTGAGCCGGTCCTGGTCGTCGACCACCAGCAGCTTGTGGATGCCGAGGTTCTCCGTGAAGAAGCGGTCCGCCCGCGCAATGGGATCCGCGCCCAGCTCCCGCTCGGGGATGGTGCGCACCTGCGCCCGCGGCGTGAGGGCGTCGGTGACCTTGCGGTGGGCGTACCGAGGTTTCACCACGTGCCCCGGGAGCAGTCCGAGCAGGGTGCCCGCGCCATCCACGACGGGGAAGGTGCTGAAGCTGAAGCGCTTCTTCTCGATCAGCTCGAGCACGTCGCCGATGTGCTGCTCGGGATGCACCCGGATAGGGTCCTGAATGAGCCCATGCACATGGTTCTTCACCCGGGACACCTCCGAGAGCTGCTCCTTCTCGGCCATGTTGTAATGGATGAGGCCGAGGCCTCCGTTGAGCGCCATCGCGATGGCCATCCGCGCCTCGGTGACGGTGTCCATGTCGGCCGACACCAGCGGGATGTTCAGGTGGAGGCCGTCGGCGAGGCGGGCGTCGATCTGGCTCTCCTTCGGGAGGATCTCGGTGTAGAGCGTCGCCAGGGTGACGTCGTCGTAGGTCAGGGCCGTGCGCCGCTGGGCGGGGAAGAACTCGGAGGCCGGGAGGTAGAACTCGGAATCGACCGCGTGGGCTGGGTTCGCGTCTGCCATGCGCGACGATGGGAGGCCCCCGCCCCGGAGGCAAGGAAACTGAGGCCGCGAAACTGGGACCGCGGTGTGGCAGGCGGCCGGTGGGATGCCATGCCTGAGGTCGCGGACCCGCCTCGGCGCGCGGCGCGTGTCACTCCACCACCTTGGGCACCACGAACAGCCCGCCGGCCTTGGCCGGGGCATTGCGCAGGGCTTCGTCGTGGGGCAGGGAACCGGTCACCACATCCGGGCGCAGGACGTTGACCACCGGGAAGGCATGGGCGGTGGGTTCGACCCCGGAGACATCCACCTGTTTGAGCTTCTCGATGTAGCCGAGGATGTTTTGCAACTGGCCGCCCAGGCGTTGCTCCTCCTCGGGCGTCAGGGCGACGCGTGCGAGGTTGGCCACGTAGTGGATGTTGAAGTCGGACATGGCAGGTTGGAAGGCTGGGGATCCGGGTCGGTGTCGGGATCGGGCATGGATGGTTGCCGGGATTCGGAGGGGCCTCCGGCCGGTCAATCCTCGCCGAACTTGGCATCCACCAGGGCGCAGAGTTCCTCGAGGGCCGTGCTGGCGTCGGGTCCGGTGCAGAGGATGCGCAGACGGCTTCCCGGCCCGGCCGCCAGCATGAGCAATCCCATGATGCTTTTGCCGTTGATGGTTTCGCCGTCCTTCTCGATGAACACCTCGCTCTGGAACTGGCTGGCCAGCTTCACGAACGACGCCGAGGGGCGGGCATGTACGCCCTGCCGGTTCCGCACCGTGACTTCTCGGTGCAGGCTCGTGACGGATTCGGTCTTGGCTGCCGGACTCATCGCCGAAGGATGTGCTGCCAGGCCCCCCGTTGCCAATGCGTAAAATCAGCGTGTGGTCGTCTTCAGGCGCTCGGCATAGAAACGCGCCTCCCAGTTGTCCCACGGATTGATGGCCAGCGACTGCTCCACCATCGGGCGGGCCCGGGCGAGGTCGCCCCGCACGATCAGGTGCCAGGCCATCGCGTTGAGCACCGGGACATCGTTGGGGCCCAGCCTCAAGGCCGCCTCGAACTCCGCGGAGGCGGACTTCAGGTCCTCCAGCCATTGGTGGCACAGGCCCATCGACACCCGGGTCCGGGCGTTGAAGGGGTCCAGTCTCGAGGCGCGCTCGAACCACACCAACGCCTCCTTCGCCTGGGATTCCCAGCCCGGGTTGCCCTGCCAGCTCAGCCGCCGCTTCTCCTCTCCATACCAGTGGGCCGTCGCCGGGTTGCCGGGTGCGAGTTCCGCCGCCTTCCCGAGTTCCTCGAAGAACCGGTCATCGACGACGGGGCGGGCCTGGGCCCGCTGCAGGCGGAAATCCTCGCGGGCGGCGGTCCATCCGAAGGGAACCATCCAAAGGAGCATGCCGCCCAAGGCCCCGGTGACGACGAGGCGCAGCGGCAGATGCGCCCGGATCCAGAACCGCTCGGTGGCGAAACGGGTGTTGGACACGAGGATGCCGGCGACGATCGAGGCGGCGACGGCGACGGCGGGGATGTGCAGGTTGAAGTCGAGGAAACAGTGCACGGCCAGACCGGTCAGGCCGGCGACGCCGCCGGCGAAGAAGGCCGTCCGGTTGCTCTGTTTGACCCCGAGGTCCGAAGAACCCCGTTCCACGTGCCGCGAGGTGCGGTACAGGCCGTAGCCGAAGGCCGCCAGTCCCATGCCGACGATGCCGGCGCCGACCGCCCCGTACTCGACGAGCACCTCGAGGTACTCGTTGTGCACGTGCTGCGGACTCAGCGGGGTTGTCGGCGTGCGATAGGCCGGGAACCGCGTGTCGAACTGCCCCGGGCCCACCCCTTCCAGCCGATGGTCCGACCACATCCGGAGCGCCGGCTTCCAGATCCACGCGCGGAAGAGCCCGCTGTCCTTCTTGCCCGAGGCGGTGAGCGAATCGATCCGGGCGCGGGCCTTCTCGGATTGGGACAGGAAGGTCACCGTGCCCAGGCAGAGCACGGCCATCAGGGCCGCCATGGGGATGCGGTTCTGCGGCCGCCGGAGCAGCCAGAGCGAGAAGGTGGCCACCGCGGCCGCCGCCCCCAGCCACCCGCCCCGGGACATGGTGACGGCGATGCCCCCGAGCATCATCAGCGCGGCGTAGCCGGCGACGATCCGCGGCACGGCCCCGCCCCGCCCCAGCAAGGCCTGCGAGAGGGCCAGTGGCGACAACAGCGTCAGGAAGGCCGCCAGGTGGTTGGGGTTCACGAAGGTGCCGCCAAAGCGCTTGTAGTAGAGGGCGGGCTGCGTCGCCCAGAGGACCTTCTGGGAATTCTGGACGCACTGGACGGTGGCGTAGGCCGCGACAAGCAGGCCGGTGGCCAGCAATCCGTTCACCACCCAGCCGGCGGTCTCCTGCCGGTGCAGGTTGTGCAGGCTGATGAAGAAGGTCAGTGCACACACGGCGATGAGGAAGACCTCCTGCAGCGCCCAGTAGGGCACCGGGGCCCGGTGTGACCGCCAAGCCGCGTAAAGGAAGAACGCCGCCACCGCCCAGGTGACCGGCGGCAACAGGAACCGGTGGGAAGGCTCGGCCCAGATCCGCACCCCCCAAAGGACCGCCGCCACGCCGATCGCGGCGAAGGCCACGCCCGACTCCCTCGGGTTGACCCCGGCGAACCAGAAGGTGAGCCAGGCCACCGCGAAGAGCAGCAGACCGCCCACCAGCTGTTCCAGGAGTTTGGCGAAAGCGGAGCCCGAGCGCATGTGCGGGCGTGAGCATAGGAGACGGTCCGGCGCGTCGGGAAGGATTTATCCCGGCGGACGGTTCACCGGGGTCGGCCGACCCGGAGGGTTTCGCAGCCAGGTCCACACCCGGAGGGCCTCCGTGACGCTCCAGGCTTGGGCATCGCACCCGCGGGGCAGGTGGGGCACGTCACCGTCCAGGATCTCCGGCAGGTGGCCCACGCAGCCCCCGAGCAGCAGGCCGCCAACGCTGCCAAGGTAGGCCTGCGCGGCCTCGATGGCGGCAGGATCGCCGGGATACGCCTTGACCAGGGCCTCGCAGAAGCTCGGGAAGGTCCAGACCCAGGCCGTGCCGTTGTGGTAGGCGGGTTTGCGCCGGGTGTCCTCGTCGCCCTCATAGGAGGGCCAGTAGGGGAATTCCGGGTGGTTGAGCAGGCGGCCATGGTGCCAGACCGGCAGCGGTGGATGGACGGGCAGGGGGGCCAGCGAGCGCAGGGCACCCGGGATCAGCAGGTGCCGGCAGGCCGCGGCCACGGTGCGCCGGGCCCGCTCGCCCTCCACGAGGTCGAGCGCCACGGCCAGCAGCGCGTTGCTGCGCAGGGCGTTGTCGCGCACCGCCTGGGCGGCCGGGTGGTCCCGGTGGGCGTGCAGGCAGTCCGAGTACCACCCCTCGTCCTCCAGCCAGAACAGGCGATGGAAGGCTTCCTCGGCACGCCGGGCGATGGCGCCCCACGGTTCACCCCCCGGGGCCGGGGCGCACCCGAGGCGCTCGAGTTGGCGCAGCAGGCGGATCCAAAGCACCTGAATTTCCACCGGGTACCCCTGGCGGGGCGTGCCGGCCGGGTGGTTGGTGTCCATCCAGGTGAAGTGGCTGGGGCTCCAGACCAGTCCGCTCTCCGGATCCACCCGGATGCCCTGCGGTGTCCCGGCGAGGTAGCCTCCGGCGATGGAGCGAAGGACCTCCTGCACGGTCCGCCCAAGCCGGTCGCCGGTGGGCAGGTCCAAGATCGCCATGGGACCCCCGGGGTCCGCCGCGCCCAGTTCTTCCACCACGATGCCGTACCACAGCGACGCATCGCTGGTCTCGCGGTTCGAGGCGTTCTCGCCGTGGATGGAATTGGGCAGCGTGCCGCCCTCTTCGAACCGACCGAAGGTCACCAGCAGTTGGCGGACCTCGTCGAGACGTCCCGCGGAAATCAGGCCTCGGGCGGCGATCAGGGAATCGCGGCCCCAGTCGAGGAACCACGGATACCCGGCGATGACCGTGACCGAGTCGGACCGCCGAACGACGAAGGCCCCGATGGCACGGCGCAGCAGCGTCTCAAGAGGACACGACGCGACGGCCCCGGCGCATCCGGCCGAGTCCTGGCGGCTCTGCACGAAGCCTGCGAGCACCTCGGCGGGGACCTCGTCCGGATCGGCCGACACGTCGAGCGTGGCGGCGTCACCGGGGGCTAGCGGGATCTCGAACCAGCCCGGGCTGTAGGCGTCGCCGCTGCCCTGCATGCCCCGGCTCGATTCGACCGGGTGCGGGATGTCGCGGCACCACTCGACCGCCGGGTGGAACCGGCCCCGGCTGATGCGGGCCTTCAGTCGGCGGGAACCCCGGTCCGGTTCAAAGACGAACCCGTGTGGCTCCCCCGCCGAGCCGTTGCCGTCCCCACCGCGTTCGAGGGCGTGCGTGGCCCTCAGGAAGGCCGCCTCGGCCTCGGGGTTGAGGCGGGTCTCCCAATGGAAATTCCGATCCTCGAGGTCGAGCCGGACGACCAGACGCACCTCGCACCCCGGTGGCAGTGGCCGGCCAAACCGCGAATCATGGCTGGCCGCGGTCGGGCGGCTGAACTGGAAGACCGTGGTGTTGCGGCCCTCGAGCAGGTCCGCCACGACCCGGATTTCCGCGCTCCGCCCGTCCCCGGCGTTGGCGATGAACCGCCAGTGGGTGGGCGCCGGCGTCTCGACGTGGACCAGGTTGGTGGCGTCGAGCGGCGAGATGAAGCCGTCGGCGTTGACCCACAGGCGGATCCGCTTGGCCAGCACGTGGCGGTCGACCGGAACATCCGGGTGAAGGTTCGCGCCGAGGACGCAGTCGTATTTCGAGTGGATCCGCCCGAGATCCAGGCACAGGCGGGCCATCGCGCCCCGGCCGTTGGTGAGCAGCACCCGGGAGTTCGACGGGTCGGGCGGAACGGAGGGCAGGTCCTTGGGCCGCGCGTCCAGCCAGGTGAGGAGGCCGGAGATGGGCGGGGCCGCGGAGGCGTGCCGTTCGAGTTCCAGTCGGACGCCTCCGAGCAGGCCCTCGGGCGGGATCGCGGCGACATGGCCGGTGCGCGTGGGGATCGACTCCCCATGTTGTTCCAGGCCGCCGCCGTCCGGGCGCACCGTCCAGTGGAACGGATCGGCGTCGCGGACGAGGACCCAGTGGCTCGGGGGCACGGGCGTGATTCGGGTGCGGTCGGCCGGCCCCCACACCACGACGGGTCGGTAGGCGGCGGTTCCGGCGCCGGGATCGGGATCGGTCACGGGAGGCTCCCCCGGCGAGGCGGAGGTACCCCGCGGACGCAGGCGGAGGTGACGAGCCAGGAACCGCTCTGGGTCCTGATCCACTTCGTCGGCCAACGCGCGCCAGTCCCATGGCGCGACCGGCAGGCCGCCCGTGATCCTGCTCCGGCAGGCCGCCCCCCAGTCGGCCCGGCTGCGGGCCTCCCGGTAGGCGTCCCCGGACAGGCCGCGGGGCGTGGTGGTCGCCGAGAGGCAGTGGGTGGCCCCGGGACCCACGGTGATGCGCACCGCCTCGGGAGGCTCGGACGACCCGCTCCGCCCGGGGGGCACGGCTTCGAGCCGTGGCGCCTCGGCATGACCCACCAGGTCGATCGACGGACAGAGCAGGGATTCGAAGAGGCTCCAGGGCAATTCCACCGAGCGGGTTTCCTCGAACTCCGTGTTCGCCAGCACCAGCACCGCATCGAGGCCGTCGGCGGAGCGTCGGACCAGCGCGTAGACCGGTGCGTGCGGCTCGCTCACCCGCTCCAGCACCGCCCCGTCGAAGAAGCAGGGATGATGGGAAACCAGCCGGTTGAGGTTGGCCAACTCGCCCACGATGGAGTCTTTGGCACCCCAG
>VHCX01000024.1 GCA_016871615.1 Verrucomicrobiota bacterium
CCACCTCGAACGATTTGCGCAGGTTCGCCGCCGGTTTGCTGCCGGGGCCGTCGGCCCAGATCCACGAGGTTTCGGCCTTCAGGGAAGCGGACGCGAGGGCCAGGACGGCCACCAGGGAACGCCACAGGAACGGACGGGCTAAGTGCATGTCCTAATCAACCCCAAGCCGACGGAGCGTTCAAGCCCCCAAGGCCCGCCGACGGCGAAAAAAAATTCCGGCGGGGTTCAGGGGATCGACAGGTGATACCTGGCCACCTGGAAGCCTTGGACCCAGCCGCCCCGACCCTCCGCGTCGACCACGCGCAGCCACCCGTTGCGATGCTGCTCGACACGCACCTCGGTCCCGTCGGCGAGGTTGACGGCGATGTCGGATTCCTCGAGCGGCCCGAACCGCGCCGGCACCTCGCGGGCCGCGATGGCGGCATTGGGGCCCCGGACGACCGACACCCAGGCCGTGAGCCATCCGGCCGCGACCAGCGCCGCCATCCCACCCAGCACGGCACGCACCCCGGAGCCGGTGCTGGCCCAACCGGGCCGCAGCCGGGCCAATCCCATCCACCCGGACCAGACCCACGCCAGCACCACCGCGCCGGAGGCCCACTCGTCGAGGGTCAGCCAAGCGGTCCAGCGCCGCCAGGGCGGGGGCGCAGGGTGGCCCAGGCGCCGCCGGATCAGGTCGAGGTTGTGCCGCAGGGCCGGATCACGGGGGGTGACCCATTCGGCCTGCCGCCATGCGGCCAGGGCCCGCCCCATCTCCCCTTGGCGGAACCGGGCATTCCCGAGGTTGTAGAGCACGCCGACGCCGCCCGGCGCCCCCTGCAGCGCCCGCTCGAATCCGGCCACGGCCGCCGGAAGGTCGCCCCGTTCGTAGGCCTGGCGCGCCTGGTCGAAGTCGGAGGCCGCCCTCAGGACGGGGACGGCGAGCCACAGGAGCCAGGCGACCAGGCCGGTCACCCGCTTGAAAACCTTCGTGCCTCGATGGATCACGGGCTTCCCCTTTCCAGCGCCGTCAGCGCGTCCATGGCCGACTCGGCACGCTGCCGCAGCCCGGACAACGCCACCGGACCGCCCTCGGGGGCGAACTTGGCGGCATCGACGGCCGCGAAGAGTTCCCGGAGGTTCGCCGCCTGTGCCGGGTCGAGCCCCCGGGGCACGAGGTCGGCGTCGACGACCCCGGCGGTGATGGCATCGCCCGAGGCCCCTCCGAGGGCCAGCGCGCACTGGAGTCGCAAGAGTGCATCGAGCGCCGCGAAGAACTCGCCGGATCGTCCGGCCTCGGCCGCGGCACCGAGGGCGGCCCGATGGGCGGCGACGGCATCGCGCATGAGCGAGGCCTGTGTGGGCCGGAGAAGGCGCTGGCGCCGCTCCCGCCACCGTTGCCAGCCCACGAGGCCCGCCAGGGCCAGCAGGGGCGCAGTCCCGAGCGCAAGCCACATCGGCTGCCGGGCCCACGGGGGTCCGGCTGGCACCCGGCGCCCTCCCCGGATCGACAGCGACATGAGGTCTTCACGATGATTGGCGGGTCTCGTGCCGGCGACCGGGGCGGGGGTCGCGGGGGACGACGAGATGGCGGTCCTGCCCGACTCGGACCGGACGGTCACGGCGATGGGCCGCGGACGGACCGTGGTGTACCGGCCGGTGTCGGGGTCGAAGTACGAAAAGGGCTCGAAGGCCAGCGCCCGGATCTCCGGAGATTCCAGGACCACCATCGACTCGAAGGTCTTGGTGCCCGCGAGTCCCAGCGGATCGTCGGACTTGAAGCCGTTGGTGCCCGGATAGCTCTTGAGACCGTCGACTGGCGTGAGTTGGGGCGAGGGCACCGACGGGAAGCTGCCCCGCCCCGACACCAGCCACTTCACGGTGATGGCCTCGCCGACCGCGACGTTGGTCCGGGAGGCGACCGGACGGACGGTGAAGCGCCCGATCGCCCCGGAGAACCCCGGGGGGCGCCCTTCGGTGGGCAGGGCCTTGACCCGGATCGTCCGTGCCGGCGCCTCGGCCGTGCCCCGCTCCAGTTCGGCGCCCCCCCCGATGAAGTCGTCGAGCAGGCTGCGCGGCCGGCGGCCCCGGTTGACCTCCAGCACGTACTCCTGGGTGGCCGGCCCGAGCGAGAGCACCCCCTCCTTGGTCGGCGTTGCCGTGTGGCGGTAGCTCAGCACGATGAACGCCTGGCCGTCGCGGACGGTCTGGGTGTTCGAGGCTGGCATCTCCTGGCCGGTGACGAAGCCGTCGAAGCTCATCTTGGGCGGGGCGATCTGGTTCAGGTTGACCGACGAATACAGCTGCAGGTCGTAGGGCAGGGTCTGGCCCACGTAGCACTCGTCGCGCGGGGTCACGATCTTGAGGGTCACCCGGTCGTTTTTGGGTTCGCGCGGCGTGATGCGGCAGCTCACCGGCTCGGTCTGCAGCGAACCCGCCCGCGTGGCCACCGTGAGCGCCGGGACCGTGAGGTCGCCCTCCCCCCGGGTCTGCAACTGGAACTGGAAGACCACCTGGAAGGACGAGACCCCGTTGACAATCTGGGTCATCTGGCGGGGACCCAGGTACTGGATCGACTGGACCAGCGGGAGGTTCGGTAGGCGCGGCACGGCGGTGGGCTGCTCGCCCTCCAGCGTGACGTTCAGACGCAGGGTCTCGCCGGATTCGGCGATGGCCCGGTCAAGTGAGGCCGACACCGAGGCGCCGAGGCATGGGAGGAGCGCCCCCACCAGCATCAGGCAGGCGCCAAGCAGGCTGAGGAGTAGCCTCACCATGCCTTCCTCCGCGCCGCCTGCCCGGCGCCCTCGCCGAGATCGCCGACCACGCCGCGACGCCGACGCAGGACGAGGGCCTTCTCCGAGCCCTTCTGGCCATCCAGCACCTTTTCGGCCT
The DNA here is from genome assembly GCA_016871615.1 of Verrucomicrobiota bacterium. Classification (GTDB taxonomy): domain Bacteria; phylum Verrucomicrobiota; class Verrucomicrobiia; order Limisphaerales; family UBA9464; genus SXXZ01. The sequence continues at coordinate 2,872 of VHCX01000024.1, forward strand.
CGCGGATCGTCATGAGTTCACCCCTTCGGGCATCCTTGTCGGGCTCGCCTACGGAACCCTCCACACCCGCCTGCGCCTCGTCTCCGCGGCGATCCCCGGAGGACTGGGCGGGCTTGGCTCCGGAGGCCGACGAGGCGTTGGAGCGGCCCTCGCCGGGCTTGCGGTCCTGCGGCTCACCGCGCCCTCCCTGGGAGGGGTTTTTGCCTTGGGAAGAATCCTTGGCCTGGGAGTTGGGCGAACCCTTGGACGACTCGGCATCGCCGCCGGACGAGTTCCCCTCCTTGCCTTCCTTGCCTTCCTTGCGGTCGTCCTTGGACGGGTCGCCGCCCTTCGGGTCCTTGGAATCCTGTCCGGCATCCTTGGAACCCTCGGAATTCTGCCGGGGGTCGTTCTTGGAGTTCTCCTTGCCCCTGCCGCCCTGTTGGGGAGGCGGGGGTTGCAGGATCGCCTCGATGGCCTGCTGGGTGGCCCGGTGGTTGGCCTGCGCGGCCGTGTCGCCCGGGTTCAGCTTGAGCGCCCCGGTGAAGCTCGAAAGCGCCTGTTGCCACTGGGCCCGTTTCTTCTCTGGATCCTGTTCCGACTCGCCGGCCCGGAATCTCGCGTTGCCGAGGTTGTACCAGGCCTTCTGCTGCAGATCGAGGTCGGGTGAGCGCAGGACCTGCTCGAAGAGCCCGGCTGCGCCCTCAAAGTCATCCATCTTGTAGGCGGCAGCCCCGGCATTGAAGCGCAGGCGGAACTCGTCCGGGTTCTCCCGGGCCAGCCGCTCGTATTCCTGCCGCGAGGTGGCGTACTCCCCCTTCCGGTAGCGTTCCAGGGCCTCGTCGGACGCGGCTCGGGCGGGCGATGGCAGACCCAGGCAGGCGACCCACAGGGCCAGGGCGGCGGCAGTCCGGACCGGCAGGCCCCACGGCGGACGGCCGGCTGCCGTCGAGGCCCCGGGGAGGAGCAACTCGGCCAGCAGCAGCAGCAGACCCAGTCCCAGCGGCCACTGGAACCGCTCAATCCGGGACCTGACGGTGGCCGACGAGAACCGCACGGCTTCCATCGGGGCGATGCCGCGCTCGTACAGCGTGGCCATGGTACGCGAGGACTGCAGCGGGAGGTAGAAGCCCCGGGCGGCCTCGGCGAGCCGCTGGAGCAGGGGCTCGTTGAGCTGGGACTTGACGGGGTTGCCATCCTCGTCCTTCACGAAGACCGCGTTGCCGTAGGGATCGCTGCCCTTGAGCAGCTCGCCCTTTGGGGTGCCCACCCCGACGGTGAACAGGCTGATGCCGGCCGCCGCCAGGCGCCTTGCCGCCGGTTCGGCCAATTCCTCGTGGTCCTCGCCGTCGGTGATCAGGATGACCGCCTTGCGCGTGCCCGAGTCGGCGCTGAAGGCTTCGGCCGCCTCGTCGAGCGCCGCGGCCAGCGCGGTGCCCTGCTCGGGGATGAGATCGGTGTCGAGGGCGGCGACATTCTGCCGGAAGGCCTCGCCGTCGAGCGCCAGCGGACACTGGAGAAAGGCCGAACCGGCGAAGGCCACGAGCCCGATGCGGTCGGTCTTGGCCACCGACAGCAGGTCGTAGCAGGCCAGCTTGGCGCGGGCGAGCCGGCTTGGGGCGGTGTCGGTCGCCATCATGGAGCGCGACACGTCCACGCAGACCACCAGATCCCGGCCGGTGGCCTGGGCGACCGCCTCGCCATAGCCCCAGAGCGGACGACCGAGGGCCACCAGCACGCAGGCCAGCCCGACGACCCGGAGCACGGCCTTGATCCGCTGGCGGACTGCCGACACCCCGATGGTCAGCTCGTCCATCCACCGGGCCCGGATGAACCGGGCCAACGCCACCCGGCGCAGCCCGGCGGCCCGGGCAAGAAACACCGCCATGAGCGGGGTGAGCACCGCCGCCAACTGCATCCACTGGGGTTCCGCGAAGTCCATGGGTTGCGTGTCGATGGGTTCAGGGGTTCAGGGGTTCAGGGGTTCAGGGCAGCCGGCGCCAGACCGTGTTGCCGACGATCAACTCGAGCAGCAACAGGGCCGCACCCGGGGCCACGCACCACGCCATCCACTCGGCGTAGAGCACGTTTTGCCGGGTCTCGACTTCGGTCTTCTCGAGGCGGTCGATCTCCTCGTAGATCGAGCGCAGCGTCTTCGTGCTGTCCGCCCGAAAGTATTTGCCACCGGTGCGCTCGGCAATCCGGGTCAGGGTGTCCTCGTCGATGTCGACGGGCACCTCGCGGTACACCTTGCGCCCGAAGGCGTCCCGGCCAACGGGCATGGGGGCCTTGCCCCGGATGCCCACGCCGATGGTGTAGACCTTGACCCCCAGCGACTGGGCGGCCTCGGCGGCCGTCAGGGGAGGCACATTGCCGGCGTTGTTCTGGCCGTCGGTCATGAGGATGACGACGCGGCTCTTGGACTTCAGGTCGCGCAGGCGGTTCACGGCCGCGCTCAGGCCGGAGCCGATGGCCGTGCCCTGCTCGCCCAGCACCTCCATGCGGTCGATGTGCCGCCGGAGGAACTCGTGGTCGAGGGTGGGCGGTGCGGCGATGTAGGCCTGCGAGGAGAACACGGCCAGTCCGATGCGGTCGTTGGGCCGGTTCTCGAGGAAGGCCTTGAGCGTGTCCTTGGCCACCGTGACGCGGTCGACCCGCTCGCCCTTCAATTCGAAGTCCTCGCTGAGCATGGACATCGACAGGTCGAGGGCCACGGCGATGTCGATGCCGCTGGCCTTCCTCGGCGCCTTGCCCATGGCCCACTGGGGGCGGGCCAGGCCGACGATCAGCAGGGCAAGGCCAAGCCACCGGGCCGCCAGGAGCAGGCGGCTGGCGAGGGTGCGGTCCATCTGCAGGATGCCCTTCACCAGGCTCAGGCTCGAATAGATGAACACGGCCTCGCGCGCCGTCCGCCGGCGCCACACCTCGAGCAGCGGCAGCGCCAGGAGGGCCAGCAGCCACAGGGGCGATTCGAACCGGAATTCCCCGAGGTTCATGGCGCCTCCTCCCGACTGGACTGCTTCGCCGGCCCCGACGCCGCGCCGGACACCACGCCCGTGCGGTCGATCAGGCCCGAGGCCATCTGGTGCAACCGCTCGCATTCGGTGCGCCCCGGGTCCCCCTGGGCGAACTTGACCCAGTCGCACTGGGTCAGGAACTCGCCCAGCAACCGCTGGAGTTCCGGGTCGAGGTCGGGGCTTGCCGGCAGCGCCGCCAGGAATTCCTCGGTGGTCTGCTCCGGCGCCCTCAGGCCAAAACGCTCCTCGAGGTAGGTCCGGACCACCTCCGAGAGGCGCGTGCAGAACGGTTCGGGCTGGTCGATCCAGGCCCAGGTCTCGGCGAGGCGGCCCCGGGCGCGCGCGGCGGCGGACTGGCGGAACTCGGCCCGCCGGCGGGCCTGGCGGCGCAGGGCCCACCAGATCAGCCCCAGCACCGCCAGGACCGCGAGGGTCAGCAGCAGGCGGTGGACCCAGGGCGTGACCGTCGGGATTTCAAGGGGCCCCCGGATGTCCTGGAGGGCGACCGTGCCGTCGGCCGCCGGCGGGACCGACCGGACCGCCTGGCCCCGGGACGCGGCGTTGGTGGCGGCCGCCCGCCCCGGGAAGCCGGGCAGGAACCCGACCGTCGCGATGGACCACGGGCCCCACCTCATCGACGCCTCCGTTTCTGCCGGCCCTCGAAGAAGGCCACCAACTCAGGCATGTAGGCGTCCTCGGGCACCCCGGCCGCCGGGGTCAGGATCTTCAGGTGGTCGACCCGGGCACCCCGGAAGAGGCGGTCGAGTTCCTTCTGGGCCTTGCGGGCGCGGGTCTCGAAGGCCTCGCGACGCCGGGCGTCCGAGGTGTTGATCTCCACCACCTCGCCGGTCTCGGCATCCTGCAGCAGCAGGCGTCCCACTTCGGGCAGGGTCAACTCGCGGGGATCGCCCACCTGGAGGGCGATGACGTCATGCCGGCGACCGACCTGGTTCAGGGTGTTCTGCGAGAGGCGCCCAAGGGTCTCCGAATGGAGCACCTTGCGCTTGAGGTGGGCATGCACCGCCGCCCGACCGGGGTTGGTCTCGCCGAGGAAATCCGAGATCAGGATCACCACCGCCCGGTGCGGCAGCACCTTGCTCAGGAAGTCGAGGGCGCCGTTGGTGTTGGTCCCCGGGAACCCGGGCCGGAAGAACAGCACGTCGCGCACGACGCGCAGCACATGCCGGCGACCCTTGGCCGGCGGCACGAACTTCTCGACCGTCTCGGTGAAGAGCAGCAGACCCACCTTGTCCTGGTTGCGGATCGCCGAGAAGGCCAGCACCGCGGCCAACTCGGCCATCAGGGCACGCTTGGACTGCTGGCCCGAGCCGAACCGCCCGGACCCGCTCAGGTCCACCACCAGCATCACGGTCAGTTCCCGCTCCTCGCGGAACTTCTTCACGAAGGGGTGGTTCATGCGCGCCGTGACGTTCCAGTCGATGGTGCGGACCTCGTCGCCGGGCTGGTATTCGCGGACCTCGTCGAAGTCCATCCCCTGCCCCTTGAAGGCCGAGTGGTACTGCCCGGCCAGCGTCTCGGCCACCAGCCGGCGGGTGCGGATCTCGATCTGGCGCACCTTGCGCAGCAACTCGGGCGGGACGCCCGAGTCGGACGACGACGTCGACGACGTCGTCGTCCCGGGCGCCGGGGCCCCGGAGACCCAGCGGCGCAGGCTCCGGAAGGGGCTGGACCACCAGGAACTCATGGAACCAAGGCGGAGCGCCCCCCGGTGCGGGGATTTGAGACGGTGGGTTCGCGGTGACAGTCGCCCATGGCGTGTTGGACACCGTAGTCCGCAGCCGGTTCGATCGGCAAGGAGGCCGATGGAGCGGAAGGAAACCCACCCACCGGGTGCCTGCACGGCTCCCCGGCGCAGGGTTCGCCCACGGGATTGACCCGGGCCCCCGGGCCCCGCGACCCTCTGGAACGTCGTGGCGGACCCGGAACCGCCGCCCGAGGCGCCCTCCCGGAATTCTCCGGGATCCGAACCGCGACGACCCGACCCCTCCCGATTCCATGCTGTCCATCGGTCACTTGAAGATGTCCGTCGCCGGACGGATCCTGTTCGAAAACGCCTCCCTCCAGGTCAATTACGGAGACCGGGTGGCGTTGGTCGGCCCCAACGGCGCGGGCAAGTCCACGCTCTTCTCCATCATCCTCGGCCGGCGCTCGCCCGACGAGGGCTCCGTCGAAAGGGATCCGTGGACCATGGTGGGCTACCTGCCGCAGGAGGGCGAGGCCGTGGGCGACGAGACCGTGCTCGAGGTCGCCACCGGGCGGGCCGGCGAGCTGCCGCGCCTTGAGAAGCGTCTGAAGGAACTCGAGGCGGAGGGTACGGTGGACAGCCCGGAGTACCTGGAGACCCATGCCAAGTTCGACGCGCTCAACGACCCCCAGGTCGAGGCCAAGGCCAAGAAGATGCTCAAGGGCCTGGGCTACAAGGAGGCCGACTTCGAGCGCTTGGCCAAGGAGATGAGCGGGGGTTGGGTCATGAGGGCCCACCTGGCCCGACTGCTGGTGATGGAGCCCGACCTGCTGCTATTGGACGAGCCGACCAACCACCTCGACCTGCTGTCGCTGCTCTGGCTCCAGGACTACCTGGCGCATTACCCCGGCGCGATCCTGCTCATCTCGCACGACCGTCAGTTCATGGACGAGATCATCACGCAGGTGCATGAGATCGCCGACCGCAAGCTCATCGCCTACACGGGCAACTACTCCGACTACCTCCGCCAGCGCGAGGAGCGCTACGAGCAGCAGGTCTCGGCCTACAAGAACCAGCAGAAGGAGATCCAGGCCCTCCAGGAGTTCGCCGACCGGTTCCGCTCCGTGGCCTCGAAGGCCTCGCAGGCGATGTCGAAGCTCAAGCAGATCGAGCGGATGGAGCTCATCGAGAAGCCCACGCCACCACGCAAGCCCTTCCGCATCCAGATCCCGACGCCCCCGCGCGGCGGCCAGCGGGCCATCTCGCTGGAGGGCATCCACTTCGCCTACGGGTCCCACCCGGTCTACTCCCGGCTCGACCTCACGGTGGAACGCGGCGAGCGCACGGTGCTGGTGGGCCCGAATGGCGCCGGCAAGTCCACGCTGCTCAAGATCATCGCCGGCGTGCTCGAGCCTCAACAGGGCGTCCGGGACCTCGGCCACAACGCCAAGCTGGGCTATTTCAGCCAGCACCGGGCCGACAGCCTCGACCCCAACAAGAACGTGATCGAGGAGGTCCTGGCCAGCGCGCCCGCCCTGCGCGAGGACGAAGCCCGGGCCGTGCTGGGCTCGTTCATGTTCCGCAAGGAGGAGATCTACAAGCCGACCACCGTGCTGAGCGGCGGCGAGAAGAGCCGCCTGAACCTCATCAAGTTCCTGGTCGATCCGCCCAACCTGCTGCTGATGGACGAGCCCACCACCCACCTCGACATCACCACCGTGGAATCCCTCACGATGGCGCTCGAGCGCTACGAGGGCACGCTGCTCTTCATCTCGCACGACGTGCACTTCATCCGCCGCCTGGCGACCAAGGTGCTGCACGTGAACCACGGCCGGGTGCTGCCCTATGCCGGTGGCTATGACTACTTCCTCGAGAAGATCGGGGCCGGCAACGATCCCAGGGCGGCCCTGACCAGCGCCTGAGAGCCGGAAACTGCAGAGGGGTCCTGCGGGGAGGGATTCCGGGGATGGCCAAGGCGTAGGAGGCCAACGCCGGGCTTGCCAAAGCCCGTCCGGCGACGGAGGAGTTGGGGGCGGCCCGACCCGACCGCATGAAGCGCCTCCGGAGGCGTCCTGCACCTGCGGCCCGACCACCCCAACCTCCCACGATGCCCCCGTTCCTTGCCCGCAACTGGTTCGCCCTCAGCCTGCCCCTCGCCGTGGGACTCGCGTGGATCCTCCCCGACCTCGGCTGGTCCGAGGGCCCGCTCAAGACCTCCGTGACCACCAAGGCGGGCGTGGCGCTGATCTTCCTGATCCAGGGCCTGACCCTGCCCTCGACCGCCCTGCGGCAGGGAGTCTCCCAATGGCGTCTGCACGTCCTGGTCCAGTCGATCACCTTCCTCGGCTTCCCCGCGCTGGGCATCGTGCTGGACCGGTTGGCCGGCGGATGGCTGGCCCCGGATTTGCGCCTGGGCTTCCTTTATCTGGCGGTGCTGCCCTCGACCATCACCACGTCGGTGATCCTCACGGGCATGGCCGGGGGCAACACGGTCGGAGCCCTCTTCAACGCGGTGCTTTCCAGCCTGCTGGGGGTGTTCGTCACCCCGCTGTGGGTGGCGTGGCTCATGAAGGCCAGCGGACAGCAGCAACCGATCGGGCCGGTGATCCTGGAGATCGTCACGCTGCTGCTGGTCCCGCTGGCCGTCGGCCAGGGATTGCGCCCGCGCCTGTCGCGATGGGCCGACCGGAACAAGAAGCCGATGGGCAACCTGTCGAGCGGCATCGTCCTCTTCATCGTCTATGCCGCCTTCTGCAATTCGGTGAAACAGCGCCTCTGGACCCGCCACGGCGTGGAGGTGCTGCTGCCGGCGGCCGCCGGGGTGATCCTGCTCTTCGTGCTGGCCGTCGCGCTCACCGAGGCGTTGGCCAGGGCATTGGCGCTGGGCAGACCCGACCTCATCGCCGCTCGCTGCTGCGGTCCCCAGAAGACCCTGGCCTCGGGGGTGCCCATGGCCAAGATCATCTTCGGTGCCCACCCTGGCCTCGGCCTCATCCTGCTGCCCGTGCTGCTGTACCACCCGCTGCAACTGGTCGTTTGCGGGGCGCTGGCAAGCCGCTGGGGTCGCGAGGCGGAGGCGACGAGGGCCCCGTCCGGTCCCGCTCAGTAGGTGACCAACGATCGGACGTCGAAGGCCCCGAGGTGCTGCCGTCCGCCGAGGAAGGCGAGCTCGATCACGAACCGGACGCCGACCACCTGCGCCCCCAGGCGGCTGAGCAGCTGGAGGGCCGCCGCCGCGGTACCGCCGGTCGCCAGCAGGTCATCCACCAGCAGGATCCGCTCGCCGGAGGCCACCGCGTCGGTGTGCACGGCCACCGTGCTCGAGCCGTACTCCAGCTCGTAGCTCTGCTCGTGGGTCTGCCAGGGAAGCTTGCCTTTCTTGCGCACCGGCACGAATCCCGCCCCGAGGCGGTGGGCGACCGCCGCCCCGAAGATGAAGCCGCGCGCGTCGATGCCCACGATCTTGTCCACCGAACCGTCGGGAATCCCGTCAAGGAGGTGCCGGATCGTCGAGTCGAACAGTCGCCCGTCGGCCAGCACCGGGGTGATGTCCTTGAACTGGATGCCGCGCTGGGGGAAGTCCGGCACGTTGCGGATCGACTGGGCGAGTTCGCTCAGGGAGGCGAGGTTGGTCACGGGCCGGTTTTGTGGACCAAGGCGGCGGCGGCGTCAAAGCTCCATCGGGCATCGGGCGTTCTCTCCTCCGCCACGAGGCCCCCAAAGGCCACCGACGGCAACCCAAGCGCCTCTACGTCCTGCGCTTGGAACGGACGGTGCACCTGCTCGACGCCGGGTACGCGGAAGACGAGATCTGGAAACTCCTGCGCCTGATCGACGGGTTGATGCCCCTGCCCGACGAGCTTATGGCCCCCTTCCGAGAGAACCTCCACCAACTCCACCACCCCGACCGCATGCCCTACGTCACCAGCTTCGAACGCCTCAGCCGACAGGAAGGTCTCCAAGAGGGCCTCCGAGCCGGCGTTCTGCGCACCTCGCGCGAATCGATCCTCGATGTGCTCGAGACTCGCTTTGCCGGGAATCCTTCCGGGCTGGCGGCACAAGTCAACGCCGTCGATGACGAGCGAATCCTCAAGGAATGGCTCCGACGGGCCAACTTGATCCCGCATCTGGACCAATTCTGAGAGGTGATCCTTGCCGGTAAACGCGTCGCTCCGGGCTCCTGTTCCCACGGGCGGCGCCCGGGACCGGATCGGGAGACGCTTGCCCGGGCCCCGGTCCGCGGCCAGTCTCGCCGCTCCGTCCGGGCACCCGGTCGCTGCGGCCGATCCGTTCGACCGGCGCGAGCCGCCCGGTGGCCCGCGTTCGGCATGAATCCCCGCCTCATCGCCTCGATCGTCCTCATCGCGACCTGCGCGCTGTGGGCCTTCAGCTTTCCCCTGCTCAAATCCATCGAGCAATTGGGGCGTCGAAATGCCCCGGGCAGTTCGAGCCTCTTCGTCTCCACCCTGCTGGTGGCGATGCGCTTCTCCTTCGCGGCCGCCCTGTTCCTGGTGGGATTGTGGATGCGGAAGGCCTGGCAGGGCCGTCGGGGTGGGGCCGACCGGCATGCCACCCGGGTCCGACCGACGGCCCTCGAATGGAAACAGGGCCTGGGGATCGGCGTCTTCGGATCCCTGGGGCTCATCCTCCAGATGGACGGGTTGGCCTACACCGACGGGTCCATCTCGGCCTTCCTGACGCAGGGGTACGCGGTGCTGATCCCGATCTGGGTAACCGTCACGGGGCGGAGGCCGCCGGGATGGCCGGTCGTCGGCGCCTGCATGCTGGTGGGCTTCGGTGCGGCGCTGCTGGCAGGCGTCCGGCCCGACCATCTCCACCTCGGGCGGGGAGAACTCGAGACCCTCGTCGGATCGGTGCTCTTCGCCGGCCAGATCCTCTGGCTGGAGCGGCCGGAGTTCTCGGCCAACGACTCGGTCCGCGCCACCACCGTCATGTTCGGGGCGATGGCCGCGACCGCCTGGCCGCTGGCGCTGGGCCTGGCCGGGGAACTGCAGGATACGGTGCGGGCGGCCGCCTCGGCCGACATCGCCGGGCTCTTCGTCCTGCTGCTGGTGGGCTGCACCCTGTTGACCTTCCCGCTGGCCAACCACTGGCAACCGAAGGTGACGGCCACCCAAGCCGGGCTGCTCTACTGCACCGAGCCGGTGTTCACGAGCGTGGTCTGCCTGTTCGTCCCGGGCTGGATCTCCCGGGCGACCGGACTGGAGTACCCCGACGAGTCGATCCACGCCCGGCTGGTGCTCGGTGGCGCCTGCATCCTGGCGGCCAACGTGTGGATCCTGCTGCGGCCGCCGCCAAGGCCTGGGGCGGCCTAAAACGGGGAGGGCCTAGGTCCAGCGCAGGCGGGCCACGACCGGGAAGTGGTCGCTGGGCTGGCGTCCGCCCGGGGCCAGGTCGACCACCTCGGCCAGGGACACCTCGGCCGCGCCCCGGTAGAGGATCCAGTCGATGCGGGCGCTGTTGAAGGTGGATTTGCCGAACCCGTTGAAGGAGTTGAGCGTCTCATTGCGCCGCCGGGCGGCCGAGAACCAGGAGTCGGTGAACCCGATCTCACGCGTCAACGCCTCGTACACCACGTTCCGGGTCGCCACCGCGTTGAAGTCGCCCATCAGGATCACCCGGTCCGACGACGGCAGCCTGGCCAGACGGGTGCGGATGAGCGCGGCGCCCTTCTCGCGGGCCGGCTGGAGGGCGTGGTCGAGGTGCGTGTTCCAGAGGTGGAATTCAAGGCCGGTCCGACGGTCCCGGAACTGCACCGAGGTGACCATGCGGCGGTTGGGATTGCCCCACGTCGAGGAACCGATGACCTCCGGCGTGTCGCTCAGCCAGAAGTGGTCGTAGGCCAGGGGCTCGAATCGGTCGCGGCGATAGAACACCGCCATGAACTCGCCCCGGCTGCCGCCATCGCGCCCCGTGCCGATCCAATCGTGGGCGGGGAGATCCGAGGCGAGATCGCGCAGTTGGCCGTACACACCCTCCTGCGTGCCCATGAGGTCCGGGGCCTGCTCCTCGAGCAGCGCCTTCATCGCCGGCCGGCGCAGGGGCCACGCCTCGGGCCCCTGGGGGCTGGCGTAGCGCAGGTTGTAGGTCATCAGGCGCAACTCCGGTCCGTCCCCGGAAGCCGCAGGCCGGTCGGCGGCGATGGCGGGGGCGGCGGCGGCGGCGACCGGCAGGGCCGCGAGGAATCGACGTCGGGAGTTCATGCGTGCCGTTCCAGAGACACCGGCCCGTCCCAAAGCTCAAGCAAAACACCGGCAATCGGGGGAATCGGCCGGCCGACCGGACGATCAGCGCGGCCTCTCGAGAAGGCTTTCGCGGATCCTCCGGGCGCGCTGGCCCCAGGTCGCGGCCACCGCGGGAAGTTCCCGGGCGACATGCTCGTACAAACCGGCCGCCTCGCCGACACGGCCGAGGCGCTCGAGGGTCTCGCCCGTGACCCGCGCGGCCTCGGCGACGATCTCCGGCGGCACCGTTTCACCGGGGCGCAGGATCCGTCCGAGGGCCACGTCGAGGCCGGACCGGATCGACCGCTCGACGAACTCCCCGGACTCGGTGCCGGACCTCAGTTCGGCCATCCTCCGGTTGACGGCCGCATGGCCCAGCCAGGCCCGGCAGCGGGTCTCGATCCCGGCCCCGGGCAGCGTGGCCGCACGCTGGTAGAGCTCGGCCGCCTTCGCATAGTCGGCCGGATTGAGCGTGCTCAACTGGAAATGGCAGTTGGCCATCATGCCCAGCGCCGGGGCGAGGTAGGGGCTGTTGGTGAACTCCAGGACCCTCCCGAAGGCCTCCAGCGCCAGCCGGTGCCGCGACAGCGGGTCGGCCCCCGGCTCGACGGGCCGGGCCTGGAGGAGTTCCCCGTAGTGGAAGAGCGCCGCCGACTGCACCTCGGCCGGCGCGGACTTGTCGTTGATGAGATCCCGGAAATGCTCGGCCGACGACTCGAAGTTCTGGAGCTTCCGCCCTGCCTCGGCCGCCCACAGCTTGGCCCGGTACCAGGTCTGCCCTCCGGCGGCACGCACGGCGGCGTTGGTGAGCAGCGATGCGCTGGCCTGGCCGGCCTGGAGGAAATCCTGCAGCTCGAAGAACCGGCCTGCCAGCCAGAGCTGGGCGGAGATCGCCCCGGGGTCGGACGGGTTCCTGGCCGCCAGCTCGGAGAAGAGTCGCATGGCCGCCGCCGGGTCGCCCGAGCGGGCGAGGGCATAGGCGAGATGGAACCCCGCGCGCACGGACCCCGGGTGTTGCGGATGGTCCGCCAGCCAGCGGCGCAGCCCGGCCACCGCCTCGGACCAGTCTCCATCGTGGATCCCGAGCATGGCCAACTCCAGCTCCACGTCGGCCTTGAGACCGCTCGCCGGGAACCGGGCGAGGTATTCCTTCAACAGGCCGCGACCCAGCTCGCCGGCCCCCTGCCGGGCCATCGCCGAGCCCAGCCAGAGGGCCCCGCGACCGGCGCGTTCGGACGCCTGGGGCAGGTCCAGCAGTCGCCGCAGGACCGCCTCGCCGGCCGGGGCGTTGGTGGTGGCGATGGCGGCGACCAGCGCCTGCTCGAGGGCCGGCGCCAGCCAGGCCTCGCGGTCGGCTGGCCGCGCCGATGCCGCCTCGGCGACCGCGAGATACCCTTGGAGGGCGCTCGCGGCATCACCCAGCCAGGCGGACACGTCGGCCGCCTTGTAACGGGCCACTAGGCCCTCGGTCGTGGTGGCCGGAAGCAGGTCGATCGCCGAGCGGAACCCCGACAGCGCCTGGGTCATCACCGGACGGGATTCGCCGGCGATGGCCTCCTCCCAACGGCACCAGGCCAGCCCGAGGGCCAGGGGGCCCCGCAGCTCGGGCGGCGGGTTGAGGGCCGAGGCGCGCTCGAACTCGGCCTGGGCACGCGTGAGCCCGACGCCGGAACCGGCCGGCGGGTCGGTGGCGCGCTGGGCGGCGCGCCGGGCGAGGTGCTCCCGGAGGTGGATCTGCCCGAGGCGGAGGCGCAGCGGGGCGGCCGCCGCATCCTCCCCGAGCCCGGCGACCACCGCCTCGAGCCGCTCGCGGGCCTGGCTCAGGCGGCCCTGCGCAACCCAAACGTCGGCCAACCGGCCGGCCGCGTCGACCCGGAACACGGCGGGCACCGACGGGGCGAGGTTCTCCTCGAGCGGAGCCACGGCCCGATCGGCCTGGCCGGCGGCGATCAACAGCCTGCCGAGCAGCGCTGCCGACTCGGGCCGGCGCTGGGCCAGGTCGGCGTCCCGGGCGACGGTGCGGAGGCGCCCGGCGGCATCGATCGCCGCACCGATGTCCCGGGGCTCGCCCGACGCCTCGAGGATCCGCACCTCCAGCCTCAGTCGGTCCCACTCTTCCGGGGGGGTGGTCGTGAAGGGGGCGGCGGCCGCCACCGCCGACCGGGCGCGGACAGAGTCTCCGGCGGCGAGGTGCGCCTCGGCGGCGAGCAGGATGCCGGCCCTCAGCAGGTCGGCGGGCCGACCCTCGGCACGGGCACGGGCCAGGGGGCCATCGGGCTGGTCGAGCACGGCGGCCGCCGGCCCGGGCTGCCCGGAACGCAGGAGGCATTCGACGAGCCGAACCGAGGCGCGGAGCACCAGGTCCGATCCCGGATGCCGCGTCAGGTATTCCCCGAAGGACCTGCCGGCCGCCGCGAAGTCCTTCCGGACGGCCTCGGCCTCGGCCCGGGCGTACAGCGCCCGACGGGCCGCCTCGGCCAGGAGCGGGGAGTCGGGGAACCGGGTGGTGAAGGTGGCGAACTCCTCGGCGGCCCGCGGATAGGCGCCGATCGAGAAGGACCGCAACGCGGCGTCGAAGGCCATCCGGTCGGGCCCCGGATCACCGCCGGGCCCGTCGGCTCCCGGGAGCCGGACCGACAGGAGGACGCCGAGCAGCAGGGCCATCGCCCCAAGCCCAGCCCGCCCCCACCGGTCGCTCAGCCATCGCATCGACCCACTTTCCGGAGCCCGCGCCGCCCCGGCAAGCGGAGAAGACCGCGTGAGCCCCAACGAGGCCCGCCCGAAGACGCCACTTCCCGATTCCCGGCGGCCCACTATGCTCGGGCGCATGCAGGGCCGACATGGGGTGAGCGGGGTCTGGAAGGGCGGCTGGAACGAGGCCGGCCTGGCCCGATGGGCGGCCTCGTTGCGCCGCCAGCTCGACGCGCCGGGCGTGACCCTGGGGCTCGCCTTCCTGGGCCCCTCCCTCTTCGCGCACGCGGAGGAGGTGCTCGAGGTGCTGCGGGTCCACGGGCGGATCCCGCGCCTGGCCGGCTGCTCCGGCGTGGGCCTCGTCAGCGGTGGGGACGAATTCGAGCAGGGAGCCGACCTCGTCCTCGGGCTGCATCACCTGCCCGGGGCCTCGGTCACCGGACTCCACCTCAGCCGCGAGACCATCGAGGCCACCGACGACGCCCCGTCCTGGGTCCGCCGGACCGGCCTGGGCCCGGAGCAGGTGAACGGGTGGCTGGTCTTCGCCAGCCCCTTCGACCTGAACGGCGAGGCCTGGCTGCGCCAATGGAACGAGGCCTACCCCGGCATTCCCGCCGTCGGGGGGCTGGCCAGCGGCGACTTCCGGGCGGAGCGATGCCAGGTGTACCTCGACGGCGGGGTGCACGAACACGGGGTGGTGGTGGTGGCGATCCGGGGCGAGATCGGCCTCGAGACGGTCGTGTCGCAGGGATGCACCCCGATCGGCCAGAGCTGGACCATCACCCGTGCCGAGCGGAACTTCATCCTCGGTATCGGCAACCGGCCCGCCTACTCGGTGCTGATGGAGACCTTCGAGGGTCTCAGCGAGGAGGAGCGTCGCAGGAGCCAGAACAACCTCTTCGTCGGGCTGGCGATCGACGAATACCGGGAGGAGCTGCACTGCGGCGATTTCCTCGTCCGCAACCTGCTGGGAGGCGATCCCAAGAACGGGGCGCTGGCCGTCGGCGCCTTCCCCCGCGCCGGGCAGACCCTCCAGTTCCAGCGGCGCGACTCCGAGACCGCCGCCGCCGAGCTGTCCGCGCTCCTCGCACGGGCGAGGACCCGCCTGGGACACCGGCCGGTCTACGGCGGATGTCTGGTCGTGTGCAACGGACGCGGCGAGAAGCTCTTCGGTTCACCCAACCACGACGCCGGCCTGGTGCAGGAACAACTGGGCCCGGTGGCGGTGAGCGGGTTCTTCGGCCACGGCGAGCTCGGGCCGGTGGCCCGGCGAAACTTCCTCCACGGGTACACGGCGGCCCTCGGGCTGTTCGTCCCGAAGACCGCCCCGGCCGGGAAACCGGATCCTGCCTGAGCCCCACGGGCCCAGAACGTCCGAGCCGGCCAAAGGGTTGCCACACCCACCCCCTTATGCCTTCATCTGCCCTCGTCCGACGCCGGTCGGTCCCCACGAATGAACGAAGAACCACAGCCCCAGTTCGAGTCCGCCAAGTCCGAGGTGCAGCGCAAGACGCTCGACCAGCGGGAACAGGTGACCGAACTGATGCGCCTGCGCCACTCCTGCGCGCACATCCTGGCGTCGGCGGTCCTGCGGCTCTGGCCCGATGCCCTGCTCGACATCGGCCCGCCCACCGAGGAGGGCTTCTACTACGACTTCGACCTGAAGCACCGCTTCACCCCCGACGACTTCCCCAGGATCGAGGAGGAGATGCGCAAGATCACCAAGGAGAACCAGGTCTTCGAGAAATCCATCAAGACCCGCGCCGAGGCGCTGGCGTGCTTCGAGGGCAAGGGACAGACCTTCAAGGTGCAACGTCTGGGCGACATCCCCGAGGGCGAGCCCATCAGCTTCTTCCAGAACGGCGAGTTCGTGGACCTGTGCGCCGGGCCGCACGTGATGCGCACGGGCAACGTCAAGCCCGGCGGCATCAAGCTGCTCAAGGTCGCCAGCGCATATTTCCGGGGCAACGAGAAGAACCCCCAGCTCCAGCGCCTCTACGGCACGGCCTTCAAGAACAAGGAGGAGCTGGACAACTGGCTCAAGATGCAGGAGGAGGCCCGCAAGCGCGACCACCGCAAGATCGGCGCCGAGATGGGTCTCTTCGCCATGGACGCCGAGTACGTCGGGCCCGGCCTGCCGCTGTGGTTGCCCAAGGGCACGGTGCTCGTCGAGGAGCTCGAGCGCCTGGCCAAGGAGACCGAGTTCCAGGCCGGCTACGTGCGCGTCAAGACGCCGCACCTCGCCAAGGAGAAGATGTACAAGACCTCCGGCCACCTGCCGTACTACGCCGAGTCGATGTTCCCGCCGATGGAGATGCTCGAGGAAGATGAGCGCCAGAAGCGCGACGCACTGATGGAGCGCCGGGCCGACCTCATCCAACTGGCCGAGGGCCTGGGCAAGGCCATCGCCCCCAACCCCAGCGGGTACACCCTGGAGCAGGTGCGCCACGACATCCAGAAACTGGAGACCGAGATCACCCTCTTGGGCGGCCGGTACTACCTCAAGGCGATGAACTGCCCGCACCACCACCGCATCTTCGCGGCGGAACCGCGCAGCTACCGCGACCTGCCCCTGCGCCTGGCCGAATACGGCACCTGCTACCGCTACGAGCAGTCGGGCGAGCTCTTCGGGCTCATGCGCGTGCGGAGCATGAACATGAACGACGCCCACCTCTACTGCACGGCCGAGCAGTTTGCCGACGAGTTCCGGGCGGTGAACGACATGTACCTGAAGTACTTCAGGATCTTCGGGCTCGACCGCTACCAGATGCGCTTCAGCACCCACGACCCGTCCCGGCTGGGGCAGAAGTTCGTCAACGAGCCCGAGCTCTGGAAGAAGACCGAGGACATGGTGCGCCAGGTGCTCATCGAGTCGGGCATCAACCACGTGGAGGTGCCCAACGAGGCCGCCTTCTACGGCCCGAAGATCGACGTGCAGGTCTGGAGCGCCATCGGCCGCGAGTTCACCATCGCCACCAACCAGGTCGACTTCGCGGTGCCCGCCCGCTTCGGGCTCACCTACCGCGACCGCGACAACACCGAGAAGACCCCGCTGTGCATCCACCGGGCCCCGCTGGGCACGCACGAGCGGTTCATCGGGTTCCTCATCGAGCACTACGCCGGCAACTTCCCTCTCTGGCTGGCGCCGGAGCAGGTCCGCGTGCTGACGCTCAACGACGAGGCGCCCCTGGTGGACTACGCCAAGTCGATCACCGCCGAGTTGCGCGCGCAGTTCGTCCGCGTGGAGGGCGACTGGAGCGCCAACCCGGTGAAGGCGAAGATCGCCGACGCCGAGACCGCCAAGGTCCACACCATGCTGGTCGTGGGACAGCGCGACCTGGAGGCCGGGGCCATCAGCGTGCGGTTGCACGGCAAGGGCAACGTGGGCGCCAAGCCCCGCGCCGAGGTCGTCGCCGACCTGCTGGCCTCCATCCGCGAGCGCCGTCCCTGAGCGCCGGAGGGATTGTCCACCGGTTTCCCGGGAGCGTCCCTTGACCCCGCCCGGCCGCGCCCCATCCTCCCGTCCCCATGTTCGACCTGGGATCGCTCAACCCGCAGCAACGGGCCGCCGTGGTCACCCACTCCGGCCCGGTCCTGATCCTGGCCGGCGCCGGCACGGGCAAGACGCGCACCCTCACCTGCCGCATCGCCCACATGATCGGCAAGGGCATCGCCCCCGGGCAGATCCTGTCGGTGACCTTCACCAACAAGGCCGCCAAGGAGATGCTCGAGCGGGTCAACGAGATGATCCCCAAGGTGCCGAAGTCGCGGCGCGAGGCCGGTGCGCCCGAGGACCCGTTCCTGGAGCGCCCCACCCTGTGCACCTTCCATTCGCTGTGCGTGCGGATCCTCCGCCAGCACATCGAGAAGCTGGGCTACAAGAAGAACTTCGTGATCTACGACACCGGCGACCAGCTCGCCGCGATGAGGAAGATCCTCAGCCAGATCTCCGCCAAGGGCGAGAAGACCGACGCCGGAGCGGTGCTGGCCATGCTCAGCAAGTTCAAGAACGGGAGCAGCCGGGGCGGCTTCGAGGACCCCTCGGTACGTGCCTTGGCCGAGCACGTGGCCCGGCGCTACGAATCGGCGCTGCACGCCTGCAACGCGGTGGATTTCGACGACCTCATCCTCCTCACCCTGCGCCTCTTCCGCGAACACCCCGACGCCCTCGAGGCCTGCCGGCGCAAGTACCGCTATGTGATGGTCGACGAGTACCAGGACACCAACTCGAGCCAGTTCGAGCTCATCCACCACCTGGCCAGCGTGTCGCGCAACCTATGCGTGGTGGGCGACGACGACCAGTCGATCTACGGGTGGCGCGGGGCCGAGATCGCCAACATCCTCGACCTCGAGAAGCACTACCCCGAGGTCAAGATCATCAAGCTCGAGCAGAATTACCGTTCCACCAACACCATCCTGAAGGCGGCCAACGCCGTGATCCGCCAGAACATCCGGCGTCGCGAGAAGAGCCTCTGGTCGGCCAAGGGCGAGGGCAGCAAGATCACCCTGTATGCCTTCGACACCGACGAGACCGAGGGTCGGACCGTGGTGGAGAACATCGAGTACGACCGCCTCACCGGTCAGATCCCCTGGGGCAGGCAGGCCATCCTCTTCCGCACCAACATCCAGTCGCGCCCCATCGAGTCGGCCCTGCGGAAGGCGCGGGTGCGATACCGGCTGATCGGCGGCCAGAGCTTCTTCGACCGCAGCGAGATCAAGGACATCCTCGCCTACCTGAAGACGTTCGTGAACCCGAACGACGACGTGAACCTGCTGCGCATCGCCAACAAGCCCGCCCGGGGGCTCAGCGATGTCACCATGGAGCGGTTGCTCGCCTTCAGCGCCGAGCGCAAGGCCAGCGTGCACACGGTGATGCGGCACACCGACGTGCTGGCCTCGTTCCAGGCGCGCACGCGGGAGGCCATCACGGGCTTCGTCCACTGGATTGAGAAGACCCGGGCCCCCCTGCTCCAGGACACCCCGATCTGCCTGAGCAACTGGGCCGATGCCTGGCTCGACGAGACCGGCTACCTCGCCGACCTGCGCCGGTCCGAGAAGAATTCCGACGTGGCCGACAACCGGGTGCGCAACATCCAGGAACTGCTGGACGAACTGGATGGCGACCTGACCGCCGAGGCCCGCCGCAAGAAGCGCGAGGCCACCGCCCCCAAGAAGGCCGCCCCGCCGGTGGACCTGGAGAACGACCCCGAGGGACTGCTCACCGACATGACGGCCGCCCCGAAGCCGGTCGGTCCGCTGCTGCCCGACGCGGCCCCGGACTACCCCGGCAAGCCGATGGACCGCCTCGACGAATTCCTGGCCGGGGTGACCCTCGACCAGGAGCGCGAGGAGGAGAAGGACGCCACCGGCGACCAGGTGACCCTCATCACGATGCATGCGGCCAAGGGGCTCGAGTTCCCCCACGTGCACATCATCGGCGTGGAGGACGGCCTGCTGCCCCACTCCCGCAGCAAAGATGAAGGCACGCTCGACGAGGAACGCCGCCTCTTCTACGTGGGCATCACCCGGGCCCAGGAGACCCTCCGCATCAGCCACTGCGCCGGGCGACGACGCTACGATCAGGTCCTGCCCTGCCATCCGTCGCCCTTCCTGCGGGAGCTTCCCCCGGAGTGCGTGGAGGACGCCGACGAGGCGGCCTCGCGGCCGGTGGACAAGGACGACGGCGGGGATTGGTTCAAGGCCATGCGCGAGGCCTTGGAATGAGGCCCGAACCCGTGGCAACCTCCCGCGCAGATCGTGTTCTCCAGAGTCGTTGAATGGTGCCTGACCGCCCTGCTGGGCCTGATCCGTTGCCTGCCCCTGGTGACGGTGGCCCGACTCGGGCGCCTGCTCGGCGGCTGGGCCTTTCGCATCGATCGGCGCCACCGACGCGTGGCCGAGGACAACCTCCGGCAGGCCTTCCCCGAACTCGATGCCGCGGCGGTGAGGGCCCTGGCCCTGGAGAACTTCCGGCGCATCGGCGAGGCCTACGCCTGCGCGATCAAGACCCCGGGCATGGACCCGGCCGAACTGCTGGCGCGCATCGACATCGTGGGCCTCGAGGAGGTGCTCCGGGCCGGACCGGAGCGGGTGGTCGTGGCGACCGGCCACTTCGGCAGCTTCGACCTGCTGGCCCAGGGGCAACACCGCCGGCCCGACTGGCGCGTGGCCACCACCTACCGCAGCCAGCGATTCGCCCCGCTCGACCGGGCGCTCCAGCGGATCCGGAACCTCACCGGTGTCCGGTTCATCGAACGCCACGGGGCGGCCGAGGCCATCACGGGACTCTTCCAGCGGGGCCGTGCCATCCTCGCGTTGTTCTCCGACCAGCACGGCGGGGGCAAGGGACTGTGGCTGCCGTTCCTGGGCCGGCCGTGCTCCTGCAGCAACGCGCCGGCGGTCCTCGCGCTCCGCTACAAAGCCACCCTGGCCATGGCCATCTGCTACCGGACGGACCTTGCACGGTGGAGGATCGAGGTGGGACCTGTGATTCCCACGCAGGGAGCCGATGGCAGGGACCGACCGGTGGATGACATCGCCCGGGAGGTCCACGGGCATTTTGAGGCGGCCATCCGGAGGGACCCGGCCAACTGGTTCTGGGTCCACCGGCGCTGGAAGCCGCCGTCGACCCGTCAACGGTCCGTTCCTGGGGAGGAGGAGGACATCGGGTGAGATCACGACCTGTCCGCCAACTGGTCCTCCGGGGCGTGAACTGGCTGGGGGACGCAGTGATGACCACCCCGGCGGTCCTGCGCCTGCGCGAGCGCTTCCCGGACGCCCGGATCACGATGCTCTGCCCGGAAAAGCTCCGGGACCTGTGGACCACCCACCCGGCGGTGGACGCGGTGCTTTCGTTCGCGCCCGACGAGGGCGTCCTGACGGTGGCCCGACGCCTCCGGGCGGCCGGGGCAGACACCGCGGTGGTCCTGCCCAACTCGTTCCGCTCGGCCCTCGAGGTATGGGCCTCGGGCATCCCGCGACGGGTGGGTGCGGGACGCTTCCCGAGGAACCTGCTCCTGACCGACCGGGTCGCGGCGGATCCGGACACCGTGCGCATGCGCAAGCGGACGGAGCGCGAGGTGAGGCGTCTGGTGGCCGCGTCGGCGGATGGCGGTGGACCCGGCTCCCGGACCGCCTATCCGGTCGCCTCGCACCAGGGGCACCATTACCTCCGTCTGGCCGGGCACCTCGGGGCCGATCCGGGCCCGCTGCCGCCGAGGCTGCAGGCGGGATCCGAGGCCATCCGGACGCTGACGACGCGCCTGGCGGAGCCGCTCGCCGGGGGCCGGCCGCTGGTCGGGATCAACCCCGGGGCCGAGTACGGACCGGCCAAGCGCTGGCCCGTCGAGCGCTTCGCCGAGGCCGCCAGGTCGCTGGCCGGTCGGACCGGCGCGCATCTGGTGGTCTTCGGGGGCAAGGCGGACCTCCCGCTGGCGGACGGGCTGGCCGGCCGACTCGGGGGGATTCCGCTCACGGTCCTGGCAGGCCGGACCACCCTTGCCGAACTGCTGGCCGCGCTGTCGCTCTGCCGGGTGCTGATCACCAACGACACCGGCCCGATGCACCTCGCTGGCGCGCTGGGCGTGCCGGTGGTCGTGCCCTTCGGCAGCACCTCGCCCGAATTGACCGGCCCGGGCCTGCCCGGCGATCCGCGGCACCGGCTCCTCCTCGGGCAGGCTCCCTGCGCGCCCTGCTTCCTGCGCACCTGCCCGGTGGACCTGCGCTGCCTGCATTCGATCCCGCCGGAGGCCGTCGTGGCGGCGGCCCTCGCGGCGATGGGCCCGGGTTCCTGACGGGCGAACCCGACCGGGGAGGGGCACGCAGGCGGAAGGGCTGCCCGACGATGGCCCCCGGCGCAGCGGGACGGCCCAAGTCCACGCGTAAGAAACGATGGGGTTCTCCTCCGGCCCGCTGGGTTGAGACCTCAAGCCCTGTGCCAACTCTTCGATGTAACGCACGGCGCTTCGTAGGAGGTTCGGACGCCATTCGGACGCCAACCCGCTCTCTTCCGGCTCGGAGTGCCCGACCGAGGTCTCCAAAAAAGTGTTTACGCGTGGTTCATGGGACGGACTCCGGGCTTCCTCCGGGCGGTGCACCCTGATACGCCTCCCGGGCACATCCCATGCACGGGTCCCGGAGCTTGCGGCGCGCGGCAAGGGCGCTCGGACTGGTCGCCCTGGCCGCATTGGCCGGATCGGCCCCGGCCGACGCCCCCTGGCGGGACCTTCCCGGCGGTCGGATCCGCCCGTTGACGCCGGCCAGGCCGGGTTCCAGGGGAGACCGCGGCGGCTTCACCCGGATGCCCCACGGGGACACCGGCATCACCCACACCAACACCGTCGACGAGGGTGCCCTGGCCGACAACCGCATCCTCGAGAACGGCTCGGGCGTCGCCCTCGGGGACGTGGACGGAGACGGTCTCTGCGACCTGTATTTCGCCCGCCTCGAGGGCCCCAACGTGCTCTACCTGAACCGCGGCGGCTGGCGCTTCGAGGCCCAGCCGGAGGCCGGGGGCGCCGCCTGCCCGGACCAGCCGAGCACCGGCACCGTCCTGGCCGACGTGGATGGCGACGGCGACCTCGACCTGCTGGTCAACGGGCTCGGCCACGGCACCCGGCTCTTCCTCAACGACGGCCGGGGGCGGTTCGCCGAATCGGCGCGGCACCGGCTGGCCCGCCGCCTCGGGGCCACCTCGCTGGCGCTGGCCGACATCGACGGAGACGGCGACCTCGACCTCTACGTCACCAACTACCGGACCACCACCTTCAAGGACCACCCGCCCGGACTGCGGGTCGAGGCGCGCCGCGAGGCCGACGGCACCGTGCGGATCAGCCCCGAGGACCGGTTCCTGGTGGTCGGCGAGCGCGATGGCGGGGCCGAGATCCTCGAGCGGGGTGAGCGCGATTTCCTCTACCTCAACCAGGGCGGCGGCGATTTTGCCCCGGTCTCCTGGACGCAGGGCACCTTCCTCGACGAGGACGGCCGGAAGCTCGAAGCCCCACCGATGGATTGGGGTTTGAGCGTGCTCTTCCGGGACCTCGACGGCGACGGCTGGCCCGACCTGTACGTGTGCAACGACTTCGTCCACTGGAAGGACCGGGTCTGGCTGAACCAGTCGGGCAACGGGTTCCGCGCCGCCCCGCGCACGCTCTTCCGCAACCAGAGCCTCAGCTCGATGGCGGCGGACACGGCCGACATCAACCGCGACGGACTCGTGGACCTCATCGTGGTGGACATGCTGAGCCGGGACCCCGGGCGCCGGGCCTGGCAGCGCCCCAACACGATGGCGGCGGCGCTCCGGCCGCCTGTGCACGACCCTCAGTACCGGCCCGAGGTGACCCGCAACACCCTGCACGTGGCCCGGGAGGGCGGCCCCTTCGCCGAGATCGCCCAGTTCGCGGGGGTGGCCGCGACGGAATGGTCATGGAGCGCAGTCTTCCTCGACGTGGACCTAGATGGCTGGGAGGACCTGCTGGTGGCCAACGGCAACGCCCACGACGTCCAGCACGCCGACGTGCTCGCCGATCTGGCCCTCCGGCGGGAGGCCCCGGGCGCCGCACAGCGCCGGAGGGATCTCGCGCGGTTTCCCCGCCTCGACACCGCCAACCTCGCCTTCCGGAACCGGCGGGACCTCCGCTTCGAAGACCGTAGCCGCGAATGGGGCTTCGACGACCGCGGGGTCACCACGGCCCTCGCGCTGGCCGATCTCGACAACGACGGCGACCTCGACGTGGTGGCCTGCCAGCTGGGCGACCGGCCCGTGCTGTACCGGAACGAGGCCGAGGCTCCACGGGTGTCGGTGAGCCTGCGGGGCCGGGCAGGCAACCGTCAGGGCATCGGCGCCCGGATCCTCGTCGAGGGCGGGCCGGTCGCCCAGGGCCAGGAGATGGTCTCCGGCGGCCGGTACCTGTCCGGCGACCAGGCGATCCGGTCCTTCGCCGCATTGGCCGGCCGGCCGGTGACCGTGGAGGTGCGATGGCCCGGGGGGCACCGCAGCCGCGTGGCCGGCGTGCCCCCCGACTCGCAGGTGGAGGTCTCCGAGGAGTCGTCCGTGCCGCCGGCGCCCGCCGCGACGGCCGGAGACGGCCCGGCCAGGCAGGCCCTCTTCGAGGAGATCTCCACGGCCCTGAACCACCGGGACATTCCACGGGACGACGGGGAAACCGCCCGGCAACCGCTCCTGCCCCGCCGGCTGTCCTCGGAGGGGCCCGGCGTGGCCTTCGTCGACGTCGACACCGACGGCTTCGACGACCTTCTCCTGGCCGGACGCGGCGAGTGGCTGGTCTTCCACAACGACCGGGCCGGCGGCTTCCAGCCGAGGCCCGACCTGGGCCTGAAGACGGGGCAGGCGCACTCGGTGACGAGCATCGCCGCGGCGGTGGATCCGCTCGGCCTGCTGGTGGCCACCGGGCATCAGGCCGGCCCGTCGGGCGCAACGACGGCTCCTGCGGGTCCCGCGACGCCGGCGTCCTCCCCGCTCGGGTCGCTGCTGCGGACCAACGGCCACCAGAGCCTCGGGGACTCGGCCACGGTCTCCGGCGGCGTGGTGCTGGCCGACTGGGATGGCGACGGGCAACTCGATCTCGCCGTGGGCGGTCGCCACGTGCCGGGCCGGTGGCCGGAGTCGGCCGACACCCGCCTTTTCAGGGGACGTGACGGACGGTTCCTGCCCTGGCTCACGCTGACCAACACCGGTCTGGCCACCGGGATCCTCGGCACCGACCTCACCGGCGACGGCCGGCCCGAGCTGGTGCTGGCGGCCGAGTTCGGGCCGTTGCGTTTCTTCCGGACCGACGGCGGGGGGCCCGGAGAGGCCGCCCCGCGTCCATGGACTCCGGGCCTGGTCGACGCCTCGGGCCGGGCGGCCGACTGGATCGACTTCCAGGGACGCTGGACCGGACTGGCCTCGGCCGACGTCGACAACGACGGCCGGCTCGACCTGGTGGCCGGGAACTGGGGCTGGAACTTCGGCGAGGGCCGCATCGGCCCCTCGAGGGACGCCGTGAGGATCACCCACGCCGAGTTCGTGCCCGGGACCGTCACGCCGTTGATCCACGCATGGGATCCGGTGCACCGGCGCGAGGTGCCGTGGCGGGAACTGGGCGCGGTGCGCGAGGCCCTGCCGTTCGCGGCCGAGACGGTTCCCACCCATGAGGCCTACGGGCGCGGCGGCCTCCCGGCCCTGCTCGGCGACCGCGCCCGCACGGCCCGCCGGGTCGAGTCGCGCTGGCACGCCTCCACGGTCTTCCTCAACCGGGGGGACCGCTTCGAGGTCCGCGCCCTGCCCGACGAGGCGCAGTGGGCGCCGGTCTTCGGGATCACGGCCGCCGATTTCGACGGCGACGGCCACCAGGACCTCTTCCTCGCCCAGAACTTCTTCGGGGTGGACATCGAGACCTCGCGACACGACGCCGGGCTCGGCCTGCTGCTGGCCGGCGACGGGCGCGGAGGGTTCCGACCGCTCTCACCGGCCGCCTCCGGCATCGTCCTGGCCGGCGAGGGACGCGGCAGCGCGGCCGCAGACTACGACCTCGACGGACGGACCGACCTGGTGGTGACCCAGCATGGCGGTCCCACGGCGCTCTTGCACAACCGGCGGGCCCGACCCGGCTGGGGGCTCCGGCTCGAGCAGCCGGGCCCGAACCCGCTGGCCATCGGCGCGGTGGTCCGGGCCGAGTTCGGGGCGTCGAGCGGTCCGGCCATCGAGATCCGGGCCGGGTCGGGCTGGTGGTCCCAGGACTCCTCCCGGGTGCTGATCACCGGCACCGGCCCGCCCACGGCCGTGCACATCCGGTGGCCCGGGGGCGGGCAGCAGCGCCACCCCTGGAGCCCGGGAGTGCGCGAGATGCGCGTGCGGCGCATGCCGCCCTGAGAGCCGGCGCCCGGCCCGGGACGTCGCTGGGGGTTTCCTGTTTGCCGCGCACGGTCCGATGCGGGATCGTCCCTCTCGGATGTCCTTCTCCGAGGAACTGCTCGCACGGGCCCGCCGGGTCCGTCTCTTCGTCTGCGATGTGGACGGGGTGCTCACCGACGCCACGGTCATCATGGGCGGCGGCGCCGAGACCAAGGTCTTCAACATCCGCGACGGCCTGGGACTGCGCCTGCTCCAGTCCGAGGCATCGATCCGCGTGGGCTGGGTCTCGGCCCGGCCGAGCGAGGCCACGATCCAGCGGGCCCAGGACCTGAAGATCGATTTTCTGCACCAGTCGTCCGGGCCGAAGGTGGCCGCCATCGAGTCCTGGCTGGCCGAGACCCGGGTGACCTGGGACGAGGTGCTCTACATGGGGGACGACTGGGTCGACCTGGCCGCGCTCAAGCGTGCCGGGCTGGCCATCGCCCCCGCAGACGCCATCGAGGAGGCCCGGCGGATCGCCCACTGGGTGACCCCGCAACCCGGAGGCCATGGAGCCGTCCGAGAGGCCGTGGACCTGCTGCTGCGGGCCCAGGGCCATTGGGATCGACTGGTCCGCAAATACGCTTCCTAAGCCCCCGCCCTCCTCCCAAGACTTCCCGCAATCCAGGGGCCGACAGGACACCCCGGGGAACCCGCCGCCATGCGACCGCCGAACCGAACCAGCCCCCGCCCGCACGCACGCCGCGTTCCGCGGGCCCGCGCCGCCGCCGTGGCCGGCGCCCTGGGATGGGCGCTGGCATCCCACGACCTGTGGTCCCAGCCGCCCACCCCCGCAGGCGGCACCACCCCGGCCACCAATGCTGCGGCGGCCGCGACGATTCGCCAATGGGGCATCAGCCTGCGCGACAACCTCACCGGCCGGGTGCAGCTGCGCTTCTCCTCGACGGAGGCGGTTCCGGCGGTTTCCGGCAAGGGGGCCCTGGTGCCCGCCCTGTGGGACGTCACGGGCCTCCGGCTCGAGTCCTTCCGGGCCGACGAGACCTCCGACTTCGTGATCGAGTCGCCCTCCTGCCGCGTCAACGTCACCACGCGGGACGCCGCCTCCCCCGGGGTGTTCACCGCCCGCCGTGAATCCGACGGCATCGCCATCCAGGGGTACGGGTTCCAGTTCGACGGCACGGAGCGCCGCCTGAGCGTGACCAACTCGGTCGCCATCGAGCTGCGGACCCGCCTCTTCCAGCCCAAACCCGCCTCCCCATGATCCGCAGCGTCCCCGCCCTCCCCGCCAAACCCCTCCTGCTGACGCTGTTGCTGCTGGCCCTGCCGGCCTTCCTCCTGCCGGGCGCGGCACTGGCCCAGCAGGACACCATCCTCCTGTCGGCCACCAACTGCGTGCTGGAGCTGGAGAAGGGCGTGTACCACCTCTGGGACCATGTGCGGGTGGAATCGCCCGGCGTCCTCCAGATCACCTGCGACGACCTGCGCGCGGCCCTGCCGCAGGACAAGGCGGCCGCGGGTGCCGGCCCGGTGCCGACCGGCGGCAAGCTCCAGTCCCTCGTCGCCTCGGGCCGCGTGATGATCGAGCTGTACCAGGCCGGGGCGGGAGGCTCGACCAACGTGGTCCGGGCCTTCGGCCGCCAGGCCGAGTACGGGTCCCGGGAAGAGGAGCTCATCCTCACCGGCGAGCCCCGCATCGAGACGGCCTCGGGCACGATGATCGGGACCGACGCCCTGGTGTACGACCTCAAGTCCCGCACCATGCGCAACCGCGGCCCCTACCGGATCGAACTGAAGGCCGACATCCTCAAGGGCTCGAGCCTCTTCAACCGGGCCACCAACGCCCCGAAGCCGCGCTGACCATGGCCGCCACCGCCGCCCCGACCGCCGCCAAGGCGCCAGCGAAGGACACCGGAGCCCTGCTCTCGGTGCAGGGCCTCGCCAAGTCCTACTCCGGCCGCCGCGTGGTGGACGGCGTGTCGATCCACGTTGGCGCGGGCGAGATCGTGGGTCTTCTCGGGCCGAACGGGGCGGGCAAGACCACCTCGTTCAACATGACCGTCGGGCTGGTGCGCCCCGACGCCGGCACGGTGCAATTCGACGGCATCGACATCACCCGGCTGCCGATGCACCGCAGGGCGCGACTGGGCATCGGCTACCTGACGCAGGAACCCAGCGTGTTCCGCAAGCTGACGGTCGAAGAGAACCTCCTGGCGATCCTGGAGACCTGCGAGGGATCCGCCGCCGAGCGCCGGTCCCGCCTGGCCCACCTGCTCGACGAACTCGACCTCGCCCGGCTCGCCAAGAGCCGCGCCTACCAGCTCAGCGGCGGCGAGAAGCGGCGTCTGGAGATCACCCGGGCGCTGGTCACCTCGCCGCGGCTCCTGCTGTTGGACGAGCCCTTTGCCGGCATCGATCCCATCGCGGTGTACGAGGTCCAGAAGATCGTCCGCCGCCTGCGCGACCGCGGGCTGGGCATCCTGATCACCGACCACAACGTGCGCGAGACCCTGCGCCTCGTGGACCGCGCCTACGTGATCCACCAGGGCCGCGTGCTCGTGGAGGGCAAGGCCGAGTTCCTCGTCAACGATCCCAAGGCCCGGGACATCTACCTCGGGCCCGACTTCAACATGTGAGCCGACCCCGCCCCGCCCCGGACATGCCTCCCATGAAGCCCTCCAACGTCACCGTCGAGAAGTTCTACACGGACCACGCCGGGCCCCTGGGGCTGAAGCTGCTGACCGGCGGCAACCACCTCGACCGGCTCATCCTCGAACCCACGGTGAACCGCCCGGGTCTGGCCCTGGCCGGTTTCCGCAGGTATTTCGCCAACAAGCGCCTGCAGGTGCTCGGTGCGGTCGAG
Source organism: Verrucomicrobiota bacterium (assembly GCA_016871615.1). GTDB lineage: Bacteria > Verrucomicrobiota > Verrucomicrobiia > Limisphaerales > UBA9464 > SXXZ01. The sequence goes on from VHCX01000024.1 coordinate 31,223, forward strand.
ACGTCCTACCTGAGGTCGATCGATCCCGGGTTGCGCCGCCAGCGTTACGCCGAGCTCTTCCGCCACAAGATCCCCTGCCTAGTGCTGTGCCGGGGCATCCGCCCGGAGCCGGAACTGCTCTCGGCCGCCGACGGGCGGGGCGTGCCAGTGTTCCAGAGCGGATTGGTGACCATGAAGTTCATCAACCTTGCGACCCTGGCCCTCGAGCAACTATTCGCCCCGAGGACCCAGATCCACGGCTGCATGGTCGACATCCAGGGCATCGGCGTGGTCATCCAGGGCGAGAGCGGGATCGGCAAGAGCGAGGCGGTGCTGGGGCTGCTCGAGCGCGGGCACAGCCTCGTCTGCGACGACGTGGTCTGCCTGACACTGGCCGACGGCCGGGAGCTTTTCGGCACCGGCAAGGCCCTGACCCGCAACCTGATGGAGGTCCGCGGGATCGGCATCATCGACGTGGCCGCCCTCTTCGGCGTCTCGGCCATCCGCGCCGAGAAGCGCGTGGACCTCGTCGTCACGCTCAAGACCTGGGAGAAGGCCGGCGAGATCGACCGCCTGGGCATCGACCAGGCCCACGTCAACCTCCTCGGCATCGACATCCCGCACATGGACCTGCCCGTTCGCCCCGGCCGAGACATCGCCCGCGTCATCGAGGTCGCCGCCCTGCACACCAAGCTCAAGCTCAGCGGCATCAACCCGGCCGAGGACCTCCAGCGCCGCCTGCTGATGCAGATGAACCCGCGGCTGTAGAAACCAAAGGGGTCGGTCCTCACTATTGACACAAACACACCCCGGGGCACACCCCGGGGGTCAGTCCTCACTATTGACACAATTTGTGTCAATAGTGAGGACTGACCCCCTTGCTGGCTGCCGCTGACCCCCTCGCCGCATGCCGCACCTCGCCGTTCAGCCGAGGAACTTGCCCGGGTTGAGGATGCGGGCGGGGTCGAGGGCGGTCTTCACGCGGCGGTGGAGCGTGTCGGACTCTGGTGACACGGCGAGGGACCACCAGGGCTGCTTGGCCAGGCCGACGCCGTGCTCGCCGGTGATGCTGCCGCCGAGGGCCACGATGCCCTGGAACAGTTCGTCGAGGGCCCGGTCGCTGGCGGCCCGTTGCGCAGGCACCGACTCGTCGAGCATCAGGTTGACATGGATGTTCCCGTCGCCGGCGTGCCCGAAGCAGGCCACCTGGATGCCGTGCTTCTTCTGCAGCGAGGCCCCCAAGCGGAACAGCGCCTCGAGCGATCCCCGGGGCACCACGACATCCTCGTTGAGCTTGGTGAGGCCGGTGTCGCGCAGGGAGTAGCTGAACTCCCGGCGCAACCTCCAGAACCGCTCGCACCCCTCCGGTCCCAGCCCGCGCTGGACGAAGGTCGGCCGGAAGTCCGCCAGCAGGCGGGCCAACTCGGCGATCTCCGAGCGGACACCCCGCTCGCGGCCGTCCAACTCCACGATCATCAGGGCCCCGGCCCCACGGAGCAGTTTCGAGCCGGTCCGACGCCGGGCCGCGTCGACCGTGAAGCCGTCGGCCAGCTCGAGCGCGCTCGGCAGGAACCGGGCCGCGAACAGGGCCCGGATCGCCCGGGCCGCGGTCTTCATGTCGGGGAACCCGACCCCCAGGCAGGCTCGATAGGCCGGGAGCGGCAGCAGCTTGAGGGTCGCCTCGGTGACCACGCCCAGCATCCCCTCGCTGCCCACGAAGAGCCGGTGCAGGTCGAGGCCGGTCTTGTTCTTGTGGGTCCGGGCGCCCAGCCGGGTGATCGTGCCGTCGGCGAGCACCACCTCCAGGCCGAGCACATAATCCCGAGTGACACCGTACTTCAGGCAGCGCGGACCGCCGGCGTTGGTGGCGATGTTGCCCCCGATGGAACACTCGGTGCGGCTGGCCGGATCCGGTGGATAGTACAGGTCCCGTCGCTCGACGGCCTCCTGCAGCCGGGCCGTCTTCACGCCGGGCTGCACCACCGCCACGAAGTCACGCGGGTTGATCTCGAGGATCCGGTCCATGCCGGCCATCGACAGGGCGATGCCGCCCCGCACGGGCACGCAGCCCCCGACATAGCCGTGACCGGCCCCGCGCGGGGTGACGGGAATGCCATGCCGCGTGGCGAAGGCGAGGATCCGGGAGACGGAATCCACCGAGTTCGGCAGCGCCACCGCCTCGGGCGGGTGCGAGGCGAACCATTTGTCCCCAGCATGGGCCGCCAGGGCTTCAGGAGTGAAGACCAGTTCGCCGGGTGGCAATCGCCGCGCCAGGCGACCGAGGAGGGACTGTCGAGTCACGCGGGCGATACTGCGCCCGGGGAGGCCCGGAGGGAACCGGGAAAGCCGGCAGTCCGTGGATCAGGGTGAGGGCAGCAACGGCTTACAGTTCGTTCTGGCGCACGGCGATGCAGGTGCCCCGTGTCCGGGAGGCTCTGACCTCGGTCACTTGGCCTTCAGTTCCTTGACCCGGATCCGGCGGTACTCCATCTGACCGCGGTCGGCCTCCAGCCCGATCGGGCCGGTGTCGGGCAGCTTGAGCGCCGACTCGAGCACCTCGCCATTGCAGGTGCAGTGGGCGACGTTGTTCGTCACCACCACCTCGATCCGGTTCCAGTCCTGCGGCTTGTACTTCTTGAGGGCCTTGTACGGACCGGCCACGAGGTAGTCGCGGCACTGCAGCTGCGGCCCGCGCAGGAAGATGCCGCTGTCGGCATTGGTCGAGGCCCGGAACTCCAGGCGCAGGATGAAGTCTCCAGGGAACTCCCGCTGGGTCCACAACTGGCGCAGGTGCGGGCCCTTGGAGGGCACGTGGTCGTTCACCACGATCTGGCCGTCCTTGGCCGTGTAGCGCCCGTCGCTGGCCTCGGTCCTGCCGTCGAAATTCTCGGCCGGCTTGTACTTCCATCCGCTTAGGTCCTTGCCGGGCACCAGGGAGACGAATCCCGGCTCGGGCCGGAAGGAGTCGGCGGCGGAGGTTGGCAGCGTTCCGGGCTTCAGCGCGGCACCGAGGAAGATCAAGGACAGAAGCATCCGCATCATGGTTTCCCACCCCACCAAGCCGACGGACCGATGTCAACCGGCTGCGGCGCGTTTGCCCTTCCTCAAGGACGGGGTTCGGCGCAGGATTCCAGACGGTCATGGGCAACACGTTCGGGCATCTCTTCCGCATCACCACCTGGGGCGAATCGCACGGCGGCGGCGTCGGGGTGGTCGTCGACGGGTGCCCGCCCCGGCTGCCGCTCACCGAGGCGGACATCCAGCCCGACCTCGACCGTCGCCGCCCCGGGCAGTCGTCCATCACGACGCCGCGGAAGGAGACCGACACGGTGAAGATCCTGTCCGGAACCTTCGAGGGGCTGACCCTCGGCACCCCCATCTCGATGTGGGTCAAGAACGAGGACTTCCGTTCCGAGGCCTACAACGAGATGGCCGAGAAGTTCCGCCCGTCCCACGCCGACTACACCTACCAGGCCAAGTACGGCCACCGGGCCTGGCCCGGCGGCGGTCGCACCTCGGCCCGCGAGACCATCGGCCGGGTGGCCGCCGGGGCGATCGCCAGGAAGCTCCTGCGGGAGTTCTGGGGCGTCGAGGTCCTCGCCTGTGTGACCCAGGTGCAGCACCTCAAGGCGGTCGTCGACCCCGAGACCCTCACGGCCGCCGCGATCGAGTCGAACATCCTGCGCTGCCCCGACGCCGAGGCGGCGCCGGCAATGATCCGCCTCATCGAAGAGCGTCGTGGCGAGGGCGACAGCGTGGGCGGGATCATCCTGGGCGTGGCCCGCAACGTTCCGGTGGGCTGGGGCGACCCTGTCTTCGACCGACTCGAGGCCGACCTCGCCAAGGGCATGCTCTCGCTGCCGGCGACCAAGGGCTTCGAGATCGGCTCGGGCTTCGAGGGCGTGCTGCTCACCGGCCGGGAGCACAACGACGCCTTCCGCAACGCCGACGGCCGCATCGTCACGCCCACCAACCGCTCGGGCGGCATCCAGGGAGGCATCTCCAACGGAGCCACGATCCACTTCCGGGTGGCCTTCAAGCCCGTCGCCACCGTGATGCACCCGCAGGACACGATCGACATCCACCTCCAGAACACCACGCTGCGCGGAAGGGGTCGCCACGACCCCTGCGTGCTGCCCCGGGCGGTCCCGCTGGTCGAGTCGATGACGGCCCTGACGCTCATCGACCACGCGCTCCGGCACGAGGCCCAGTGCGGCCACCGCGAGCGCCGGGCTTCCTGAGGGCTTGGCCGGCCGAACTGGCTCGAGAGCCCCGCATGCCACCCGGTGCGGGCGAACGGGCGGGACCGGGGCCTGCAAAAAAGGATGCCTCGGCGGCGGGACTCCGGTTGACTTGGCCCCTGATGTCCCAAGCCCTGTCCCAAGCCCTGTCCCAAGCCCTGTCCCAAGTTCTGTCCCAAGTCCTGTCCCAAGCCCTCCAGGTGCTGCGTCGCCTGGCCTTCCTCGCCCGGGCCGCGGCCCTGGCACTCGTCGCCCTCAGTGCCTGCCCGCCCTCCCTCGGCGCCGACCTGAAACCCAACCCGAAGCCGTCGGGCCCGCAGACCGACGGTGCCTTCCACAAGGTCATCCTCGACACCGACCGCGACCAGGATGGCGACGGTCAGCCCGAGGACACGGTGGTCAACCCCATGGAGATCGCCGTCGCCCCCGACGGGCGGGTCTTCTTCATCGAGCGGGCCGGCCTGCTCAAGGTCTGGGACCCCAAGACCCGGGCCACCACGGTTGCCGGAACCCTCAAGGTCTACACCGAGCTGGAGGACGGCCTGCTCGGCATCGCCCTCGATCCGAAGTTCGCCCGCACCTCGTGGATCTACCTCTTCTACTCCATGCCGGAGACGCCGGTCGACCCGGACGGGCACAAGACCGGCGTAAACCGTGTGTCGCGGTTCACCCTGCGCGGTGGAACCCTCGACCTCGCCAGCGAGAAGATCCTGCTGAGCATCCCCACGCAGCGCGACCAGTGCTGCCACTCGGCCGGATCCCTGGCCTTCGACGCCGCCGGCAACCTGTACGCCGCGACGGGCGACAACACGCATCCCGGCGAATCCGACGGCTACAGCCCGATCGACGAGCGCCCCGGGCGCGAGCCGTGGAACGCCCAGAAGTCGGCCTCCAACGCCAACGACCTGCGCGGCAAGATCCTGCGCATCCACCCCGAGCCCGATGGCACGGCCACGATCCCGGCCGGCAACCTCTTTCCCAAGGGCTCGCCCGGGACGCGGCCGGAGATCTACGTGATGGGCAACCGCAACCCCTTCCGCATCAGCGTGGACCACGCGACCGGACACCTCTACTGGGGCGAGGTCGGGCCCGACGCCGGCGGCCCCAACGACCAACGGGGCCCGGCGGGCTTCGACGAGATCAACCAGGCCCGGGCCGCCGGCAACTTCGGCTGGCCCTACTTCGGCGGCGACAACCGGCCCTACCACCGCTACGACTTCGCCTCCCGACAGAGCGGCGAGGCCTGGGATGCGGCCCACCCGGTCAACCCCTCGCGCCTCAACACCGGCCGGGCTGAACTGCCGCCCGCCCAGCCCGCCTTCCTCTGGTATCCCTACGGCGCCTCCACCCGCTTCCCCGCGGTGGGCAACGGCGGTCGCACCGCCTGCGCCGGTCCGGTCTACCGCTACGACGGGCGATCGACCTCCCCGAACCGCCTGCCGCGCGAGTACGACCGCACGCTGTTCATCTACGAATGGTCGCGCAACTCGATCATCGCCGTGCACCTCGACAAGGATCACCGCATCGCCAAGGGGCCGGATGGCCGCCTGCTCATGGAACGCTTTTGCCCGGGCATGACCTTCATGCGCCCGATGGACCTGGAGATCGGCCCGGACGGCTGCCTGTACGTGCTGGAGAACGGCTCCGCTTGGGTCGGCAACCGGGACACTCAGCTGGTCCGCATCGAGCACCGGCCCGACGCAGGACGCCCCGCGAGGCCCTGAACCACGGCACCCGCGACGCGACCGGCACGGGCCGCCCGACCTTTTTCTCAAAAAACGTATTGCACGGACCCGCTCGGTTGGTAAGTTCCGCGTCCCCGTTTCCGTCGCTGCAGACGGAGGCGATAACCTTTCGGCGTCGATGCCTACGATTAACCAGCTGGTCCGCAAGGGCCGCACCAAGATCAACTACAAGTCCAAGTCTCCGGCCTTGGAGAACGCCCCCTTCCGTCGCGGGGTCTGCCTCCAGGTGATGACCCGTACGCCGAAGAAGCCGAACTCGGCGATGCGCAAGGTGGCCAAGGTGCGCCTGACCAACGGGTACGAGGTGATCGCCTACATCCCTGACGAGGGCCACAACCTCCAGGAGCACTCGATCGTCCTGGTCCGCGGCGGCCGCGTGAAGGACCTTCCCGGTGTCCGCTACCACATCGTCCGCGGCACCCTGGACGCCGCCGGCGTCGAGAAGCGGCGCGTCAGCCGCTCCAAGTACGGCGTCAAGCGGCCCAAGGCCGGCGCCGCCGCGAAAAAGAAGTAACGCGTCGAACCAACAACGCGTCAAACCACAACGCCCCGTCCCGCGCTTTCCACCGATCGCCCTTTCACCGATCCCCTTTCCACCGATCCCCGTATGTCCCGTCGCCGTCAAGCCATCAAGCGTTCCGTCATCGCGGACGCCAAGTACAACAGCGTCCTGGTCGGACGCCTGGTGAACACCGTCATGTACGGCGGCCAGAAGAACGTGGCCCGCCGCATCGTCTACGGTGCCATCGAGGCCCTGGCCGAGAAGACCCCGGGTGTGGACCCGCTGGAGATCGTGCAGCGCGCGGTCGACAACGCCAAGCCGCGCATCGAAACCAAGGCCCGCCGCGTCGGTGGCGCCACCTATCAGGTGCCCATGGAGGTCAATCCCGACCGCCAGACCTCGCTGGCCATGCGGTGGATCGTCAAGTTCGCCGACGACCGCAAGGGCCTCCCCATGAAGCAGGCGCTCGCCACCGAGCTGCTCGAGGCCTACCAAGGCCAGGGCAGCGCCATCCGCAAGCGCGACGACGTGCACAAGATGGCCCAGGCCAACAAGGCGTTCGCCCATTTCCGTTGGTGATATCGCACCTTTCCTGACGCCCCGATGCCCATTCGGGGCGTTTTTCATCTGCACCCAAGACGATCTTTCCCATCATGAGCGACCCCGCGGCCATCAACGCGTCCGTCAATTCCCCGTTGCGCCAGTATCCCCTGGAGCGCACCCGCAATTTCGGCATCTGCGCCCACATCGACGCGGGCAAGACGACGACCACCGAGCGGATCCTCTTCTACACCGGCCTGATCCACAAGATCGGCGACGTGGATGACGGCAACACGGTGACCGACTGGATGGAGCAGGAGAAGGAGCGCGGCATCACCATCACCTCCGCGGCCGTCACCTCGTTCTGGACCCAGAAGAAGGAGGCCGGGCTCCACAAGAACTTCGAGGGCATCGCCCACCGCATCAACATCATCGACACCCCCGGACACGTGGACTTCACGGCCGAGGTCGAGCGCTCCATGCGCGTGCTGGACGGTGCGGTCGCCGTGTTCTGCGGCGTGGCCGGCGTGCAGCCCCAGTCCGAGACGGTCTGGCGCCAGGCCACCAAGTACAAGGTGCCCCGCATCGCGTTCGTCAACAAGATGGACCGCACCGGCGCGAACTTCGACAACGCGCTGAACGACATGCGCAAGAAGCTCGGGGCCTACGCCTTCCCGATCTACCTGAACATCGGGGCCGAGGACAAGTTCGCCGGCGTCATCGACGTGGTGAACCAGAAGGCCATCGTCTGGGGCGAGGGCGACATCACCAACGAAGGTCTCAAGTACGAGATCACCGAGATTCCCGAGGCCCATCAGGATCGGGCCCAGGCCGCCCTGGCCGAGCTGATCGACGCGGTCTCCAACAAGGACGACTCCATCGCCGAGCTGGTGCTGGAGGAGAAGCCCATCACCGTGCCGGCGCTCAAGGCCGCCATCCGCCGCCTCACCTGCAAGATCGAGCTCATCCCGGTGCTCTGCGGCACCGCCTTCAAGAAGAAGGGCATCCAGGTGCTGATCGACGCCGTCGTCGACTACCTGCCCTCCCCGCTGGACATCCCTCCGGCCACGGGCCACGTGCCGGGCACCGAGGACTCGCTGGAGGTGCCGCCGAACGACGGCGCCAAGTTCTGCTCGCTGGCCTTCAAGCTCTGGACCGACCCCTACGCCGGCAAGCTGGTGTTCTTCCGCGTCTATTCCGGGCAGCTCAAGAAGGGCGACTCCATCTACAATCCCCGCACCCGCAAGCGCGAGCGCGTCAGCCGCCTCATGGTCATCCAGGGCAGCGAGCGCAAGGACGTCGACTCCGTGTACTCCGGCGACATCGCGGCCCTGGTGGGTCTGCGCAACATCACGACCGGTGACACCCTGTGCAACGAGGACTTCGACATCGCCCTCGAGCCCCCGACCTTCCCCGAGCCGGTCATCAGCATGGCCATCGAGCCGAAGTCGAAGGCCGACCAGGACAAGATGTCCCAGGGCCTCCAGCGTCTGGCCGAAGAAGATCCCACCTTCCGCTGCTTCACCAACGAGGAGACCGGCCAGCTCATCATCGCGGGCATGGGCGAGCTGCACCTCGAGATCATCCGCGACCGCCTCAAGCGCGAGTTCTCGGTCGAGGCCGACGCCGGCGCGCCGCAGATCGCCTACCGTGAGACCATCACCAAGGGCGCCGAGGGCGAGGGCAAGTTCATCCGCCAGTCCGGTGGCCGCGGCCAGTACGGTCACGCCATCATCGACGTGGAGCCCAACGAGAAGGGCAAGGGCGTGGAGATCCTCAACAAGGTCGTCGGCGGCACCATCCCGAAGGAGTACATCCCCGCGGTGCATGCAGGCATCGAGGAGGCCATCAAGTCCGGCGTGTACGCCGGCTTCCAGGTCATCGACATCAAGGTGTCCATCAAGGACGGTTCCTTCCACGAGGTCGACTCCAACGAGTTGGCCTTCAAGATGGCGGGCATCTTCGCCCTCAAGGACGCCTTCGCCCAGGCCAGCCCGATTCTGCTCGAGCCGATCATGAAGGTCGAGGCCACCACGCCTGACGAGTACCAGGGCGACATCCTCGGCGACATCAACCGCCGCCGCGGCATGATCCAGGGCGTGGACGCCAAAAACGGCCAGACCGTGCTCACCGCGCAGGTGCCCCTGGCCGAGATGTTCGGCTACGCCACCGCCATCCGCTCCCTTTCCAAGGGCCGCGCCTCCTACAGCATGGAACCGTTCAGCTTCGAGCAGGTTCCCAACAGCGTGCTCACCACCGTGATGGACGCCGCCAAGAAGCGCCCCGCCGCCCGCAGCTGATCTTTCCCTCCAACAAACCCAAACCTGTTCTTTGCAATGGCTGGACAACGCATCCGCATCCGACTCAAAGCCTACGACCACCGGGTCATCGACGCCTCCGCGAGCGAAATCGTGGAGACCGTCAAGCGCTCCGGTGCCCGTGTGGCGGGCCCCATCCCCCTCCCGACCAAGATCGAGAGGCTGACCGTGCTCCGCTCGCCCCACGCCGACAAGAAGTCGCAGGAATCCTTCGAGCAGCGCACGCACAAGCGCCTGCTCGACATCCTCGATCCCACCGCCAAGACCGTGGACGAGCTCAAGAAGCTCAACCTTCCGGCCGGCGTCGACATCCAAATCAAGATCTAACGTTTTCCAGCCATGCCTCTCGGACTCATCGGACTCAAGGTGGGTCATACCCGTGTGTATGACTCCAATGGCGTACTCGTGCCCGTCACGGTCGTCCATGTCGGCCCCAACCGCGTGCTCCAGGTCAAGACCAAGGCCTCCAAGGACGGCTACAACGCCGTCCAGCTCGGCTACGGCGACCAGAAGCTCGGCCGCCTCAGCAAGGCGGTCGTCGGCCACCTCGCCAAGCAGGGCGTCAAGGTCGACGCTCCCGGCCAGAACGGCGAACAGCCGGTGCTCGCCGGCGTCAAGCGCATCCGCGAATTCCGCGACTTCACCAAGGACGTGAAGTCGGGCGACACCGTCGGCGCCGACCTCTTCCAGGTCGGCCAGTTTGTCGACGCCATTGGCACCACCAAGGGCCGCGGCTTCGAGGGCGTCGTCGGACGCTGGAGCTTCCGTGGCGGTGACGCCACCCACGGCGCCAAGGGCTGGCACCGCCGCTCGGGCGCCATCGGTCAGCGCCTCTTCCCCGGCACCGTCATGCGCGGCATGAAGATGCCCGGCCACATGGGCGTGGTCCGCCGGACTTCCCAGAACCTGGAGATCATCCAGGTGCGTCCCGACGACAACGTCCTGCTCATCAAGGGCAACTTCCCCGGCAGCGAGGGCGACTATTGCATCATCCGCGAGGCCAAGAAGATCTCCATCAACTCGGCCCGCCTGAAGCAGATCACCGACGCCCGCAAGAAGGCCAAGGACGGCGCCGCCGCCAAGAAGGACGACAAGAAGGCCGCCGCCGCCGCCAAGAAGAAATAACCCCAGGGAACCCATGGGGCATCCCCCATGGCGACCCGCAGAGTAAACGACTCCATGAAACTCTCGATCAAAGATTCCAAGGGAAATGCCGCCGGCGAACTCGACGTTCGCTTCGAGCTCATCGCCGACGGCCGTGGCACCCAGGCCGTCCACGACACCGTCGTGGCCTATAACGCAGCCCAGCGCACCGGAACCGCCTGCACCAAGACCATGGGAGACGTGGCCGGCACCGGCAAGAAGCCGTGGCGCCAGAAGGGCACCGGCCGCGCCCGCGCCGGCTCCTTCGCCAGCCCGCTGTGGCGTGGCGGTGGTGTCGTCTTCGGCCCCAAGCCCCGCGACTTCGACAAGAAGGTCAACAAGAAGGTCCGCGACCTCGCCCTGCGCAAGGCCCTCAGCGAGCGCCTCAAGGCCGGTGACGTGGTGATCATCGACGACCTGAAGCTCGCCGCCCCGAAGACCAAGGACTTCGTGGCCGTGCTGCAGGCCCTCGGCCTCGACGGCAACACCAACCTGGTGGTCCTGGGCGCGGCCGACAAGTCCGCCTACCTCGCCAGCCGCAACGTGGCCGGCGTGCAGCTCAAGACCGCCGACCTGATCAACACCTACGACCTGCTCAAGTTCGACAAGCTGGTTTTCACCAAGGCCGGCTTCGAGGCGGTCGAGGCCCGCATCGCCAAGTAACCAGAAAGGGCAATCACCATGACCATTTTCGACACCATCAAGACGGTCCGCATCACCGAGAAGGCGGCCCTCCAGTCCGAGAAACTCAACAAGTACACCCTCCTGACCGACCGGCGCGCCACCGCGCCGCAGATCAAGAAGGCCGTCGAGCAGCTCTTCAACGTCAAGGTCACCAAGGTCAACACGGCGAACTACGAGGGCAAGGCCCGCCGCCAGATGACCAAGGCCGCCGGCAAGAGCAGCGACTACAAGAAGGCCGTCGTCACCCTCAAGAAGGGCGACAAGATCTCCCTGGTCTGAGTCCTCGCCGAGGTCCCGCACGTCGATCTCTCCATGCCGCAGGTTCTCCGGAACCTGCGGCGTTTTCATTTTTGGCCCGGGCCCCTCGCCAAATCCGGCTCGTCTCCACCCAGCCCACGCGCCCAATCCAGACGAACTCCGGACCAACTCCGGACCAAGGACGTGCCGAGGGCTCCCAGAGGACACCCAGGACACCCTTCAAGGAAGCGGCTCCAACGACCTGCCTTGCCTCGGCGGCCTCTCACGCTTGCCCGGGGCCCCCTCTGGCCCCAAGACCACAAGACCACAAGACCACAGGACCACGGCACCGATCGCGTTCGTCGGTGCGGAACGGCTCCACCGCAACGGGTTCTTCCCCCCGGAGGAGCCTGTCCCTACCGTTTCCCCCTGTGTCGCAGTCGAACCTCTTCGAGCTGGGGGATCCGGGCGCGGACGCCGCCGGTGACCGGGGACGCTCCCCGGCTCCGGCGGCCGAGCCCGGGCATCCGCACGCGGCGGCCCCGCTGGCCTCGCGCATGCGCCCGCGCACGCTCGACGAGTACGCCGGCCAGCGGCACCTGCTGGGCCCGGGCCTGCTGCTGCGACGGGCCATCGAGGCCGACCGCATCCAGTCGCTGCTCTTCTTCGGCCCGCCCGGGACCGGCAAGACCACCCTCGCCCGCATCATCGCCTCGCGGTCCCGCGCCCGCTTCGAACCCCTCAACGCGGTCGAGTCGAACCTGGCCGAGATGCGACGGGTGCTTCAGGGGGCCAACCACCGCCTGCGCAACACCGGCGAGCCCACCCTGCTCTTCATCGACGAGATCCACCGCTTCAACCGGGCGCAACAGGACGTCCTGCTGCCCGACGTGGAGAGCGGCGCGGTCAAGCTCATTGGTGCCACCACCCACAACCCGTTCTTCTTCGTCAACTCGCCGCTGGTTTCCCGGTCCCAGGTCTTCGAGCTGAAACCGCTCGACGAGACCGACCTGCTGGCATTGCTCCGGCGGGCCCTGGCCGACGGCGAGCGCGGCCTCGGCCACCTGCGGATCGAACCCGGCCCCGGCGCGCTGGAGCACCTGGCCCGGGTGTCCGACGGCGACGCCCGCAAGGCGCTCAATTCCCTCGAGATCGCCGCCATCACCACCGCGCCCGGGCCCGACGGGGTCCTGCGCATCCCCCTGTCGGTGGCCGAGGAGTGCATCCAGCGCAAGGCGATCGTCTATGACGGCGACGGCGACGCCCACTACGACACCATCAGCGCCTTCATCAAGTCGATGCGGGGGAGCGATCCCGACGCCACGCTGTACTGGCTGGCCAAGATGATCCATGCCGGCGAGGACCCACGCTTCATCGCCCGGCGCATCATGATCCACGCCGCCGAGGATGTCGGCCTGGCCGACCCGATGGCCCTCGTCCTGGCCACGGCCGCCTGCCAGGCCGCCGAGGTGATCGGCTGGCCCGAGGCCCGGATTCCGATCGCCGAGGCGGCCCTGTACATCGCCACCGCGCACAAGAGCAACTCCGTGGTCCGGTCCATCGACGCGGCGCTCGAGGACGTGCGGACCGGGCGCACCCTGGCGGTGCCCAACCACCTGCGCGACGGCCACTATGCCGGCTCCAAGGTCCTCGGTCATGGCCAGGGCTACCGGTACCCCCACGACCATCCCGGCCACCACGTGGCCCAGGACCACTTGGGCGCCTTCCGCCGCTTCTACGAGCCGTCTGCACAAGGCGTCGAGCGCAAGATCGCCGAGCGCCTGGAGCTGTGGCGTCGCACCCAGGCGACAGCGGCAGTGCCACCGACATCCGGCCCACCAACGCCCCCGACGGCAGTGCCCCCGCAACGGCCCTGATGCCCCGGGGCGTCGACCGCCTCGCCACCGAGGCCTCCCAACCCAGGCCTCTCAACCCAGGTCGCCCCACCGCTCGATCTGCCGGCGTTCGCGTTTGGTCGGCCGCCCGGCACCGCGGGGGCGGAACCCCGGCTCGAGGGCCTTCTGGCGCGCCTCCTCGCGGGCTTCCGGCGGGGTCAGGTCCGCGGCGAACGCCGCCACCTCCGGCGCGGACACCCGGCGCGGCGGGAACCCCAGCACCTTGTAGACCCGCGTCAGGTCGCCGGTGCGTGCCGCCACCGTCTCACCCGCGCGCGCCTCCCGGGCCGGCTTGATCGCCACGCCATCCACCAGCACCCGCCCGTCCTTGATCGCCGCCTGCGCCAACGACCGCGACCGGTACAACCGGATGTTCCAGAGCCACTGATCCCACCGCATGCACCCAGCATGGTCCCAACCGCTGCCCAGCGCCACCGCTTCCCCACCCCCGAACGACGGCCGGACAACACCGCAGCCAGTCCCGCAGGAACGGGGGCAGGCCCCAGGTTTAGGCGCGAAGCTTGGCCTGACCGCGCGACGAATTCGGACCCATCACCGAGAAAAACAACTTTCCGAAGAAAAACCACCTGCGGCCAGCGAACCCTTATGGAGAAGGAACCACTCGAACCCGGAACCGCCCGCCCAACACCGCCCATATTTTGACGTTCTGCCGCCCATTTTTTTTGACACCGCCTTGGCCGAGGAGTTTCAGTGAATAATACCCAGACCGTAAGCCGACCCGGCAGGCACCAAGCGACCGTTGACATGCCCACCGCAACGCCTCTCATGGCCAACATCGAGTTCCAAGATCCGATATCCGAGGCCCGAGCTGCCCCGCCCCGGCCGCAGCCTACCCTGACGACCTTCCCGCCTCAGGGTCTCCACCAGTCTCCTCCCATCACCCCTCGACCATGTCGGCCCTCTCGTAAGCGTGCGCCCCACCCCATGGTTCCTAATCCGGTCTGAACCAGGCGATGGTCGGGGATGCATGACATCCAACGCCGTCGCCGACGCAACCAATCCGAGATCGATCAACTCGTCTTGGAGTTCCAGAAGTCCGACCTCAGCCCGCAGGAGTTTGC